>JAEXOY010000030.1 GCA_023439045.1 Bacillota bacterium | reverse complement strand
CAGTATTTTTTGTTGCCTCTGTTACCTTGGTGCTTTCAGCAGCTAATGTTTTCTCCGCTTTTTTGCTGGAACTTGCCTCTGTGGTTGCAACACTGGTACTATCTGATTCTCCAGAGCTCCCCGAGCATGCTGTTAGTGATGTTATTAGCAGCATTGCCGCTATTGTTATTAATATTTTTTTCATGTTTGTTTTCTCCTAAAGAATTTCTTTATTCTGAAATTCAGATGTTGATCCCGCAAATTTTAGAAAGTGCTTTCTAAATTCAGATGTTTAAACCCTATTGTCTTAGAAAACTTTTCTTGACCATCAATTACTGTATCTCCCTCGTGTTCCTAATGGTGTATACCATTGCATCGGTGTACTTGGTTATCTCATCTATATCGCTTTGCTCCTGCTCATCTGACACTACTGCTCCTATCATCTGACAAGGTACATTTTTCCCATTCTTTTCTACAATAAAGGTATAGCCTACAAAGAAACAGTTGTACATCTTCTTTTGACTGCCTTCACCAACTATGTAGCCTTGATATCTCACATAATCAGTTCCATTTATGGTCATCTCCTTTGTATCCTTTATGTCATACTTTATTACATTCTTTCCTCCACACATTGTTTCTGCACCCTGCTGAAAAGTCGTTAGCAAAGTATCCAGCACCTCGCTAGGTTTATTTACTGAAAGCTTACGGTTTGTTGTCAGTGATATAAACTTTCTATCGTTTATGTTATAGAATCGAGTATAGCCCTTTTCAATTATTTGCCACCCAGGTCCGTCCACATATTTTTCAACTATTGGAAATGTCGTGGTCAATAAGTCCCCATCCTTTATGGGCTCTGTTCCCTTAGTGCTTTCAGCCGCTACTGTATTCTCCGCTTGCTTGCTGGTACTTGCCTCTGTGGTTGTTGCAACACTGGTACTATCAGAATCTCCAGAGCTCCCCGAGCAAGCTGTGAGTGATGTTATTAGCAGCATTGCCGCTATTGTTATTACTATTTTTTTCATGTTTGTTTTCTCCTAAAGAATTTCTTGTTTCTGAAATTCAGATGTCTAAAACCCTATTGTCTTAGAAAAACTCTTCTCAACCAACAATTACTGTATCTCCCTCGTGTTCCTAATGGTGTATACCATTGCATCAGTATACTTAGTTATCTCATCTATATCGCTTTGCTCCTGCTCATCCGATACTACTGCCCCTATCATTTGACAAGGTATCTTTTTTCCACCTTCTTCACAAATAAAGGTATAGCCTACAAAGTAACAGTTGTACATCTTCTTTTGACTACCTTCACCAACTATGTAGCCTTGATATCTCACATAATCAGTTCCATTTATGGTCATCTCCTTTGTATCCTTTATGTCATACTTTATAACCTTCTTTGCACCACACATTGTTTCTGCACCCTGCTGAAAAGTCTTTAGCAAAGTATCCAATATCTCACTGGGCTTATTTATTGAAAGTTTATAGTTTGCAGTTAACGCTATAAACTTTTTGTCATTTATGTTATAAAAATTGGTACCACCCTTTTCAACTATTTGCCAACTAGGTCCATCAACATATTTTTTAACTAAAGGAAATTTTGTTGTTAATAAGTCCTCGTCCTTTATGGGCTCTGTTACCTTAGTGCTTTCAGCAGCTACTGTTTTCTCAGCTTGTGTGCTGGTACTTGCCCCTGTTGTTGATGCAACACTGGTACTATCAGAATCTCCAGAGCTCCCCGAGCAAGCTGTGAGTGATGTTATTAGCAGCATAGCCGCTATTGTTATTACTATTTTTTTCATGTTTGTTTTCTCCTAAAGAATTTCTTGTTTCTGAAATTCAGATGTTAATAACCCGCAATTTATAGAAAACGCTTTCTAAGTTCAGATGTTTAAACCCTATTGTCTTAGAAAACTCTTCTCAACCAGCAATTACTGTTTATCCCTCGTGTTCCTAATGGTGTATACCATTGCATCGGTGTACTTGGTTATCTCATCTATGTCGCTTTGCTCCTGCTCATCTGATACTACTGCTCCTATCATCTGACAGGGTACATTTTTTCCATCCTTTTCACATATAAATGTATAGCCTACAAAGTAACAGTTGTACATCTTCTTTTGACTGCCTTCACCAACTATGTAGCCTTGATATCTCACATAATCATTTCCATTTATGGTCATCTCCTTTGTATCCTTTATGTCATACTTTATAACATCCTTTGCACCACACATTGTTTCTGCACCCTGCTGAAAAGTCTTTAGCAAAGCATCCAGTACCTCGCTGGGTTTATTTACAGATAGTTCTTGATTTGTAGTTAGAGCTATAAACTTTCTATCGTTTATGTTAAAAAACTCCGTATACCCGTTTTCTACTATTTGCCATCTAGGTCCATCCACATATTTTTTAACTATAGGAAATCTTATTGTCAATAAATCCTCATCCTTTATGGGCTCTATGACCTTGGAGCTTTCAGCTACTGTTTTCTCAGCTTGTGTGCTGGTACTTGCCTCTGTGGTTGCAACACCGGTACTATCAGAGCTTCCTGAACTCCCCGAGCAGGCTGTGAGTGATGTTATTAGCAGCATTGCCGCTATTGTTATTGTTAGTTTTTTCATGTTTGTTTTCTCCTCTCAATATCCCTTTATTCCCTTATATTTAATGGTATACCAGTTGGTATTGTCCTTAGGGTTCTTTTCTATGCCTTCAAATAGTGGCAATGCCAGCAATAGAGGCTTCACCTGCACCGTGGCGGTAGTCTCTACATATACCACAGAGTTCTTCATGTTGAAGTCTTCCTTCTGAAGCTGCATATTACATTGCACAACATCTGCCGTTCTTAGCAGCACTGCGTCCTGGTTTACCAGAAGCCCTATAACTAAAAACAGCTGCAAATAGTCACTATAGCGGAAGGACAGCAGTGATGCTACGCCTGTTTCGTCCCTCTTGCCTGCTCCTGCAACACTCCCACTCAATTTTTCGGTGATAGTGTTTTTAAGACTTTCAGCACCTTCGTTTACAGACTTCTTTGCGCTATCAATTAAATCGGTCTTGTAAGCAGTAATTTTATCAGCTGCACTAGTAACCTTTTCATTAATAGCATCCCTTATTACCTTTATTTCTTCCTGCAAACTTGTTGCAACTTTACTTACAGCTGCTTCAGGCTTCCCAAGTGCATCCTTTAGTACAACAATATATTGTGATATAAGTCCTCCATTATTGTCCGTTAATGCCAAGACAGCAGCTTCCTTTGCCGCATAGGCAAGGTCATTTGTTCCTGCCTTGGCCTCCTCAGCAAGCCAAGCGTTCAGACCTTTTTCTACATTTTCCACCATTTCATCCAGACTATTATCATCTGTCTTTGTTTTTAGCTTTTGCTCCTCTATGGCGTTATTTGCCAAAGTGGTCAACTTTTGAATGGCACTTTCCGCATGTCTACCCACCATAGAGTTAAATGAATCCTTTAATGCTTCTTCTACCTCTTTTCCATTCTTTTGTATATAATCATTTAACTCCTCATCTGTCATATCTAGCATTTCATTGAGCTTATTTGCTGCTTCATCTACAATATAGCCGCCAAATTTACTTACTACAACTTTCCCTTGTGATGCTAACTCGCCCATTAAGCCTTCAAAGCTCATTCTCCAGGATTTTTTATTCTTAAAGAGCGGAACTGTGTCACCATTCCTGAGGTCGTTTATATCAAGACCTGATTCTGCCAGTGCCAGACCAATTATTATAGCAGCCTGTATCAGGGGTACAGGTACAATTCCTAGTGTGGCGGCTGATATTGGTGTTGCTACGGCGAATGCACCATCTCTGATAGATGAATCAGTAAAAGCGTAAACGAGATTAAATGCCAATCTAATTCCAAATATTGAAGCATAGGCTTTTATTACATTTCCATTATTATCGCCACCATAGATAATGTATTCTACCTCTCTGCCATACGCAAAATTATTCTCCTTTGATATTGGATTCTTCGTAAGTGTACTAAGTACTAGCGGATTTGGTACTGCCTCACCCTTTCCCTCCAGTTTTTTCTTGCACTCATTTTCAATTGTGTCATAGCTAAACATGCCCATTACATATTCTGAAATATATATGTCATCTCTTAGGTCTACTGCCAAATCCTTCAGTTTTGAGCCTAATGCAGCGAACATACCGCTTAACGATTTTGAGGTGTTCTCGATATTACCGTCTGTTGAATTACTGGGAGTCTCTGCAGTTTTACCCGCTTCTGTTGACGGAAGATTGTCTTTGCCCGCTATGTCTGTTTTTTCTGTCGAAATACTATTTCCTTTCTCTGCACTCTTTACCTTTTCATTTGCTTCATCATTAGCTGATTTTTTTATATTTTCAACCTCATCATCTCCTGATTTATCCTTGCTAGTTGTATCTGAACTACCAAAGTGTGTAAATAAAAAGGCATAAAAATTTAATTTTTCCGTCCCGTGCAGATTTGCAAAGTATTTAAGGTAGTCCGTCCAGCTCCCCTTTATATCTCCCTTTACAAATTTACCCAAAGTCCACTCATTAACCTTTTGATCCATTAAACTCTTTTTTATTGGGACTGCTTTGAGATTGGTATCCCCTATCACGTCCCCCATAAGCTTTTTTAGGTAATTATAGTCTTTTATCTCATAAAGCTTTTTACCATAGAACTCATATTTTTCCATTTCGGATAATATGTCACCAAGATTTGTGGAAATTTTTTCTAACCTCTCTTTAAGGGCACTTACCGCACTTTCTTTTAAATAAGTAGACAAATCTCGAATTTCTGCCGTGTCTTGTTTTGCCATAGAGCTACCTTCTAACCCCTCCTGTTTGGTAGCCTCCGACCAATCATTCTTTTTCTCATCTAGGTCTCCCCCTGGCTTTACAGCATCAAGAACATCTGTAAGAGATTCTATTGCAGCATCTATAAAGCTTTTTGCACTAGTAAGTGTGTCTTTATATGCAATAAATTTTTTATTCATTTCTTTAAGTTTATTGTCTGTTTCTGAATAATTACTCTCCTTAGTAGCACTATCTGAGAGAGTTTTAAACCTCCCATATATTTCACTAAACTTTTTAGCTACTGCAGTCTTATTATCGTCGTAGCTCTTTGTAGATTCGGGGGTAAAGTCTGGCGTATCAGGAGTTCCTTCCTCAGAATCGTCTGGAGGGGGATTCTTATGTGGATTTTGCATAGCATAGGTTGCAATTTTATACTTCTCATAATAGTCCTTTACTGCATTCTCATAATTTTTGAGTAAGTCTTTTCTATTTACCTGTACCAAATATTGCAAACCATAATCAGAACTAGGTCCGGAATAGTTGTATAATGCTTCTAATTCTGCCAAACTTTTAGCTACTTCTGAATATGCACTATCACAGCTTTGTTTTGCACTATCCTTTTGAGACGTTGTATATGTACCAGAGCCGCTACTATTTAATGCGCTATTTACATCAGTATCGGAAACAGGTATACTAACAAAGCTCTGAGTATCGTATAGGTCCATTATTATCTTTTTTGCAATGGCATTGTAATTTGTTTCAAAGCTTGCCAAATCATTTCTTAAATTCTCAAAATATTTTTCTGCCCCTTTTGCCATTTCATTATTATTATATTTTACTATTTCATCCCAGGTTTTTTTGCAGTCCTCCATTACATCCTGTTGCTCTTCATAGTATTTAGTTCTGCAATCTACCAATTCGGTTTGCTTACTAAGTGTTGTAAAGCTTTTAAGAGAGCTGATGAAGCTAAGTCCAGTATCAATAGGAGCTCTATATTTCATAAAATTTACAATCTGACTTTTCATTAAAGTTGCGTTAGCCAAGTTTGCACCATCTATCGGGGTAGTAGAGAAGTCTACAAGCTCCATTCTAAGCAAATCGGCAGATGAGCTATCTGATACACCTTTTAGTGAAGAGATTATTTGGTCAACATATGTGTCTGCATCCTGATTGCCAATACCTGCTGACACTATACAAGTTCTATAATAATCCTCTAGCTTACCAAAGAGGTCCTCCTTATCCTGAGCAGTAGCAAAAAGTCCATATAAGTCCTTGAGCATAGTGTCATAGTTTGTCAAAGCAGTATTCATAGTCAAATCGCCAGCTGAAGCTGCAACCGACCTCGCAAGTTCAACTCTGCTAATATCAACAAACAGTGAGGATACAGTTAACATAGGAACTAGTATAATTACCAGAAAAATTGAAATAGCGCCCTTTGACCTCTCAAAAAATCTCATATGCTTTCACCTCTCATTCTACTTTTTAAATTGTTCACCCTGTGTAATAAAGTCATTTATCTTTTTGAAGCAACCTGCAATATTATTTAAAATTTTACTTCCATTCATATAGTCTAGCACCATATCAGTGTTTCTTATAAATTCTGCTGTATCTCCAATTGGTACCTCTGCCCTAGATGAAAAGTTTAAAACAGGAGGAGTGTCTTCTCCTAAAAACCTAATTGGAAACTTTATCTGGCTTTTTACCTCAACTGAGAAGGTTGAATAAAGCACAAAGTTATTAAAATGTGCTATATCAGTGCTTCCATTGACTATTGTAGGTTGCATACCCTTAAACAAACTGAACACCGACTTAATATCATCACTTGCCCTTTTGGCAATATCATCTTCAATATCATTCATTCCACCAAAAATATATCTGTATGGTTGTACATCAACATCCCCTGGCACCTTACCCGTTTTCTCTATAGTCAATAACATTGGGTCTGAACAGTATTGTGACCCCAGTACTGCATATTTGACCACACACGAATCTATTTGAGACTTTTCATAAAAAACATTCCCAAAAATTATTAGAAAAAATAATATAAAAAACATTACTGGAAATACAATGGTTGCCTCTATAATTACAAGGCCCTGATCACTTTTGAAAGGTTTCATATTGGTAACCTCTAAATAATTTTTCTTTTCTCATCTTATATCTAACTTGATCAGTATCAAAAGCGGGTTTTGACCCGCTTTTGTTACTATTGATTATCCCTAGGCTCCGGCAGCATTTTTAGCTTTAATTTCAATCGTATTTAATAAAGTATTAAGTAATATGCCAATTCTATCTTTAAAAACTAGTGCCAAAATTACAGCTATTCCTATCAAAACAACAATAGCTATAATATTTACCTCTCCCTTTTCATTAGACAATGCTTTGCCCAGTTTTGCCCTTACATATGTAGCCATAACCTGTATATATGTCATATTTTCACCTCCTCTCAATGTTTTTGATTATTGTTATATGCCTAAATTTGTAAATATAGGAATCACAATCATGATAAGAATACCGATAAACATTATACACATTGGTAGAAGTAGCTTACTGGCAGCTTTTTCACCCTGCCTTTTAACAATTTGCTTCCTATTTCCCCAAACCTCCTTACTCTGTTCCTGAAGTATAATAGACAACTCACTATTGCCCTTTGTAACACCCTGTACTAGAGAAGAAGTAAGTTTTTTTATTTCTGGTATCATACATCGATTGCCAAATTGGTGAAGTGCCTCCACTTCAGCCATACCATTGTTCATCTGTTCTACAGAAAGCCTCATCTCGGTATATAGGGCACTAGAATCTCCGTCCTGAGCAACGCTTTCCCACGCCTCTTTCAATATCATGCCAGCATTTGTCAGTAGTGCCAGTTTTGAAACTACCTCCGTGAAATCATGTAGCATCTCATCTGATCTCTTATGTATCTTTTTGCTAGGCATACTCCCATAGTAATAGTAAGCAAGTCCAGAAAACATGATAATGATAAGTAGTACAGCTACCTCACCTGATAATCCATAAAAAACAAAGGAAAATACAAATAGAGTCATTGCTAAGGTTAGTTTTTGTGCATGAGTAACCCTCAGATAGTATTCAGCATATTTTTCACCGTAAAGAATTTCAATTTCATTTCTCAGCTGTCTGTCGCCCTTTGACTTATACCTATATTTGAATATCTCTAGCACAGCATAGCCTGTTCCATATATCTCCTTGAGAGGATAATCCTTTTCTGTCAAGCTGTCGAATAGTGAAGTATACTTGTTTCCCAATAAGAAAAAAACTAGCCATACCAATAGTGAAAAGCTTCCTATTGACATTATCACTATATTTGATAAAGACAAGTGCATATTCTCTCCCCCTAAACCTTTATATCCAGTATTTGCTTGCCTACATAATATGCAAGCAAAAACAACCCAACTGCAATGGTTGTAGAAATTACTCCTGTTGCCGAGGTGAATTTACTGGCAAATTCAGGGCTCATCATCTTTATCATTGCTATAATACCTATAGGCATAAATATCATAATAGTCTGCTCCATTTTATTGGAAGCCACTACTGTTTCAATGTCCTCAACAATATCCATCTTATCCTTCAGGATATCATTGGTATTACGTATAATATCCTTTATATTTCCACCTTTTCTATAGCTGATTTTAAATACATTGGCAAAGCTCCGAATATCATCTATACCGCTTCTTACTCCAAAATCCCAAAGTAATTCTTCTATGGGAATATTATTTTGTACCCCTGTATTTATCAGCTGTATTTCACTAATAATATACGCTTCCTCAGGGTATTGAACTAGTAAGTCCTCATAAGTAGCAACAAAGGAATCATTGACATTTTTGCCTGCCCCCAATGATGTTGTAAGTGCTTCAAGCATATCCCTGAATTGCCTCTTTACATTCCTTATCCTTTTCTCTTTTATTTGATTTACACGAATTGGTAAAAACAATTTACCTGCTAATATCCCCACGATGCATGGAATAAAAATATTTAAAAATTTAGTTGTTGAAGTGGCCTGCCCAAATTCGTCCTTCCCAATGCCGCCATAGAATAGATACCCTACCGCCGCACCTACAATAAATGCCAATAGGAAGTATGCTAATTTTTCTAAAAAGGACATGTAGTATACTTTGTAATTCAATGTCTGAGTATTAATTGCAGAAATATAATAAGCTGGTTCTTTTTCTGTCTTACTGTTGTTTTTAACAAATATCCCCATATCACTTCTCCTTATATGTCAACTTTGATGCCTGCCATCTTTAATTTGAAATCATTTATGAGTTTATTATCTGTTCTTTTGAGCATACCTGATACCTTCTCTAAAGTACTGTTTTCATCTTCTTCAAAAACGTATAATGGATTTAGTATAATTCTACCATTCTCATACCCCACTACTTCGGTAATTTCCATTGTCTTCCTAGAATGATCTCTTAACCTTGATAAATGAATAATAATATCAAGTGCGGAAGCAATTTGCTGCCTGATTGCCTCAAGTGGTAAGGCTCCTGAAGCCTGAAGAACCATTGTCTCAAGCCTACTAAGCATGTCTTGTGTAGAATTCGCATGTCCTGTTGATAAAGATCCATCGTGTCCAGTGTTCATCGCTTGTAACATATCTAGCGCCTCTCCACCACGCACCTCACCTACAACTATTCTCTCTGGTCTCATACGTAATGAGGATTTTATTAAATCTCTAATAGATATCTCCCCTGCCCCTGAAGAATTTGCCCTTCTTGTTTCCATATTGACCAAGTTCTCTACACCCACTATTTGTAGCTCAGCCGAGTCTTCTATAGTAATAACCCTTTCATCCTTTGGTATATAGTTTGAAAGTGCATTTAAGAAGGTAGTTTTACCTGAGCCTGTTCCACCACAAACAAAAATGTTATATTTTGAACGTACAAAAAGCTCCAACTTATTTGCTATGTCCGCTGTAATTGATCCATACTGTATTAACTTTTCAATGGTCATAGGAGTCTTTGAAAATTTACGTATTGTTATTGTCGGGCCACATAATGCGATAGGGGGCAAAACAACATTTACACGTGAACCATCTGGAAGCCTTGTATCTACAATAGGATTTGCCTGATTTACCTCACGCCCTGCCAACCCAACTATCCTTTGTATAATATCTTCAAGCCTACGTTGGCTTTCAAACTTAGTATCCAGCCTGCTAACCCTTCCGCTTTTTTCTATAAATATTCTATCTGTACCATTAATCATAACCTCTGTAATGGTATCATCCGAAATTATTGAATCCAGTAGTCCAAAACCTCGTATTGAGCTATAAAGGTGCTGCGCAATGGCCAACTTAGTTTGGATTGGCAAATACTTATCTGTCAACTTTTTTTGCACTATATCTTCAATTTCTGCCTCAAGCTGAGCATCATCTAGTTTACTCAAAGGTAAATTATCTGAAATATACGCCTTTATTTCTTTAATGATATTTTCGTGTTTTGATAAATCCATATGCTCACCTATCCACTATTTTTTCTAAAAATTCTTTATTCAAAAGCATATCCACAACTTGGCTATATGTTGCATGTTCAAGTCGTGGAGCACCACCTAATATATTAATTCCTTCAATTTCACAAGCGATACCAGTCTTATTACTAAATTTATTGTAGACAAGTGCTAACTTAGATAATAAATGTATATCTTGCTGCTGCTCGTAAGTTGCAAGAGCAGCATATGCCCTCGAAAGCTTCATATCAGATATTTCTGAACCATCTGAAACCAAAACAATCCTTGAGCTAAGTTTCATAAACTCTATAAACACTTTATCAAATCTAAAACCAGTATCTATTAATATGTAGTGGTAAGTGCCAACTAGCCCCAAATGATTTATTAGGGTTCTGATATCCTCGTTAGTAATCTCTGTCATATCTAATGCAATTCTACAAGGGTCATAAAAATATACTCCTGTTGCATCTTGCTTAACTGTGCTCTCCAATTTTAAACTTAAATTAGATTTTTTACTCTTAACAGCATAAATAACGTCACTAAAATCGAATTGACCGGGTGCACTGAAGATAGCATTTGCACTACCACATAACTCCATGTTTAGGTAAAGTACATTCTTTCCTCTCTTGGCCAAGTAAATAGCACAAGCAGCAGCAACAGCAGATATCCCAGTTCCACCACTAGCTCCAGTAAATGTAATAACTCTAGAATTATTATTTTCTATACTTATTGATGTTATATCTGCTACATTTTCAGAATATAAGCCCAATACCTCTTTATATATTAGCTCTCCCTTTTGGAATTTGCAGATTGCACGTTGTTCCCTAACGCTTTCAATTCCTGGTGAATCTACAAAATAAGCAAAGCCACACCTCTTTGGGATCTTACTAGTGTCAATATCAAAATTATCACTAGCAATCAATACATCAAACTTTGATTGTGTTAACACTTCTAGTGCCATTTTTTCATCGGTAAAAGAGTAAATTTCCAACTTCTCAGCAAACTTTGTTCCTAATACAGAAGATATTCTAGATAAATAACTCTGATCAGTATCTAATATGGCTAGCTTTATTTTCATATGTATAATCCCCCACGTTATTTATAAAATGAAGATGTATGATAATATTGATATTAATTTCCATGTAATTTTATAACATATTTGTATATTAATCAATAATTTGTTATTTAATTTTTCAATAAAAGATTATTTGGTATAAAATGTGCATAGAATATACACTTAGTGGTATTACACCAAAAATACTAAAAAAACCATACTATTGCCTTGTAATTCCCATACTCAAATAAGTTCAACATATCCCAAAATCCCTACCCCTTCACTGCTCCCCCTGTAATACCTTCAACAAAGTACTTCTGCAAATAAATAAACAGTGCAGCTATTGGTATAGCTGTGCATATGGCACCAGCAGCGAAACGTGTAAAGTAAATGTCAATAAACTCCCTGTTCAGCATGGTATATAAGCCAACCGCAACGGTGTACTTCTCATAATTATCGCCCATGATAATCTTGGCAAATATGAAGTCTATCCATGGTGCCATGAAGCCCATTAACGCCGTATATACTATTATTGGTTTGGAAAGTGGCAGAATAATCTTGGTAAAGGTCTGAGATTTGGTTGCACCATCTATCATAGCAGCTTCATCAAGTGCTCTAGGAACTGTGTCAAAAAAGCCTTTTGCTATATAGAATGTGATACCGCCAGTAGCTGAATATACCAGTATCAGAGCAAGCAGACTTTGTGTAAGGTTTATTGATTTCAGCACATAATATACAGCAATCATTGACATAAATGCCGGAAACATACCCAATACCAGTGCAACATTCATATACGTCCTTCTCATCTTGAACCGTATACGTGATATAACATAAGCAGTACACAGTGTAATAATTGTAGTCAAGACACAAGTGCAAACTGCTACAAACAAGGTGTTTCCAAACCATCTAGCAAAACTGAACACTGTATTATCGGTAAAAAGCCTCACATAATTATCGATAGTAAAACCCTTTGGAATAAAATATGGTGTAAAAGTGCCCTGCTCCAGCCTAAGTGACGTCAATATCACCCATATTATGGGTAATATCCAAAGTACGGCCATGACAGTTAAAATTATATAAATAACAGTTTTCCAAAATCCCCTGTTGTTTTTTCGGCTTTTCATGTGAATTCGTCCTCCTTTTTATATGATGAGGAGTTGGTATAGGTTATCAACGAAATAACTACAGAAATAACAAAAACAATAATCCCAATGGTTGAAGCAATGCTGTAATCCTTTCTATCTGCAGTAAGTTTATAAAGCCATGTTATTAGCAAGTCCGTTTTACCTGCAAAATAATAGCTACTAGAGGTCGGTCCCCCATTTGTGAGCAGGTATATAACGTTAAAGTTATTAATATTGCCTATAAACTGAGTAATCAAATATGGCAGTGTTACAAACAATATCTGTGGCAGTGTAATCTTGACAAACATTTTATAAGGAGAAGCTCCGTCCACTCTTGCAGCCTCATATAAATCCTCGGGGATATTCATCAAAATACCCGTTGTAATCAGCATGGTATAAGGAATGCCAATCCATAGGTTTACTAAAAGTACTGATACCTTAGCCATAAGCGCATCTGTCAAAAAAGGTATTCTCTGTGTAATCCAGCCCAAACTCAAAAATAGTTCATTGACCGGGCCATAGTCATTTAGCATATTCCTCATAATAAGTAGTGACACAAACTGTGGTACAGCAATAGTTAATACAAATATTGTTCTCCAGCCCTCTTTAAACTTTATGCCCTTGTTGTTTATAAGTAGCGCAACTATTATTCCAAAAATGTAATTAGAAAAGGTCGCTAAAACGGCCCAAATTGTTGTCCACGAAAGAATAGGAAAAAAGGTTTTTGACAGAGTACTGCTCTCAAAGAGCAGCTGCTTAAAGTTTAAAAAACCAACCCAGGTAAACAGATTACCTGGTGGCTGATGGCTTGCATCAAAATTCGTAAACGCTATCAATATCATAAATATCAGAGGTATTATCGTAAATATTACAATTCCTAATATTGGCACTGTTAGAAGTGTAATATGGAATCGTGAATCCATAAGGTCCCTCAGGTCATCGTTAAAACGAGGTATGTGCCTACCCTGCTCGGATAATTGCTGTACCAGTCTAGCACTCTTGATATTGCTTATATATACAAGTATGAATAATATACTCAGTATAATAGCCGTTACTCCTAGAATCAGCATAAGCATGGAGTTATGCCCCTGCACCAGCACATTAATACCTCTACCGGGGTCAAATTCCCACCCCTGAGTTTTTGTACCTAGCGTACCTAATCCAATTATTGCAGGTATCCCGTTGGTAAAAAGATATATAATAAAGAATATTTCTATCAATAAGTATATAAGTCCCTTTATAATCTGTTTGTTTACAAGATTAGCAAAACCCATTATAAAAAAAGACATTTTAGTGCTAAATGTACCTTCAGAGAATGTTTTAAAAAACTCTATAAAGCCATTGGTGGACCCTCCCAAAAAACTCTTTATGCTTCCTTGTGTAAAGTGGTCAGACATTGGCTGCTGAGCATTTGATAGTTGGCCACTTTGCTGTTGGCCACTTGCTTGTTGAGCATTTGCTTGCTGACCACTTGCTTGTTTATCACTATGTTGTCTGCCATTTTTTGTATCTTTTTCAAATGACATATTACTTCCTCACTTTCAAATTAATCAAACCCTAGCATTCATGAAAGTTAATATGTCCTTATAGTAAAAAAATAATGCGGTGGCATTTGCCACCGCATTATAAAATAATATCAAATTTTTATTATTTAGTTGTGATATCTAAAATTAAGTCTTGATATATATCCAAAATTTTTATCCTAAAATTAAGCTTGATATATATCCAAAATTATATATCCTAAAATTAACTCTTAATATCTTCTACAAGCCTATCAAGCTTTCCTTGAATATCATTATCCTTTATAGCACCATCAAAAGCGTCTTTCGTAAATGCTGCCGTTGGGTCCCAGAACCTTCCTATCTGCGGAATTGAAGGCATTGCGACACAATTGGGTAGCTGCTCAAGGATTGCCTTAACTGTAGGATCCTTAGTAACACTCTCGTGTTGGGCTACCTTTGCATTTGTGGGCAACAGCGTTCTATCAGCAAAACGCTTAAGCTGGTTTTCTTCATTTGAAAGATAATTTGCCAGTAACATAGCCTCTTCAGGATATTTTGTTGTTGATTTTACAACGTACATCTTGAAGCCAGCAAAAGACTTCCACTCCTTATCCCCACTTCCAAAATTAATCATTGGAAGCTTGGCAACACCATAATTTTCTCCAAGAGCTTCCTTATAAGAAGCAGCCTTCCATGGTCCGCATACATAGGCAGCAAGCTTTCCTGCCTTAAACTGAGAGCCGGCTACATCACCATCAAGATTTATCACACCCCTACCCTTAAGGGTGGTTAGCCATTTCCCTACTTCGAGGCCATTAGCGTTGTTGAAGGTTACTGTATTTTTGTCGCTGCCATTTGCACCAAAAAGTTCACAGCCATTTGTGATAAAGAATGCCCCTGAAAAGTATGCGTCCTGCATATCATATCCCAATTTTGCCACTCCGTCTTCCTGCTGCTTTGCAAGTATCTTGTCGAGGGAAGTGACATCATCAGCTGTTAGCTTACTCTTATCATAGTATAAGAAGTAAGTCTCAGCCGAGAACGGATAACCATAAAACTTGTTGTCATATTGAGCGGCAGAAACAGCACCTTCAATCTGCTCATTCTTGATATTATCAACATATTTCGTGTTTTCATATACAGCTCCAGCTGATACCAAGGCACCAAGCTGGTCATGAGCTATTGAAAATATGTCTGCAGCCATATCAATATCTTTTAGTGCTTCATCCTTTGCAGCATCTTCCCCATTAACACGGATTGTAACCTTGTACTGCTTGTCGGTATGAGTTTTTCTGAAGTTTTCTACCATCTCACTAAGCATCTTTTGGTCTTCTGCTGCTCCCCATAAAGTAAGGTTTACAGCTGAGCCTGATGAGCCGGGAGCAGGTGATTTTGTTGTACTGCAGCCTGACAGTGAAAAAAGCATTGAACAAAACATAGAAGCAATTACGAATATTGATAATACTCTTCTTTTCATTTATCTTTCCTCCATAGTAAATAAATCAAATCCTAAAAATGGAATTATGTGATTATACTACCTTTTAGGAGGAGTTTTTATACATATGCCGATATATGTCTTGGTGCTGCTTAGCAGCTCGAAATACTAGCTAAATCTAACATATGCGGCATATGCCTTTCTGTTGTTTTACTACTAGAAATAGTAGCTGAATCTTACACATGCCAGCGTATGTCTTAATGTTGCTTTACAGCTAGCAATACTACTGCAAGCTTACACATGCCAGCATATGTCTTGCTGTTACTTAGCAGTTCGCATCACTATTAAAATTTTATACATGCCATATATCTTGTGCGTACTCTTTGATTGTTCTGTCACTTGAGAATTTACCTGCATTGCACATGTTTATAAAACACTTCTTTGCAAATGCGGCTCTATCACTATAATCAGCAATAGCTCTCAGCTTGGTATCTACATAAGCTTCAAAATCATACAATATGAAATAGTTATCTGCCCTATGCCAATGTGCACCATGTATCAATGCATCATACAGGTTTCTAAACATCCCTGTTCCATTATCATCAAAGGTTCCGTCAATCAAGGTGTCTACTACCCTCTTGATTCTAGCATTATTATTGTAAAGTTCTGCTGAATTATAGCTATTCCTGATTGCTTCAATTTCTTCTACCTTGGCACCAAAGATGTAATTGTTTTCTTCTCCTGCCTGTTCCACTATTTCAACATTAGCGCCATCAAGCGTACCTAGTGTAACAGCACCATTGAGCATGAACTTCATATTACCGGTACCTGATGCCTCAGTACCCGCAGTTGATATTTGTTCTGAGATATCTGCAGCAGGTATAAGCTTTTCAGCATATGATACATTATAGTTGGTTACAAACAATACCTTCAGCTTATCGTCCATATCTCTATCGTTATTGATAAGCTTTGCAATTTCATTAATATACTTAATTATTCCCTTTGCTCTATAGTACCCAGGAGCTGCCTTGGCACCAAATATGAACACGGTAGGGTTAAAATTCTTGATTCTGCCTTCCTTGAGTCCAAAATAGATATCAACTATTGAAAATGCATTGAGGAGCTGTCTCTTGTACTCATGCAATCTTTTTACCTGTATATCAAATATGAAGTCAGGATTTAGCTTGATACCCTCTTTCTTTTCTATATAATTGCAAAGACTAACCTTCTTGGCTTTTTTAATCTTTGTGAAGTTTTCAAGCACTGAAGTATCATCAGCACTCTTTTCTAGCTGCTTCAAATCCTCAAGATTTACAATCCAGTTGTCTCCAATTTTTTCTGATATAAACTTTGCAAGTTCCTGGTTACTCATAAGTAAAA
The DNA here is from genome assembly GCA_023439045.1 of Bacillota bacterium. Lineage (GTDB taxonomy): Bacteria > Bacillota > Clostridia > Acetivibrionales > DSM-1351 > Ruminiclostridium. The sequence goes on along the minus strand of JAEXOY010000030.1, from coordinate 183,504 downwards.
AGCGTCTCTGTGTAATACCATTTGTTTTGTTGTTAAAACGCTCAGGATATAGCTGATACCATTCGTTCAAACAACTATCCTTTAAGATATTTGAGTGTATCCTAGCAACCCCATTGGTAGAGAAGGTTGCATACACTGCAAGGCGCGCCATGTGCAACGTATTTCCATCTATAATTGTGTATTGAGCAATCTTGTTATCATCAAAGCCTTTTGACCTGAGCTCTCTTACCAATCTGTCATTTATTAACTCAATAAACCTGTATACTTCAGGCAGTACCGACTTAAATAATTCAACTCTCCACTTTTCCAAAGCCTCAGGTAAAATGGTATGGTTTGTGTAAGCAAAAGTCTTTTGAGCAACCTTGAATGCATCTTCAAAGACCATGCCTTCTTCATTTACCAATATCCTTATAAGCTCTGGTATCGATACAACAGGGTGCGTATCATTGAGCTGAACACAATACTTGTCCGCAAACCTTGAGAAATCTTTACCATTGAGTTTTTTGTACTCTCTCACTAAATCTTGAAGTGATGCACTGGAGAAAAAATACTGCTGCTTGATTCTCAAAATCTTTCCTGCATCGCCTTCGTCATTTGGATAAAGCACGCCCGATATCTCTTCTGCTCTCCTCTTTTCTTCCTCTGCAGTTTCATGGTCGGTGGTGGCATCGTTAATAGCCTTTGCTTCCCACAATCTCAAAGTATTAATGCATTTTCCCCCATAGCCTATAACAGGTGTATCGTATGGAACTGCAAATATACTTTGGTCTGCAAAGTCAACCTTTATTGCAAGATCTTCTCTTTTAACGCTCCAAGGGTCACCAAAGGTCTGCCAATCATCCATAGTTTCTTTTTGGAAGCCATTCTCAAAATACTGCTTGAATAGACCATATTTATAGCGTATGCCATAGCCGTTAAGTGGTATATCATGTGTTGCAGCAGAATCTAGGAAACATGCAGCAAGCCTTCCGAGACCTCCATTACCAAGGGCATTATCCTCTATTGTTTCAAAAACACCAATATCAAGACCGTTCTCAGTCATCAATTCATTGAATCCTTCCAAAAGCTTCAAATTCAAAAGATTGCTGTAAACCAACTTACCAATAAGGAATTCTGCTGAAAAGTAACATGCTCTCTTGGCTGTTTCCTGCCTCTTTTCAGTATTTCTCCAGCTATCTTCTAATTCAACCATTGCAGCTTTTGATACTGCATTGTATAGTTCCTTTTGGGTTGCATTGCTAAGCTCTTTGCCATATTCCTTCTTTAAAATATCCTTGGTATTTTGTTTGAATTTGCTCATACTAAAACCATTCCCTCCGTTTATTGTATCAAATATATCAATAATCAGTTATTACGAATATTGCAATTAATAAAACTAGAAACTGGCTAATTGAGGCTTTAATTTTTGGCGTGCCCTCTACCGTACATCTCCACTAACTTACTTATTTCTATGGCAAGCTCATTATTATACTGTCCCTTTTTCAATCTCCATCTCCAATTGATTCCTACTGTAGATGGCGTATTAATTCTAGCGCTGCTATCAAGTGCAATAAAGTCCTGTATTTGAAATATTGCCAATTTAGCAACACTATTATACCCTACCTTTATTGCAGACCAAGCAACATCATGTTCACTCTTGGCATTTAGATAATTCTTAATATATTGCTTTTGCTCGTGAGTCTGCTCGTTATAATAACCTAGCATAGTATTGTTGTCATGAGTACCACCATATACAACACAGTTCTCCTTGTAGTTAAATGGCTTGTGATCGTTCTCTGCACTAGTATCAAACCCAAACTGCATTACCTTCATATTTGGAAGTCCAGTGGTTTCAAGAAGATCTATTACCTCCTGTGTAACTACTCCTAAATCTTCTGCAATTATGCTTGTACTGCCTATAACAGAATTAATGGCATTTATCAGCTTTATACCGGGTCCTGGTTCCCAAGTTCCCTCCATTGCATTATTTCTGCCGGCATCAACAGTGTAGAATCTTACAATTCCAATAAAGTGGTCAATTCTAATGACATCATAGAATTTTGTTGCAAATTCTACTCTCTTTTTCCACCATGAGAAGTCGTCCTTCTCCATTTCACTCCAATTGTACAAAGGATTTCCCCATAGCTGACCTGTTTCAGAAAAAATATCAGGCGGTACTCCTGCTACCTTGATAGGTCTTTTATTTTCATCAAACAAAAATAGCCTTGTATTTACCCATGCATCAGCGCTATCCATGGAAACATAAATAGGCATGTCTCCAATAATTTTTACATTGTTTTTTGTTGCATATTCCTTAAGCTTATTCCACTGTTCAAAAAACTTATATTGTATAAAGGAGAAAAACTCAATCTCTTCTTTTAGCTCTAAAGAATAGTGATTCAGAGCATCTGGTGTTCTCATTCTAATTCCTTCGTCCCATTGTAGCCAGTCCTTATTATCAAATCTGAACTTTAAGGCCATATAAAAGGAATAGTCATATAGCCAATATTCATTTTCTCTTTTAAAATTATTAAATGCTTCTAAATTTCTGTCAAATCTATTAAAAGCACTTCTTAAAACAATAAACCTCGAATCAAATAGCTTTTTATAATCTACATCTATTTCATTGCTACCCCAATCAAACGCTGTAACTTCGTCTTTATTCAAAAGCCCTTCTTCACACAGGATGTCCAGGTCAATATAATATGGATTACCTGCAAAAGCAGAAAAAGACTGATATGGTGAATCACCAAAACTGGTAGGGCCCAAAGGGAGCATCTGCCAGTATTGCTGGTTGGAATTTTTCAGAAAATCAACAAATTCATATGCATCCTTTCCAAATGTACCAATACCATAATTAGATGGAAGACTGCTTATAGGAAGCAATATTCCTGCACTTCTTTTTGTAAAACTATGTTTCAAACAACACCCCATCCCTTCATAAGCATCAAAGAATAACCCCTTTGAAGCAATAATTCTTATCTCTTTGTAAATATTGACTATAATAGGATTTAAATATTCATTAAAACCAAGCTATAAGTAATATACTATAATATGCGCATAGAGTAAAATTGGAATTCGAAATTCCAACAAATGCACAATAAAACAAAACGGAAAATTTGTAGAAGGCTCTGTAATCATAAATGGAAACGACTAACCTGAACTAAATCCCTAAATATGATATTATGTCAACCTTCTAGACTCTTACTCTACCATAAATATTAACTTTTTGGCAATAGTTTCTTCTGTATCTAACACTGGTAATATCAGTAACACAGCCTACTTGCCTTTATTGAATTTACAACACAATCTATGTAATGCGGCAGCGCATCACTCTTTACCCCTACTACTTCAATGTTGCATTTATTCATTGGGATAAGAATCTTTTTAGCAGGGCTCTCTGCTATAGCCTTTGCCATAAGGGGTGTAAGCTCTCCAAGCATTGAATTTGCAGCTACTATTCCAATAGTACCTGTAATTATGTCTACTTTTGGAGCATTGTATATTACGGCATTCTCGCCCGAAGCCCCTTCGTCTGCACCTGCTTTTATCATTAATGCAGCAGCTAATGCATTTGTTCCCAAAGCAATAATCTGAGCATCAGGAAATTCCTGCCTCAGCCTTTCTACAAGTAGTTTCCCTATTCCTCCACCCTGTCCATCAATAACAGCAATCCTCATAATCTCATCCCCCTGCTTTATATTTTTATTTTCAGTACCATATTATGGTTATATTCAAATATTAATAATGTGTTATTCCTTTTTTAAATTATACTTATAGCAAATAAACTAAACAAGCCTCAACTGATGATAAATAGAGTGGTGATTTCCACTAGATTATACCATACAGTAAAGGCTTGAAGAAATTCTACATATTGTAAAGGTTCCATTATCTTATGCTACAGAGCAATAGATATGCCATGCTATAAAGCAATGAATATACCATGCTATAAAGCAATAGATTTTGACTCCTTAGTATTCTTGTTTTGACCTTTAATATACTCACTTAAAACTTTATCAAGATTTAGTACATCCTTCATTTCATAGTATCCAGACTTTTTAAATATAAAGTTAACTGCCTCAATTGTACCTAGTGCAAATGCCTTCCTTGAAAATGATTCATGAGCTATTTCAATTTTATCATCTTGACCTACAATCATAACTTCATGACGCCCTACAACTCCACCTGCTCTAACAGAATTTATAGGTACGGAAATGTCTTCATTTTCCTTACCTGATACGCTAATTCCTTTTTTTATTTCTTTAGCTATTTTTATTGCAGTGCCAGATGGGGAATCCTTCTTATTTTTGTGGTGTACTTCAGTAATCTGAAAATCATAACTATTGAGTAATCTTGAAGCAAGATTTGTAAGAAGCATTAGTACATTTACACCCATTGTAATATTTGGTGCATACACAATTCCACTTTTATACTTTCTAGTTAGAACAAATAGCTTATTTAAAGCCATCTTAGAAAATCCTGTGGTCCCTATGACCATATTGACTCTCATTTTTGATAAAGTTATTGCATTTTTAAGTGCCGAAGAAGGTGTAGTAAAGTCTATAACTACATCAGGTCTCATTTTGAATACTTTTTGCTCTAGATTATCTGTACTCGTAATTATAATATTTGTAGGTTTTCCACCTATGTACTCAGCCAGATCCTTTCCAGCCTTATCGCTTTGAGGACTACAAAAAACCCCAACTAACTTAATGTTTTTTTGTTCAAGTAATACTTTTGCTATTTCCTGCCCCGTTCTGCCCAAACCTGCTAAACATACTTTTATCATGCTAATGGACCTCCTCATTTAGTTAATTTTTTTAACGCATAAAGAGTTCATTTTAATGATACATATCCATCACCTTCACCTTCGACGCTTACGAGATTAGCTGACGGGTTTGGACCGAAAGTTAGCCCTACTGACAAAATCAGATTCACCCCAAAAATGGTTCTCCCGCTTCTAAGTAAAATAGAATTAAGCGATTATTTTCATAAAAAGAGTTGAAAGCTTATACAAGCTGATCACCCTAGATGTCAATTTCTGCTGAATACGAAACTAATTTCGCATATTAGAACTTATGTAACGCTTTAAACTTGTGTTTTTTATATTATAACATCCGTGACCGTTTTGTCAAATTTATTGCCCCTTGGAACACAATATTATGTTGCCCTGGGACATCTTGTTTATTGCCACTAGGATATCTTTCTGTTGCCCCTTGAGAACATTCCCTATATCCCTACGACATATTTTGTATACTACTTTTTTCTCCTTAAATATTCAATAAATTACTTTTTTCTCCTGACATATTCAATAATGCTTTTGGCCGCAATAGCTCCCTGTGCTACGGCTGTAGCAATCTGCTTGAATCCTCCAGTACAGTCACCAGCAGCAAAAATACCTTCTATATTTGTACTTTGGTCATTATTTACCTTGATTGAATTATTCTCCACCATAATTCCTAGCTTCTTTGCAAAATCCACACTGGAGGCCGAACCATATGCAATAAATAATCCATCTATCTGCTGTGTATTTCCATCTCTAAAATGAATATTTTGTAGGTACTCATCCCCTGACAGTTCAATTATAGGCTTGGTGTTGATCTTAAACCGCCCCGCTTCATCCGACATATCGCTATTAATATTAAGTTCATCACCATTAGTAAAAATAGTAATATCCTTTGTAAATGCTTCCAGCTCAGTTGCTTCATGTATCGCATATGCGCTGTTCCCAAGCACTCCAACCTTCAGATTTCTGTAGAAAAACCCATCGCACGTAGTACAATAGCTTATCCCCTTGCCCTCAAATTCTGGGATGCCTTGAATTTTTACCTTCTTGGAAGGTTGACCAGTAGCTAACAATATTGCCTTTGCATAGTGCTCCCCTGTTATCGAAGTAACCTTAAAGTAGTTTTCTTCATATAGCTGTGTGATAGAGGTTACCTCGTCACTGATTAATTCTATTCCAAGCTTTTCTGCTTGATTTTCACCAATCTTGAGAAGATCAGTTCCGCTTATTACCTCTTGAAGACCGTAGTAGTTTTCTATTTTTTCAGCTTTATCAAGCGAGCTTCCCTCTCTGCCAATTACAACAGTATCCAGATTTGCTCTCTTTGTATATAAAGCAGCTGATATGCCCGCCGGGCCTTTCCCAATAATAATCACATCTCTTATTTTCATATATATCTACCTTTCACCTATACTATGTATAATATTTTTTAATTATAGGACTAATATTGCTTTTGGGTTAATGCCTTTAGTATAATTATATCAGTAACTATATCACTATATATACCCTAATATATAGATATAAACGAAAACAGGTGTAATTTGATTAGTATTCTTTCCTCATTGTGGTACTCTGAATATTTAAACCTTCATCTATAGTATTCTTCTAAGTCCATTAATGTCCTCAATCTTTAGGCCACCCCTATATAAAGCTACCAAACCATCCTTTTCAAAGTTCTTTAGCATGCGGGTCACTACCTCTCTCGCACTGCCAATATACTTAGCAATCTGTTCATGTGTCAAGCTTACATTCAGTGATTTACTCTTTACATATTCGTCAATTAAAAAAGCTGCCAATCTCTTATCAATGCTTAAAAACAATATTTGCTCCATAGCAAACATTACATCCGAAAACTTGTTAACAGTATTTTGAAGAGTGAAATTCTCGACATAAACATTTCTCTTCTGCATCTGAGAGAATACGTAGGAGTTTATCAGAATTATTTCGGTATCTGCTTCCGCATCAATATATACATCAAAGGTAATATTCTTTATGAGGCAAGACGCTGAAAGAATACATATATCACCCTCATTCATCCTATATAGTGTTATCTCTTTGCCATCCTCAGATAACATATAAGTCCTCAGCTCACCTGACTTTACTAATATTACTCCTATGCAGTCATTCTCTGGACTATGCACGCTCTCGCCCTTCTTGAAATGCAAAACAGAGGTATTTTCTATTAGCTGTTTCTTCTCACTATTTGATAAATGCTCCCAAAATGTTAAGCTTTCTAAATAAACCAGTTCCTGCTCATGCACCATAAGCCACTCTCCTATTTTGCGATATAATATACTAATCAGTATACAATTATTAATATGCAAAAGAAATACTCAACCTATTAAAAAATCAAAGTTGAGTAAGAGAGGAAGTTGAGTTAAGAAAGTATGCTTGCTTAATATACTAGGCTTTATGCTGACTTGACCATTTGGAGCAGCTGTTCTTTAGATCTTGCCCCTACAGCTTGAGCTACAATTTTACCGTTCTTGATAACTACAAGCGTTGGAATGCTCATAACTCTAAAAGCTTGTGCTAACTCACCCTGCTCATCAACATTAACCTTTGCAACCTTAAAATTATCTGCCTGCTTGGCAATATCATCTATTATTGGCGACACCATTCTGCAGGGTCCGCACCATGATGCCCAAAAATCGATTAATACAGGCTTATCTGATTTCATAACCTCATTGTCAAAATTTTCTCTTGTAAGTGTAATAACTGACATAATATTATCTCCTTTTTGATTAAGTTTTTTTACTTATCCTAAGTCTACACCAAATTTACACTTACTTTCTGTAACTTTATCACAGTATGTTTATATTACTCGCCAGCCATAGAAATCCCTTTTCTAAGGCTTTGCTCACTAATTTGCCCCTCGTGACCTGCAACAATATATCCATCCTTATCAATAAATAACGTCGTAGGAATTGAGTAGATTTGATAAATATATGCAGCCTCTTGACTATTATCATAGAATACAGGGAATGTATATTTTTCGTCTGCAATGAATTGCTCTGCCTTTTCAATAGTTTCTTTTTGACCATCTGGCAAATCAATCATCAGAAAATTAACATTGTCCTTCATCTCATCATATACTTTCTGAAAATCTGGCAATTCAGCCTTACATGGCGGACACCAGCTTGCCCAGAAGTTTACAACAATAGGCTTTCCAAAATAGTCAGACAGCTTAACTTCCTTGCCTAGTGCATCAAGCATTGTAAAGTCAATAGCCTTAACCCTATTATCTTCCTCTGCCTGGGTGGAATCACTTTGTTGCGTTGAATCATTTTGTTGTGTGGAACCATTTTGTTGTGTAGATTCCTGCTGCGTGGAATCATTTTGTTGTGTGGAATTGCTTTGTAGTGATATTGACAGCGGCTGTTCCAAATCATCATTATAATTCTTTGAAAGATACGAATAGGCTAAATACGCTCCGCTTATCAGTACAACTAGAATGACAGCTAACAACAATGTTTTAATTTTTTTATTCATAAGCTACCTCATATTAGAGCATACAAATAACCTATCATACCAGTTGCTATCACTATTCCGAGTATTACAAGCATACACCCCGAAATGATATTAATAGCCCTATAATGTCTTTTGATAAAGTCAAATGTACTCTTTAACCTTTCTATTAATACTGCGCTTACTATAAATGGAATACCTAATCCTAACGAAAAGCTCAATAGCATAAATATACCCTGAATAGTTTCCCCGGTATGAGCAGCCAGCATAAGCGCTGAACCCAAAAATGTACCTATACATGGAGTCCAGCTTACTGAAAATATTACTCCAAACATTACAGATGGCCAAAAACCAGTATTAGTGCTTTTATTTCCTGCTTGCATCACATTGTTGATAAATGGTAGCCTAATGACTCCCATGAAGTTAAGCCCAAAAAGTATAACTACTATTCCAGATACAATATTAACGATTGTCTGATACTCCTTTAGAAATGAACCAAGTGCACCTGCAAATGCCCCTAGAGCAACAAACAGCAGTGTGAAGCCCAGTACAAATCCCAACGCATTTTTTAGTGCTTTATTTTTACCGTTAATAGTATTTTGTCCAGCAAAATACGAAATGTAAATGGGAAGCATGGGCAAAAGGCATGGTGATATAAATGTGATAATCCCTTCTAAAAATGAAAGCAAATATTGCAAGGCACCACCTCCTGATAAACTATAATGCGCTCATTTTAGCAATATAATTAATAATAAACTAACTTCCTCTTCTTGCTATTACTTTTACCAAATAAAATTAAATATTCCATTATTCATATATATACCCCTCTTTTTAAAAAGTGTATCAAAGGAATATTGTTCGTTTCAGTTACAATACAACACTATACGTTTCTGGATTTATTTCTCATAAACAAGTTTTAATATTGCCCTTTACACATATCGGGTAACCTCGTATAATATAAATAGAACATATGTTCTTTTTTGTTTGGAGGTTTTGGAATGCAGGAAAGAGTAATATTGCATTGCGATATGAATAATTTTTATGCCAGTGTAGAATGTTTATACAATCCTGCTATTAGAGATTTGCCCGTTGCGGTATGCGGCTCCAAGTCCGAACGTCACGGTATTGTTCTGGCAAAAAACATGCATGCCAAGAAGCTTGGTGTAAAGACAGGCGAGGCTATTTGGGAAGCAAAGGATAAATGCCCCAACCTTTTTATTGTTCCGCCAAATTATAGCCAATATATGCGTTTTTCTAAAATGGCACGTAAAATTTATGAGGAATATACTGATTTGGTTGAAGCCTTTGGTATTGATGAGAACTGGTTGGATATCACGGATAGTACCAAGCTGTTTGGCAGTGGCGAACAAATAGCACATGAAATCAGGGAACGTATTAAAGCTGAGCTAGGTCTTACTATTTCGGTGGGAGTTAGCTTCAACAAGATATTTGCAAAATTGGGCTCTGACATAAAAAAGCCCGATGCAGTTACCGTTATTTCAAATAAGGATTTTAAGGATAAAATATTCAATCTGCCAGTACAGGAGCTACTATACGTAGGCAGATCCACACTAAAGAAGCTCCACGGTATAGCCATTTATACCATTGGAGACCTCGCAAACACATCTCCTACACTGCTGAGGAGATATTTAGGCAAATGGGGCGAAACCCTTTTTATGTTTGCAAACGGCTATGATACTACGCCTGTTAGCAGAACGGACTACGTTTCAACCATAAAGGGTATTGGTAACTCTCTTACCACACCAAGGGACCTGTGTACCAATGAGGATGTAAAAGTACTGATATATATTCTGGCCGAAAGTGTTGCTCAGCGCCTCAGAAAGCACAATTTCAAGGGTAAAACTGTTCAGATTACCATCAAGAATGCTGAACTTGGCAGCATAGACAGGCAGGCACAACTGAGCGGGTATACCTGTACTTCTCGTGATATTGCCTCAAAGGCCTACGAGATATTTTTGCAGTCATGGGATTGGCACAAGAACATCAGAGCTTTCGGTGTGAGAGTTACTGATTTAGTAGCAGCAGATGGCTATATACAGCTGTCATTTTTTGATGAGCTGAACCAAAAGGCCGAGCTGCTGGATAACTGCGTTGACAAGATACGTGAACGTTTCGGGCACGAAGCCATACAGCGGGCAATACTTTTGAAGGATAGACCCACCGACCTGGTGCCCTCGAGGGATAACCTTATTCATCCTGTTTCCTATTTTTAGCGGGGTACAGCTGTGGTGATTGCAGTTTTGGTAGCGATAGCTTAGGTGGGTTGCTGCATAGGTTATCGCTATATAGGTTGGCACTATATAGGTTGGCGCTGTATAAGTTAGCCGCTCACCCTAGGATGTGGCTGTTTTGCGACTGCAATCTAGGCAATTGCGGTCTAGGTGGGCGCTGTTTAGGTAGTTGCAGTTTTGGTTGGTGTAATTTTGGGTATTGTTAGGAGGGATTGCATTGCATAAGGAATTCGTTGAAGTAATAGTAAAATATACAAAACAAAGACAGCAAATACCCTTAAAAATAATTTGGAAAAATGGTAGAACCTTTGAGATTGATAAGGTCTTGGACATTCGTCCTGCTCCATCTCTAAAAGTAGGAGGTCAGGGAATGCGCTATACCTGTCGAATACACGGAAAAGAAACCTACCTATGGCATGACGAAGAAAGCTGGTTTGTGGAGGCGAAATGATAGCCATTGTCGCCCCGATTTATTTTTTTGATTTCTTTAGGTTATATTATTAACTTCTGATTCTTTACTGATACTTTTACTATTTAATGTGTTAACTCTTTCTGACATTAAGGCCATCAGTACTATGAAAGCAATGAGATAGGCAGGATACAAGCTTATACTAATATTCTCTGCCAGGAAACCAAAAAACGGAGCCATAAAGGTATTACCTAAATAAGCACTTGCCATTTGAATACCCATAATTGCCTGAGAGTTTTCTTCTCCAAAGTTTTTAGGAGTTTCATGCAATAGACATGGGAAGATAGGCGCACAGCCCAGTCCAACTAGAATTAAGCCTGCCAAAGCGATTGTATCTCCAAAAGGCAGCAAAATAATAATGGCACCATAAATTATTAAATCGCCGTATTAATCAGCCTTTTAGCTTGTCTATGGATAGTACTATAGAATAATTTGCATATTCTAGCAATGCTTCAAGAAATTGATTCAATTGATCCGAGCCCTTCATAACCACCTTTACCATATAGCAACCACCTCCGCTTGTACGATGTGCTTCCACAACACTCTCCTGTGAGTTGAGAAAATCAACAAAGCTCTTATGGTTGGTAGTTTTCATATGTATTGTAATAAATCCGGTCAATTCCATACCTAACTTTTTTTCATTTACCTTCAATGTATACTTTTCTATGATGCCCAAATCCTCCATCTTACGGATGCGGCTTGCTACGCCCTGCCCCGACATATGGATAATCTCACCTATCTCTTTCCATTGAAGCCTAGAATTTTCTTTTAATAGTTGAATAATTTGTAAGTCTATCTCATCAATCATAGTAAATCCTTTCATGCTGAAATAAAAAAGGTATTATTTATTACATAGTGGAATTGAACTCTGCTACAAATGATTATAACATTAATTTAGTAATAAATAATCAGAAGGAGAAAATTATGGAAAAGTTAAAGAGTAATAGTACAGCTCTAATAGTAATTGACGTGCAGAATTTTTATTGGGAGAAAGAAAGTCATGACGAATATATTGAAAACCTTCAAAAAATTATTGAGGCTACAAGGAACAAGGGCTTGCACGTAGTCTATGTAAAGCATGTCTGGGGAGATTCTCCGGACGATGATATTTTTAATATTAGACAAGAGATTAAACCACAAGCGAATGAGGCTATTGTTATTAAGCGTACACCAGGTTCTTTCTTTAATACCAATCTAGAGGAAATATTAAAAAGCAAGGATATTAAAAATGTCATTATTACAGGAATGAAGACTAATCACTGCTGTGACACCACTACCCGCGAAGCTTCTGCAAGAGGCTATAATACAATGATTATAAGTGAAGGTGTTCGCACTTTTGACCTAAAAGGAATAGATGGTGAAATAATCCCTAGAGAGACAATTCAGTATGTAACATTAAGTATCCTACAAGGATTTGCAAAGTGTATCTCTACGCAAGAATTTCTACAGTTGGAATTTGAATAGAGAATTTTAGAAGAATAAATTAAACCCATATGATTGTGGAAAGCAGCTATTTTTGTATCAAATACAAAACTTATTAAGGGGTACCGCTTAGCCTTTTGGAAGAAATAATAGCAGCGGCAACTTCACACTCTCTTGTAAATAGCTGTTTATTCATATTTATAGGTAGCACCACTTGTAAAGGGGTGTGCTTTTCAGTAATTATTAAAGAGTTTACCGTCTATCCTTCAACTGCTTTCGTCTCGTACCTTCCGTAAGTTCCTTATAGTTTTCCTGAGTGACAACCTTGCTGCCGGTTTTGGATTCAAGTTCTTTTCTTGCATTCCCGGCAACAGTTCCACCTTCATGTGCTGCTGTTAGATTTTCTACAAAGCCTTGTGCATCCCGATTGCGTGCTATCTCTGTTGTAGAAGCCTCACCAAGCATTGTGAAAATCAGTTCAAGGTCTGTCATGTGGTCACGAAGGTTTTCGGTTGGCCTGTTTAATTCCTTAAATTTCTTATATTCAGAAGGTGTCATTCCAAATGTAGCTCTACTTATTTCGGCAGTCAAAATTGAATATTCCTTCTGCTCCCTAACTCCTCGTTTTTTCCACTCGTCCGTCAATTCATCGCGAACAGCAATGCCACGCATACGTTTTTCAATCCAATCATCGCTATAGCCTTTCATTTTGTAGGTTTCTCTAATCCGTTGAGTAGCAAGTTCAGGATTTTCGATTTCCTCGAGCCTTTCATATCCTACTTGAGCCAGCCAACGTTTAAATGGCTCTGCTTTTGGCGAAGGTATTGTTTGTATTATTCGTAGCAATACTTCTGCATTCGCACAATCTGTTAGATATTTCTTACCGTCAGCAGCTTCCATTTTGAGTTGTACGATAAAATCGTACAACTCAAAAAAGCCTTCTTTTCTCAGCTTTCTTTTCAAGTCGCTCCAGTGATACTGCTATATTAAATCCTATGAAACACTAAAAAGAGAGCTTACACAAGATGCTAAATATAAGAATCCCGAACAAGCTCAAAAAGATATCTTTAAATATATTGAATTGCACTATACCACCATAAATTAAGTGTCTTTATTTTAATCAATTGACTATCCATCTACCTATCAAAAATTGATTAATACTAGGTAACTCTACTCACCTAAATATATATTGATTTTGTTTTGTATTTGATTTGCAGCTTCTTCGGCAGTCTTTTTGCCAGAGAAGAATTCGTCTGCTCCATCAAATACGATTTTGTCAGCATTTGATTCACTATAATTTACAGCCTTAATTTCACCCATCATTTTATTTATCATATCAATATCCTCTAGTTTTAGTGGCTTTACGTTTCTTCCTTCATAATAATTATTACTACTGGTTAAACCCAAATTAGCTTGTTCCTGAAGTGCAAATAGATTAACTGGGAAACCATGATTATCAGGGCTGCTCTGTAATTCGTCACTAAGAAGTACCTTAATAAATTCCCAAGCCTCCTCTTTTAACTCTGACTTTTCATTAATTGCGAATGACCTATACAACTCAAAACTCTTAGCATTTCTTTTCCCATTATATAATGGCATATCGAGATACTCTACTTCTTCATTAAATACAGCCTGGTTATAGCTCAAGCTAGAATAGTCTTGTAATTCTGCTGGTATGAAGCCTATCGTCCCAGGATCTGCCTTTTTATGTAATTCTGTACGATCCATTACAGGACTACATAATAAATCTGTAGGAAAACTCTTTACAAAATTTAAAAGCTCTATAAACTCTTTAGAATTAAATTTAGCTGTTTTATTGTCATAGTCTATAAAATTATCATTAACATAAATATAGTTAAGTAGTTCACGAGCTGTCATTTTGGGGAGAGCATATTGATCCGCCTTACCATCCCCATTTGTATCCTTTTTGATTTTTTGGGCTATATCAAAAAAGTCCTCCCATGTCCATCTGCTACTATCAAATTTGAGACCCTCCTTATTGATAATGCTTTTGTTCATACCAAGAGTATTGATAATTGAGAAGCTTATTGGCATTATATATAGATTATCCTTATATTTACAGGCATTCAACAAATCCTGCTGATAATTGCCAATATCAAAGTTTTTATCGTTTTTAATTAATTTACTCATATTAGCTAGTACATTTTTTTCAGCCAATTCTCTGTAAGGTAAGATACTGATAGTTGTATCTATGATATCAGGCCCCTTTCCTGCCATTAATTCGGTACTGACTGACTTTCTATAGTTTTCCTGCGCCTGCTTGCTTCTGTTATATTCGTCTTCAGCCGTACTTGATTTAAGTTTCTCCGCTGAAAATGCCCCCTCATAATCCTTAACTTCAACCTTAATATCTGGATGCGCTGCTTGGAATTTATTGATAGCACTTTCTATAAGTCCTTCATTATATAGAAGTGATATGTAAAGTATTTTTTTATCCTTACTATTCTTTGTATCTTTTGAATTCTCTTCACTGCTGCAAGCACACACCCCTACAAGAATCATCAATACCATTACCAAACTAATTATTCTTTTTAACATTGTTTTCTACTCCTTTATTAATTAAATTTAATATTTTTATAAACCAGGCTTATCCCTATCATCAGACCTAGTAATTCTGATACAATTTAAACATATAAACACCCATAGAATAGCCAGAAAAGCGATATTAATGTAAAAGGCCATTCCTAAGTAAACCAACAGACCTATTATTATGGTAGTTGCAATTAAAAATGAAATTCCCCCTATCAAAAACAGCCTATTTAAATCAATTTTTAGTACCTTTGCCTGATATATTCCTATATAAAAGATAGCAAAACCGGGCAAAAGACTTACTGTGAAAGATATGTTTACTATATTTTGCGATGCAATCAGTATTTGCTCAGATTTTGAAGCTATATAACCCAAATTAGAATTACTCTCATAAATACTATTTTTAACCTGATCAACAAAATATCCTATATCAGTCAAATCATCAGGTATGTATTTGGGTGGTATGTATAAATTGAATTTAGCGAGCCTCCATAGAACAATTGCTAGAAACGATATGACCCCTGCTTTTACTAATAACATAATTATTTTTAAGCCATTTGACCTAATAGCATCGAGAAGATAATTTGTTTTTGTATCTAAAATAATTTCTCTTATTAAAGCTACAAGCTCTCCTTTAAGGTAAAAAAGCAGAATCAATATAGAAATAACTCCAGCTAAAAACACCAGTAAATCCGGTCTTTCCTTTATTAACGCCTCTTCAATATTAAAATCAGTAATGATATAATTCTCAGGATTTTTGCCTATAGCTTGCAATCCCTCCTTGAATAATTTAGCATTGTCTCCAAAGGTACTATTATCAGCAGTTTTCAATTCTACATGTGTAATTACAGCAGCTGCATTTAGCTCCATATAAGTAGAACAAGGTATATATATTGAAGGAATTCCGTCATCAATCAAGGTATGCATTAGTGATTCATTTGCTGCTATCACACCAATTATGCTAAAATTCTTACCAAATAATCTGATTTCCTTTCCTAGCACCTGTGATGTATTAAATACCTCCAGTGCAAGTTTTTCATCAATTACAGCCACTCTGTGGTTTTCTATTTGAGCATTTTCTGTGAAAAAACTGCCGGAGCAAAAACTCACATTGTTGAATTTTGGATATAATGAGTTGGTACCTATGATTTCAACACTTGAAGTGTGCTTGTTCTCTTCAATAGTAGTTTTTAAGCTAGAAGAGTATGTTAAGTTTGGATTGTCTAAAACATTTTTTAATCTCTCCATATCTTCTAAATGTATTACATCGTTTGGACCAGAATTATTTTTTTGTGTTATAGTAAGCTTTTCCATACCAAAATATCCATTTGCTTCGAATAACTTAGAATTAGCAGCTTTGCCTATAACAACACCTGATATGATAAGAAATATTCCAAAAAAAATGATAATACTTGTAACTTTTTGATTTTTCAATAGTATCCCCTACCTTTCAAGCATTACACGACAGCCATCTGACAGGTTGCTTCTGTTACTGGAAACTATTATTTGTTCATTTTGCTCAATACCGCTTAATATACCGCTATTAGTGTTATCTTGATCTTTAACGTTGACATATGCCTTCCTTGCATAGTACTCGTTCCCCAATGTTCCCTTTTTTTCTTTTAGAATATATACAAACTTCTTGCCATCATCTCCAATAGCAGAATTAGGTACTAGATATTCATAGTTGTCTGAGGCAATGTCTACCCTTACTTCTCCAACTGCCCCTATTTCGTTCACTGTAATATCTTCCTGAGGCAGAGAAATGATTATGTCCTTGGCTAAACTAACTTGAGAATTTTCTTTCATCTCAACAATTCTTCCCTCAAACGTTCTGTTAGAACTTTTAAGCGTTATTTTTGCCAAATCATTTTGTTTAAGCCTCATTAAGCTTTCATTATTAGCAGAAGCTCTGAATTGAAGGCCCTTTGATACATCAACTATGGAAAACAATGCAGTTCCAGAATTAGTGAATGTACCCTTTTCAAAGCCTATGTCCTTGATGATACCATTGCATGGAGCTACTATAACAATATCCTCAGCTAATTCTTTTTTAATATTGTTTACCTTTATCTGCTGCAGTTTAATATCGAGTTCATAATTCTTGATATCTATCTCCATGTCTTCTGTTTTTTTCTGGACTGTTATTGATGCCTTAAACTTCTTATAAGCAAGCTTTAATTTTTCCAGTTGAATAAGCTCCTGTTCAAGTGAAGATTGTAAATCTTCCTTGTCAAGTTCCAATATCGGGTCACCCTTTTTAACCTCGCTTCCAACTTTCGCATATACCTCAAGAACTTCCCTGCTTGATTTGGAATATTTCTTTACAACTTCCTTTGCTTCTATATTTCCAACAGCTGATACATATATATTAAGGACTCCTTTTGATGGTATTTCTGTCTTTACTCTTGGGAGAGAGAAGTTATTGATTGTGTTAGATAAAAACGTAAGTAAAAGCAAAACTACAAAAAATACTACTGATATCTTAATTATTAATTTTTTTCTGGCAGCTTCGTTATTGTAATCAATGTTCATATGTATATCCTCCTATAATTTACTATCCTTTTATTCCTGAAAGCTGTATACCCTGAATCAAATAATTTTCTCCAAACAAAAACATCAAAAGCATAGGAAACATATATATGGTAGATGCAGCAAATGCAATCCCAGTTTCATGGTTACTTATACTTGATAAAAATATTGATAAAGGGTACATACTTTCATCACTAAGGAATATCACTGGCTGCTCCACCATATTCCAATTATCTATAAAAGAAAGGATCGCAAGAGCTGCAAGTCCTGTCTTTGTCATAGGTAAAATGATTCTAAAAAATATCTCAAAATGTCCAGCCCCATCGACCCTAGAGGCTTCCGCATAATCATCAGGTATGTACATCATAAATTGTCTCAACAGGAAAACCCCAAACGTTCCAAATACACCTGGAAATATAATTGAAAGATAGCTACCCAAAATGCCTAGTTTATCTGCAACTATATAATTTGGTACAAGTGTCACCTGAAACGGCATCATCATTGTGATAATGTATATAAAAAATATCTGCTCACGCCATCGGAACTTTATCTTTGCAAACGCATAGGCAGCCATTGAAGCAACAAGAATTTGCCCTATGACAATGGGCAGAACGAGAGCCATAGAGTTCCAAAACATAATTAGGAACCTTGGTTTATGCAATAGGACTTTATAATACTGTTTTATTACAACTTCATCAGGTATTAATTTTAAATTGATAAAGTCCCTTCCCTTGCCAGTGGAATACTCCTCTGTTGATCTGTCTGCTGATATGGGCTTATAATTCTCTGCAATTTCCCCTTCAGTCATAAATGAATTTGAAATGGTTAGTACCAGTGGAAATAGAAACATTATGGCAACTAAGGCTATAAGCCCTGATAAAAGCAGCTTTTTGTATTTTATAATCAAAGCCGTTCCTCCTATTTTGTTAATTTAAGAAATACTTTTACTTATTCTTCTCTCAATATTAAACATGATATATACAAGACTAAATATCACTACTGCCATTATGCATGCCGCTGAGGTAAGTTTCTGATAATCTAAGGAAGTAAACATATTATTCATATAGTGCTGAAGCATGTAGATACTTTCGTGAGGATAGCTTCCACTAATTATGTAAGTTTCCCTAAATGCCTTGAAGGAATTAATAATTGACATAATAAAAACAAAGAAGGTTGTAGGTGTTAAATAAACAATAGTGATTTTAATAAATTTTTTGATCTGACTGGCGCCATCAATCTCCGCAGACTCATAGTACTCTACAGGAATACTCTGTAAACCTGCTAAAAAAAGAACCATATTATAGCCTATGTTTTTCCACAGATACATAACGATTACAACAACTCTTGCCCATGAAGAGTTCATCCAATTAAGAGAGGTAAATCCCCATTCATAAAGAAAGGCATTTATAGTACCGTTATAATCAAAAAGCACCTGCCAAACTAGAACTACTGACGCTACCGGGATAACAAGGGGTATTATAAAGAATGTTCGAAATATATTTCTGAAATATATAGCTCTATTTAAAAGCATTGCTAACAATAGAGATAAAAGCATATTTAACGGGACACATATAGCAGTAAAGATTAGGGTATTTAAACCCGCCTTTTGGAAAATACCGTTAGACAGAAGGCTCGTGTAATTTTTCAACCCCACAAAGCTTCCATTAACAGGACTATCAAAAAAAGAATAGCAAATACTAATAACAAAAGGTACTAGATAGAACATTAAAAACCCCACTAAGCTTGGAGCTAAGAATAGTAAAAATATTAAGTTTTTTTGTTTTGATTTCTTCTTAATTGTTATCATAATGACACCCGTATTTTATGTATTTTGAACAAGAACTATATGTGTTCTATATTTGCAGATTACCAAACTTGTTTGGTTTTTATTTGTGATTATCATGTGTTTTGTGTGTAGTTATCTGTGTAGTTTTGTGTAGTTCTGTGTGTAGTTCTGTGTGTAGTTCTGTAACTACCTAATCTAGTGGATATATGGGTGCAAAAAAAGAGTTATAATGCTTATCTGGTGTAATTTTCACCACGTAAGCCATATAACTCTTTTTATACTGCTGTAGCCAAACACACAAAAGTTGTTTGCTACACCTACTCACCAAAATATATATTTACCTTGTTTTGTATCAACTTTGCCACCTCTTCTGCTGTTTTTTTACCATCGAAGAAATCCGCTACTCCCTCTGTTACAATTTCACTAATTGTTTTTTCTGAATAAGGTATAGTATTTAATCCGCCTATCATTTCATTAACCATATCAACATCCTTCTGTGTTAATGGTTTAATATTTCTACCCTTTTGTTTATAGCTTTCATATACGTAATTTTGAGATATTTCATTAGCTGACATCGATTTTAGAGAATTGATGTTTACAGGAAAGTAATACATGTTTGGATCGCTTTGTATTTCATCTGAAAGTAAGAATTTAATAAATTCCCATGCCTCTGACTTCATTTGCGAATTATTGTTGATTGCATATGTTCTTCCAAGAATACAATCATTAGAGGTTCTTTTCCCACTGTAGGAGGGCATATCTAAAAACTCTACTTCTCCATTATTCAAACCCTGTGCTTGTATTACACTCTGATATGTGCTGAAATAGTATCGATTAAAGCCTATCGTGCCAGGGTCTGTCATTTCCCATAAGCTGCTTGATGTAAGTGTTGGACTGAATACATCCTTTGAAGAAAAATCTTTTGCAAACTTCAACATATCTACAAACTCCTGAGAATCGAAATTTGCTGTTTTCTTGTCAAAATCTATTAAAGTGGGATACTCACCATCAAATATGTATGAGAAAATTTCTTCTGCGGTCATTTTGGGTAGCGCATATTGATCTGGTTTCCCATCTCCATTTAAGTCCTTTGTAACCTTTTGTGCTATTGAGAGAAAATCCGGCCAAGTCCATTTGGTACTGTCAATATTAAGACCTTCCTTATCCATAATGTTTTTACTTCCCCCAAATGCATTGAAGGTATAGTTCATAGGCATTATGTATAAATTATCCTTATATTTGCAGGCATTTAATATGTTCTGACTATATTTGTTTATATCAAAACTAGTATCATTTTTGATTATTTCACTCAAGTTAGCTAGTACATTTTTATCTATAAATTTTTTGTAGGGTAGCCCTCCTATTTCCATGATATCAGGACCATTTCCAGCCATCAGCTCAGTGCTGATATTCTTCTGAAAGTCTTCTTCTGCCTTTAAAGCTCTATTAATTTCGTCCTCACTTGTGTTTGTAATAGCTGCTGAATAATCTTTTACTTCTACTTTTATTTCGGGATGTGCCTTCTTAAATTTACTTATAGCAGCTTCTATATATCTCTCAGAATATCTTAGTGATATATTCAAGGAATTCTGATCACTGGATTTTTGCTTATCCTTAGTGGGTGTATATTTGTATAACAGTGGAGTATATTTAGTACTTCCAGAGGATGATTCACTCTTGAAAGCTAATACATATATATTCTTATTTGAATCGAGGGCAATGTCGTAAATATATATTCCAGAGTCAAGAAGTGAAGACTGCTTAAGTTCAAAGATATATCCTTCTATATTGCCATCAGAAGAACAGGACAAAATCCCTTTATCAGTCAATATATACAGCTTTTTATTCTTGTGACTATATCTCATCTCTTTTATAGAATGTCCAGAGTCCAATTCTTTTGTCCATATGCTGTCTTGTTTATCAGCGCTACGTTTTTCAATAGATGAGTATCCTTTTTCACCCGAAACAGAACCAATAATAAGATTGTCGTCATCATCTATTTCGATGTAGTCAAAATTTTTCGCTGACATGTTTTTAACTTTCTTCCCATCCTTATCGATAACCTCTAAGCTTTTTCCTCTTATTAGTAAATAGACCGTTCCCTTGCTATCTACTGCAATATCAGTGATTCCTGCCTGTTCGCCATTAAGGGTGAACTTACCTATATCAAATGACTTCTGCTTTTCACCCTTTGAGTTATAAATATCAAGGATATATTTAACCTCCCTGGTTTTATCGCCTTCATTTCCATTAGTATATTCTTCTCCGACTACATATCTATTATCTTCAGCATCGAGAGTAAATATAGGCCCCTGCGCATTATTCTCAAAATCCTGAAGCTTTTTGCCAGTTTCATCTGCAATGACACAAAATGCTTCTTTTCCTCTAAAATCAGTTAAAAGAAGCTGATTTTTAGAATCAAGCCCCAGCTTATTCCCAGGTATACTAAGCCCTATTTTTGATCCTATCTCTTTTTCTTCATACGAAGGTACATTTACCATAGAGAAATCATCTGCTTTTGCTTTTTCACCTTGATTGTTGCAGGCGCATGTGCCAAAAATCATTAATACAACCATTAAAATACTAATTATACGTTTTTTCATACTGTCTCCTTTGCTAATTTTTTCTTTATATTAGCAAAGCAATATGTATTTAATTTGTGATAGGTTTGTGTTTTGTATGAAGTTTTATTTATCTTTCCAAACTTGGCAGAATAAAGGTAAACCTCACTCCTCTTTCATCATTTTCTATTTTATATTTAGCATCATGTTGATCTAGAATGCGTTTAACAATGTATAATCCGAGCCCACTCCCCCCGGTCTGGCGATTTCTTGATTTTTCAACTCTGTAAAAGGCCTCAAACAGCCGTGGTAATGCATCCTCTGGAATATGTGCACCAGTATTGAGTACACTAAATTCAACTTCATGTTCTTTTTTATGTGACTCAACAAAGACACTCTCACCCGCCTCAGAATAATGCACTGCATTGGATATTAGGTTTGCTATGACCTTTTGCAATAGTAACTTGTCACCAATAATATAAATATCATTTTGGACGTTTTGTTGTAATATCAATTTCTTTTGTACTATCAATTGGGTATAATCCTCAATTTGCGTTCGAACAAGTCTTGAAAAGTCGAATATTTTTCTTTGCAATGTAAATTTGGAGGAGTCCATGCGGGATACAGTCAAAATTTCCTGAACCATTGCCTCCATTTTTTTAGCAACATCCATCGAACGAGCCAGATACTTGTCTCTATCACAAAAATCACCTACATTATGGAGCATGCCCTCTAGTTGTCCTTCTATTACTGTGATTGGTGTTTTAAGTTCATGAGAAACAGCAGTAAAGAAATCCAAGCGCTTACACTCCAATTCACGTTCTCTTTCAATGTCTTCTCTTAGGGCTTCATTAGCTTCTTGTAATTCCTCTAAAGTAGTAGATAGTTTTTGAGATAGTTCATTCAAACTATTTGCCAATACTCCGATTTCATCCTTTCTCCCCACCTCACAGGACAAATCAAATTCAAGCTTTGACATTTTTGCAGAAATTCTACTAATCTTTACAATCGGACGAGTTACAAACCGTGAATAAATTAGAGCACCGAGTAAAGAAATTACCAAAATTGCAATAGCCAACCATGGCACAATAAGTTTCATCGCTTCTATTACCTTATTGATACTTCTCATGTTGCCTGAAACCACTAAAGTATATTGTTCATTTCTATCAGAAAAGTAGAACGGATATGCTTGAGATAATGACATTGAAGTAGAATCTGTAAAATGTATATTCTCCATTATTTCAGTTGCTGATATAAGATTACTTTTTACTACAAAATTATTATCTCCACTCTCTACTTTAGTATTCAAATATACCGGATTTTTACTTTCGTTAAGAACTTCTACTTTTGCCTGGTTTGTTAGCACAAAGTTATCAATTAAAGGTCCACAAAGCTGAAGTGTGGTCTCGCTGAGTTGTTCTTTTAATTTAATAGAATTCTTAATAAGTTCATCACTGATATTATTTGTATAAGTTACTGGCACATAATAAGCAATAAACCCATAGGTAAGTGCACAAGATAAAATAAGCAACAAACTTGTAATGAGAAATATCTTTATTGTAAGACTTTTACGGATTCTCTTTATCAATGCGGTATCCCACCCCTCTTATGGTTTCAATATAATCAACACCTAATTTTTTGCGAAGATTTTTTACATGAGTGTCAACAACACGCTCATCTCCATAAAAATCAAATTGCCATAGTCTATTTAAAAACATTTGTCGGGTTATCACTTTTCCCTGATGAGTTAAGAGCTCTCTCAAAACTTCAAACTCTCTCTGTGTCAGCTCAATTAGCTTGCCATCAACATAGCTGTGATAGCCATCTAAATCCAATGTTATTTTTCCATATGTAAGCTTGTGTTCATCTATATCAGTAACTCTTCTTAATACTGCTGAAATTTTCCTTAGTAGAATTTGCATAGAAAATGGCTTAGTGATGTAATCATCGATTTTTAAATCAAAGCCCTTAATTTGATCTTCCTCGCTGTCTAATGCAGTCAACATCAGAATAGGAAGATTTGATTCTTTTCGAATCAATTCACATACTCCAAACCCATCTATTTTTGGTAGCATAATATCTAATAGTACCAGATCAAACACCCCACCATGAAATAGTGATAGTGCTTCTACTCCATCACTTGCCAATATGACATTATAACCTGCCTCTTGTAAAAAGTTTTTGAGTAATTCTTGTATGTCCAAGTCATCTTCAACAGCTAAAATTCGTTTCATATGAAATCACCTACACTTTATTATGGCTATGCTTATTTTACTCGAAGAGTGGCATTCTACAAACATAATATACCATATTTGTTTGTGTTTTGTGTGTAGTATAAATAAAGAAACCTACCTTTTCATCCCCTAATAAGATGAAAAGGTAGGTTGTCAAACTATTTTGTATTCCTCAAATACATCATGTTAATATTAATTTCTTAGTATATTCACGTAATATTTAATATAACCCATATCCATGGAGCATGCCTTTAGTACTAATTTAACAGGGTTACTACTGGTTAACTTACTCAAATCTACTGAATATGTCAATTTTTCATCACTAACCTCAGTTTCAGTCCCCGTAGCCTCTCCCGCCTCTACAGAATACACTATCCACTGTAAACGTTCTTTTGTAATATCTATAGTAATACTACTTAAAGAAGAATCAACATGTACAGTAATATCTGTTGGAGTATCCGACTTAACTTCTATTCCAGAACCTGTTGTAATATTTAACAAAATATCTTTTGTTTGAGCAATAGTGAATTCTCCCGATTTAGCAAACGAAGTTTGTCCTAATGTGGAATCTTTCGCCAACACTGAAAACGAATAAGTCCCAGCAACTGGTTCTTTCAACGAAGGACAGTCCAGCTTAGTAAAGTCCATGTCAGTGCCAGTTGTAGTATAAACCGTATCAATTTGACCATTCCTATATAAGGTAACAGTATACCTTGATGCGCGTGAAACATAATTCCATTTTGCTACTTTTTCAGACCACTTCAGTGATGTTGGTTGAGCTAGCTTTTTAACTGCGCTACTACTCGTAGGTTCTGAATATCCATAGGTTATTCCATCACCTATTGCCTGTACATCTATATAGTACTCACCTTCATATTTCAAAGAACTACTTATGTCTATAGCTGTTGATGTAACATTTTGAATTGTATTGCAGAGTATATTATCCTTATAAACATTTAATATGTAGTTATCAGCATGCTCAACTGCACCCCAGCTAACAATATTTTCGTCACTTAGATTTATTTCAGTTACATTCTCTAAAGGTAATAATACTTTAACCGTAGTTGTTGCTTTAATTCTGTCATTACCCTTTGATGTTGCCGTAATAATCGCTTGCGCAGTGGTACTCCCAGAATAAATCCCTGTAACTTCACCATTTTCATTTACAGAAACTATGGAAACATCCGATGTTGACCATGTAACCCCTAGCCCCGCATCATTTGGATTGTAAGCTACAGGTATAGTTTTTTTATCGTTATTAATTAATATTATTTCTGACGGTAAGGTAATGGAATTAGGCCCCCAATTATTATTATCAAGTGTAATGCCATTCAATATAGCAGTTTCATTAACAGTCACCGCTTTTACAAAGCCATCTGTCGGCAAAACATTTGGAGTATATGTGCCAGTATAGAAATCCAGCGATGTTGTTAGTGAGCTAATAAGCACATTACCAGTTGAACTCAAGCCAATTTCCTTAGATGAATTACCTATCATATTATTATTCGCATCATACTGATAAAAACAGGAAATGCTACGGCCAGTATTATTAACAGTAATAGAATTATTTATAGAAACTCCTTTAGCGCCACCCTTCGAATTTTGATACCAATTATCCTCTGCAACCAGTCTGTCGGTATTTGAATTGATGTTAACTGAATCATTTCCGTATCCAGAAAGCGCTTTTATAGCAGCAGCATCAGCATCAGTCAATTTAATATATACGGTTGTTTCGCCATTAAAGCTTAAATAATAGTACTGTCCAGCTGTGGGTGTTGTAGTAAAGTCTACCTTTGTATATGTACCGTCTAAACCCTTACTAGTACCACCAGTTTCAGATGTCGTGTATTTTAGCTTGCTTGTATCTATAGCTCCATCTAAAGTGCCTTTAACCATAAACGATAATTCATTTTTGTTTGCTGTGAACCCTGCTATGTAATTTGTTAAAAAGTCGTCCTCTACCTTAACTTCAATTGTAGCTTTTAAATTTGCATCTACTACTGATGTAGCCGTAATAGTTGCTGTTCCTGGAGCTACCGCAGTAACAACGCCATTATTATCTACAGTTGCAATCTTAGTGTCACTTGATGACCAAGTAATACCTATGTTTGTAGCATCTGAAGGTGTAATTACTGCTAGTATTGTTTTTGCTTCGCCACCTACTTCTAAATTTATTGCACTTGGAGTAACTGAAATAGAAGTTGGTTTAACTTCTGGTTTTGGGTCAACGGTAACTTCAGTAGTCGCGTTAATATTTACATCTACTGCTGATGACACAATTATAGTAGCTTTTCCAGCTGATACCGGAGTAACAACTCCATTTTGATCAACAGTAGCTATCTTAGTATCGCTTGATGACCAAGTAATACCTTTGTTAATAACCTCTAAAGGTGTAATTGTTGCTAATAAGGTTTTTGTTCCTGCACCTACTTGTAAAGTAACTGCACTTGGAGTAACAGAGATAGAAGTTGGTTTAATTGGTAATACCTTAACTTCAATTTCCGCTTTTATATTTTTATCTGCAACAGTAGTTGCTGTGACTGTAGCTGTTCCTACGGCTAACGATGTAACAACTCCATTATTATCTACAGTTGCTATATTAGTGTTACTTGATGACCAAGTAATACCTTTGCTTGCAGCATCTGATGGTAATATTGTTGCTAATAATGATTGAGTGTCTCCAACTCCCTCCAAAGTTATCGCATTTGGAGTAACCGAAATAGTAACAATCTTTTTTAATTCTGACATAGCAGACGAATAAGCTTTTGAAGAAGTAGTTATATTTTTTACCGCCTCAACTTTGAACATATAATTTCCAGCTGCAGCATTTTTTAAGAAACCATCAAAGTCCATATAGGTGACAGTGGTGCTCATGCTATGAATATGATCATAATTTTCCGTATATAAGTAAACATTATACTGATCTGCACCGCTAACTGCTGACCATGTTGCTGTATTTCCTTGCCACTTCAGCCCTGTTGGTGGATCTAGCTTTTCTACAGAATAACTATTAGCGACGTTTGAATATCCATATACTATTCCATCACCTATTGCTTGTATTTTTATACTATAAGAACCAGCACCTTGCATCTTATCAGATAAGTTAACATATGAATTTGTAATACCTTCAATTACCTGTGTTGTTTTTGTATTATAGTCTATAGTTCGATACAGTGTTACTATATAACTAGCTTGATTAGAAGCTTTATACCATTTAGCTATATTATTTCGCCCATCAAACTCCAAATCAGTAATAGAAGACACGGGTTTTAATACTTTTACAGTAGTTGTTGCTTTTATTTTTGGATTAACCTTTGAAATTGCCGTAATAGTTACTTGACCCAACCTTTTTCCAGTAACTTCACCATTTTCATTTATTTGAGCAAAGTAACTATCAGATGTTGACCATATAATTCCTTCATCTGCTAAATATGCTGGATTAAAAGCTACTGATATTTTTTTTGTATCATCTTCATTTACAATTATTTCAGAAGGTAAAACTATAGAGTTTGGTCCCCAGTTATTATTATCTAATGTAATGCCGTTATTTATAACATCTTCAGTAACATTCACTACCTTTATATAGCCATCTTTTGGCAAAACATTTGGAGTATATGTACCATCACAGAAATCCAGCGATGTTGTTAGTGAGCTAATAAGTACATTACCAGTTGAACTCATGTCAATTACCTTAGATGAATTACCTATCATATTATTCTTCGCATCATACTGATAAAAACAGGAAATGCTACGGCCAGTATTTTTAACAGCAATAGAATAATTTATAGAAACTCCTTTAGCGCCACCCTTCGCATTTTGATACCAATTATCCTCTGCAACCAGTCTGTCGGTATTTGAATTAGTGTTAACTGAATCATTTCCGTAGCCAGACAGCGCTTTTATAGCAGCAGCATCAGCATCAGTCAATTTAATATAAACGGTTGTTTCGCCAGTATAGCTTAAATAATAGTACTGTCCAGCTGTGGGTGTTGTAGTAAAGTCTACCTTTGTATATGTACCGGATAAACCCTTACTAGCACCACCTGCTTCAGATGTCGTGTATTTTAGCTTGCTTGTATCTATAGTTCCATCTAAAGTGCCTTTAACCATAAACGATAATTCATTTTTGTTTGCTGTGAACGATGCCACGTAATTTGGCAAGAATTCAACGCTTGCACTTGTAGGTTTTTCTGCTACCGTAACTTGAGTTGTAGCCTTTATACTTGCATCAGCAGCTGCTGTTGCTGTAATAGTCGCTGTTCCTGCAGCTACCGGTGTAACAACTCCATTACTATCTACTGTTGCTACCCCAGTATCACTTGATGACCAAGTAATGCCTTTGTTTGTAGCATTTTCAGGAGCAACTGTTGCTGATATTGTTTGTGTGCCACCGCCTACTTCTAGAGCCATTGTATTAGGAGCTACAGAGATAGAAGTTGGCTTAACTTCAGTAGGTGTTGGATTTGATACCGTAACTTGAATTGTTGCTTTTATGCTTGTATCAGCGGCTGCTGTTGCTGTAATAGTCGCTGTTCCTGCTGCTACTGGTGTGACAACTCCATTACTATCTACTGTTGCTACCCCGGTATCACTTGATGACCAAGTAATGCCTTTGTTTGTAGCATTTTCAGGAGCAATTGTTGCTGATATTGTTTGTGTGCCACCGCCTACTTCTAAAGCCATTGTATTAGTATTTAGAGAAATAGAAGTTGGTTTAACGTCAGTAGGTGTTGGATTTGATACCGTAACTTGAGTTGTAGCCTTTATATTTTCATCAGCAGCTGCTGTTGCTGTAATAGTCGCTGTTCCTGCAGCTACTGGTGTGACAACTCCATTATTATCTACTGTTGCTACCCCATTGTCACTTGATGACCAAGTAATGCCTTTGTTTGTGGCATTTGAAGGGGTAATTGTTGCTGATATTGTTTGTGTGCCACCACCTACTTCAAAAACCATTGCATTAGTATTTACGGAAATAGAAGTCGGTTTAACGTCAGTAGGTGTTGGATTTGATACCGTAACTTGAGTTGTAGCCTTTATACTTGCATCAGCAGCTGCTGTTGCTGTAATAGTTGCTGTTCCTGCAGCTACCGGTGTAACAACTCCATTACTATCTACTGTTGCTACCCCAGTGTCGCTTGATGACCAAGTAATGCCTTTGTTTGTGGCATTTGAAGGGGTAATTGTTGCTGATATTGTTTGTGTGCCACCGCCTACTTCTAAAGCTAATGTATTAGTATTTACAGAAATAGAAGTTGGCTTAACTTCTGTAGGAGGCACTGGGTCTGTGTTGCCTGAGCCTGAGCCTGAGCCTGAACCCGAGCCAGAACCCGAGCCTGAGCCTGATCCTGTGCCTGCTCCTGTACCTGTTCCTGTACCTGTTCCTGTTCCTGTGCCTGCTCCTGTACCTGTACCTGCTCCTGTACCTGTACCATTATTTGTTGCTGTACTTCCCGCTTCAATAGCCACTCCGCCAGCAGCTGTTGCACCCGATACTCCTTGAGCTGCTGTTATCTGTGTATTAGGTGTCAAGACACTTGAATTATTGGCACCCTCATTGAGAACAACCTTTTCTATTTCTCCATTACCACTAATATCCGTCTTTGCTGCCGCCGTAACAGAGGCTACAACTGCACCCTGTTCTGTCTTAATAGCAGTATTATTAGCTGTATTTTCAACTGAAACCGAACCTAACTTTGAGTCCTTATTTACAATAATTGTGGAACT
The DNA here is from genome assembly GCA_023439045.1 of Bacillota bacterium. GTDB lineage: Bacteria > Bacillota > Clostridia > Acetivibrionales > DSM-1351 > Ruminiclostridium. The sequence continues at coordinate 153,738 of JAEXOY010000030.1, read as the reverse complement.
ATCACCTGTAACTGCTACATTTGAAATATTCGCATCTCTCACATATACAACTGCGCCAGAAGCACCTATATCCAAAGTTCCTACAGAACCTGTTATTATTATTTCTTCACCTTTTGCTATTTCTACATCTATAGTGTTACCGTCATCTACTACAAGTCTTATTTTATCTCCAACCTTTTCAATTCTTACACTTGTTATATTTGAATTTCCATTAATATGTATAGAATTCTCACCGCCACCTCTTACAACGGTATTTCCTTTAACGGACACACTATTAAGTGATACATCACCTTCTCCAACACCTTCTGCAATAATCAGATTTTCTGAGATAGCTACGTCTTTTAGAGTAACATCAGGTGCCTTGATAACAGCAGTCCCTGCTACATTGTCTGTATATGTACCAGCCTTTGTATAATATGCTTTAACTATATTATTAATAATTGCAACAATTTCTGCTCTGGTAATGCTTGATTTTGGATTAAACTTACCATTACTCCCCTTTACATACCCTTTGGCTTCCATACCAAATACTGAAGCTCTTGCCCATGAAGACACTAATTTTGAATCCGCAAATTTAGATTTGGCTATGCTTCCATCGCTAACCGCAAAGGCTTTAGCCATAATTACACAAGCTTCTTCTCTAGTAAGCTTATCGGTAGGACGTACAGTAAGTGTACCATTTCCGTTGCCATTACCATTAATGATTCCAGCTGCATTTGCCTTTAGTAAAGCGTCAGTATAATACTGCCCATCTTTTAAATCTGAGAATGTGTTTTTTGCAGCGACCTTATATCCCATAATATTATTAAGAATACAAGCCATTTCTCCTCTGGTTATAGAGTCATTAGGTCTGAAAAGACCATTATTCCCATTTATTACTCCGTATCCAGACCATTTATAAATCGCTTCAGTAGCCCAGTGACCATTTAAATCTTTGTATACCTCCTGGTCTTTTGATGCAAATGTTGCAGAAAACGAACTAAGCAACACTGCTATCGAAACAATTACAGACATTATTCTTCTTTTCATTTTGTTCCTCCTTATATTATTGCTATTTTGTCAACCAGTTTCGACACAATAATCTTATTTTATGATAAATAAAAAAACCTACCTTTTCACCTCCCGAAAGTTAGGTGTAAAAGTTAGGTTTTTTCTAGCATATATACTTAGTTTATAATTCCATATTGCCTAGCTTTTTCAACAGCTTGTGTTCTCTTATTAACCCCTAGCTTGGCAAATATGTTGTTGATGTACCATTTAGTAGTCCCCGTTGTTATATAGAGGTTTTGTGCAATTTCTGCATTTGACATTCCTATTGAAATCAGCTTAAGAATTTCAAATTCCTTTTCCTTTAGTGGTTCTATAGTGGCTTTCAAACCATTGTTTTTCTCCAATACATTAACAATTTTCGGTGATACATGATTTACACTATGAACAAGCTCTAAGACTTCGCTACCCTCGTCTAAAAAATTTCTAATGTATCCTTCAGGCTCAGCTAATCTTAATGCTTCACTTATGTAAGTAAGGGCTTTCTTCTCTGCTCCGTTATATTTTTTAACTAATGCTGAGAGTATTAGTATTGTTATCAACTGCTCATACTTTTGACTTTTTCTTGCAAATTCCTCTTCTTCCAATAATATAGTTTCCGCTTCAGAATACTTTTTGGCATCTAATAAAGCTCTTACATACGTTAATTTAGTGCTACAAGAAACTAAACGCCTATTATCACTTATAATTTCTCTACGCTCTTGCATCCATTCAGATACCATCTTATTGTTTTTCTCCTTTAGGCACAAATCGATCTCGATGGCCTCAAGCATTGCAAAAGTATTCTCAAGTCCTGAGCTTTTCGCTAAGCTTTTATATTTTAATAGCGTTTTCAAGGCAGCATACTTGTCACCCAATATGTAAAGTAATTTAACATAAATACCCTCTGCATTTCCTATTGTTGATATTAGCTTCATCTCCCTACAAAAGTTAATGCCTTCACATAAGTATTCTTTTGCTCTTTTTAAATCATTTCCAATATATAAGCATATCCCCAACGGCAGATAAACCATCTTTGCCATTGGGAGCAAATTCCCATGTTGATCTTTATATTCATCTAAGAATTTCTCACATAAGCTTTGAGCATATTTTTTCTTTCCCATAGTAATTAAACAATCTATATAAGTAACAAATGCTGACATTTCAATTAATCGGTAGTTTTTAGAATCAACTCCATCAATTATCTTTTTAAAAGCTATGCAAGCTTCATCTATTACACCTTCAGAAATCTTCACCAAGCCAAGAGTCCTTAATGCAATATTATAGAAAATCTTATTATCATCTTTTAATATAGATACCGCTTCCTCAGCAAGCATCAAAGCTTCGCTCTTATCTATATTTGTATAGATGATAGCTTCAAGAGCCTTTATTTTTCCCAACATACTAGACTCCTTGATTTCCTGAACACCTTTTAATTCCTTTAGGACCTTACACGCCTTTTCTCTTTCTCCTAAAAGAAACAAGCACCAAGCTCTAATTGTCTCAACCTCAACATCTATCCTATTAATTGTCTTCTTAATTGAATTTAAATGTTCAAGAACCTTTTCAATTCTACCATTAAATAGATACTTTGAGCACAATTGATTTACCATGCTTAGCATCAATTCGCCATCACCTGATTCTAAAGCATATTCAAAGGCTAGCTCAATAAAGCCATTGGTCTTATACCATGCACTTGCTTTTCTGCATATCTCCATTTTCAGGCCCTTATCAAGCCTCATGCTCAGAAACTCCGAGAAAAGATTATGATACCTATACCAATCTCTTTTACCATCTATAGGCGCTAAAAAAAGATTTTCTTTTTCTAGTCGCTCTAATATTTGTTTACTGTTGTTAAGTCCCGTAACAGTATTACAAAGCTCTTCATTAAAAATTCTAAGAATACTGGTTATTTTTAAAAAGGTCCTGATATGGGCTTCCTGTTTTTCAAAAACCTCTTCCATTAGATAATCCGCAATAAATCTGTTGTTACCAGTAAATTGTTCTATTAATTCCCTATCTCCTTGCTCCTGTATAAAGTTCATAAAGGATAAGCCAATTAACTGTAACCCAGCAGCCCACCCCTCTGTTCGGTTTTCCAACATATTAAGCGTGTCAGCTTCAAGTTTAACGTGAAAATTTTTACTAAAGAATTCTTTTATTTCATCAGTCTCAAACCTTAAGTCAAAAGACCTAATTTCTGTCAATCTATCACTCGCTCTCCATCTAGGAAGAGTAAATGGTGGATCTTGTCTGGTGATTATTATAGGTAGTATGTTATGTAATTTGGAATCCAGCAATCGCTGCATCAGCTTGTGTATATATGGGTTTGTTATTATATGATAATCATCAAATATTACAACAATGTTTTCCTTTATCTCCGCAATTTCTTTTATTATATATGAGCTTATTATTTCTACTTTTGGAAGCTTGGGTGTACTCATAAGATTTTCTATCATGTCGCCGAATGTTTTATTGACCTTTCGGAAGGCGAAAACTATATAGTTTAAAAAACTTATGGGATCATTACAATATTCATCTAGACAAAGCCAAGTGTTACATTGAGCATGTCTATTTAACCATCCTGCTACTAGATTTGTTTTACCATACCCTGCTTCTGCAGAAACAAGAATAATATTGCGTTCTTTTTTAAGGCTTTCATTAATCTTTATGTATAAAGCTTCACGGCTTACATGGGTATCTTTTATAGTGGGTTTGTATTGATTAATATTTAGAACATTACTAGCATCCATTATTTAGCCCTCATTTTACCTATTTATTAATTTTCTTACTTCATGCACTAAATTTATTAATATTTACCATTCTATCACATGACTAATTTTTTTAACAGTTCGGGTTCATTATCTTTATTTGAGAACACATATTGACTCAAATACAACCTATTGGTAGTATTTACAATATAAGGTTTTAGCACTGTCCAATAAAAATGAAAGCCTGCTAAAATTAGTGCATTCTAAAATTAATGGCTGCTAGAATGAGAGCATTCTAAAGTGAAAGGATACAAAAAATGAAGAAATTTAAACATATTAGCGCATGTATTATATCATTACTAATGATTTGTACAATGTTTTCAGCGTGTTCCACTACAAGAATAGGAGCTGATAATAATACCCCACCCACTACGACAGATACTACGAATTCTTCTGACAAAAGTGATGTAGATATTTCCGACCACACATCAGCCATGAATACAAGCATTGCAAGTGATACATCAGCCACAAATACAAGTATTGCAAGTGCTACAATCAACAAGAAAACCGAGGATGCGGAGACAGACTACATAAATGAAGACAACAAACCTCAAAGTAACACATTTTTCTTCAAAGATAATATTACAGAGGCCACATATTCTGGAACTTTTGCATTTGGTGAAGATGTGCAAACCCTCGACGTTAAGCTAAGTGTTGAGCAGGTTGCACTGCTCAAGGACGGAGCTGTATATGAATTGGAGCTGGAGCCTGTTGATGGTGTTGGAGAAGAACGCTTAAATTTAGGCTACTTTTATGTGCAGAAGAACACCATATATAGATTTGATGCTTCTCATGAAAATCTTGAAAGTCTTAAATCCTCATATAAATTACCTGAGGACAGTGTAATCGTTTGTCAAGCAAAAGAACTTAAAGACAAATTGGGAGAAGATGAATCCGGCTTTCATTATTACATTGAAGTAGATGGAAACAAGAGAGTGTATCATTCCTACAATGATATGACCGGAACAGGTTATTTTGAGTCATTTACCTGGGAAAAGAATAAGGGACTAGTGAACTACAGGAGTGGTTTTGGTGCTGAAAATGACTTGATAGAGCTTCAAATTAAATAAACACAGGATAAATAAAACAAAACATGTGGCTATGACATTGCAAGGTGTCATAGCCACACTTATAAAATTATGTTTATTTCTACCTCATGTCGCCTATTCCAGAATGTTGCTATTTCGGAATAATACTGTCTCATATTACTGCTGTATCAGAATACTGCTGCTTTGGATCATATCCCAACTTCTTAAAATCGCTGTTTATCACCTCATACTTTCTAGGAGTGAGGCTTATAACATAAAGGCTTATTGGCAATTTTTTTATTGTTTCCTGGGAAATTCCCCTTTTTTCAAACACCTTATTATACTCTTGAGAAAAAAGTGGTACTATTTGAACCGTTGCTGTGATTTGCATTCCATACACACTGCCCATACTTGTATAATTATTATAGATGCCTATAGAAGCACGTCCATTTTGCAGAATACCAGCAAATTTTTGACCACCTTCAGTTACAATATAAAACTTTCCATCTAAATACTGATATTCCACAGGCGAACAGCGGGGTACACCATCATGGGCAGTTGCAAGTGCCATGGTATTGTGCTCAATTATAAACTTTTCAATCTCTGCTCTTAGCTTATCCTTTTCCATTGGAGCAGTGCAGGTCTTGAAAACACTCCTAATTTCATCTGCTCTATGTATAAGCTGCTTAATATCAAATTCTCCCTTGTCCTCCACCTCAGTCCCCGTGGTCTTTTTAAACATTTCAAGTAATTGCAAATCTTCCTTAGAAAGCTTTGCAATACGCAGTTCTCCCAATATAAAGCATGTATAGTCAGCAGTTCTTCCTAACAGTGTTGTTATGTCCTCTAAATACTTATCAAAATGTATGGTGGAAAGCCCTACTCCTACAAGCCCTATCTTTAGCCTTCCTAAGCTACTACTTTCTATTGATTGTATGTATTTTTTCGTTTTTACCGCAGTTTGTGGCCCATATAATGAAAACACCAATAACATATTTTCATATTTTGTAATTTCGCTAGGTGCCTTCTCTACATCACAAACATGGGTATTCCCCAGCAAATATCCAAAGGTCTCAGCTGTCTTTTGGGCTGTTCCATACTTTCCTTCGTAAACAATTAAAGTATTAAGCATAACACACCTCTTAATAAAATAGTTTCTGGAAATAGCATCCAACTGGTACTATTCTATCATACTATTCAGCTATATAGAATAATACTTAATATATGGTTAAATATGCCTTTAGTGATACAAATAACCCTAAAATCAAATGCTAATATATTTTGTACTCCCCTGCAAGCATCAGCAAACAGAAGAAATAGAGACAATTGTCATAATATCTTCTATCACCTTTTCTCAATGGACGCTCCCAGAAATCCTTTACACACTGAAGCCTATACTTACCCCTTGCAGCCAATGAAGCTGCTGCATTTGTAGATATTATTGCATCGGGATGCATAGCGGGTTCATCGTATGGAATACCTTTTAAAGAATATGCTTTGTAATCACCCAAGCTTGTATTTTCACTAAAAAAAGCCTGTAGTTTGTCTGCAATGTCACATAATTGGTCGTCCACACCAAACCATGAAGCATCTAGTCCTATATTCATTGCTACACGGTATGCATCTGAGTAAAACTCAAAGTTCTTCCCGAAAAGCAACTTTGGAGTGCCATCAAACTCAGCATATTCAGAAGCTAAGCCAGTTTCCTTGTCACAAGCCATGTGCAAATACTCACGGCTAGCCTTAGCAGCCTTTTGCCAAAATGGTCTGTCCTGTTCATCACTTCTAAGTGCAAATAGCTCATAAAAATGGGGCAAATGATATGAAGGATCGGAGAATGGTGTTTCAGGAACAAATTTTATGTAATAGTTTGTTCTATCCCACATAGGCGAGCCACCTTTAACTATCTCATCCTGATGTACACAGTGTCTCAAAATGTCCCTCGCCTGCTCACTGTAATTAAATGGCTCAGCACCATCTCCCCATCTTTCGCTTGCAAAGAACAATGCCAAAGCATAATATTCCTCACCATCGGGCGCAGGACCCTGCGAATTTTTTTTGCCATCAGTCGAAACTGACCATGCAAAGTATCCATGGTATTTACCTTTGCTTTGGTACATATATGTTTTGGAAAACAACCACAGCCTATCAAAAATATTCTTTCTGTCCATTTGAACTGCCATCATCATTCCATAGCTCATTCCCTCGGTACGAGCATCATTATTTCCAGTATCCAGCATATACCCCATATTTTCACCCATTTCAAAGTAAATACGCTCTTCTGGATCAAAGAACATGGTATTAAATGTTTCACTTATTTTGTTCTTAATTTCCTGCTGTGTGATTCCTAATTCCGCAAATACATTTTTATATTTACCTGTAAAAAATGCTCCGTTTGGCATAGTATATTCTCCTAACTAATATAGCAATCTTTTAATTAAAAATAAGGTTAACAATAATCATTGCATTAATTAATAACATCTTTATATTAATTAATAACTTTTTTACATTAATCAATAACATTTTTATATTAATACATCACATCTTTACATTAACTAATAACCTCTTTACATTTATAAATAATATATCAAATTTTACCGATTAATGTAAATAAAAAATCAGGTATTGCACACGCAAACCTGATGTATTACCATTTACACATATTTAATAGGTAAAATCCTGAAAAAAGGTCAATCCTGAGACGCCTGTCTTATAACTTTTGGCAGGTGAGATTTATTTAACCCATGCTTTTCTAATATCTGACCATTTTTTGTCTCTAGCTTGTGTAATTCTATCAATGTCAGCATTCTGAAGATGCTTAAACCGACCCTGAGCTTTCAGATAATCCTCAATTGGTTTAAATTCCTTGGGATTTTTATTTAATGTAAAAGCTCCATCTTCATATTCAGCCAGGTACCATAGTCCGCAATCAACTACCTGCCTTCCTAGCTCAATAGCACTATCGGATTTAGCTCCCCAGCCTGTAGGGCAGGGTGCAAAAACGTGAATATACGAGGTTCCCTCAACACTTGCTGCCTTCTCAAGCTTGTTAATATAATCCTGAATATACCCAACACTTGCAGTGGCAGCGTAATCAATCCCGTGAGCAGCAACTATTTCAAACATATTTTTCTTTTGAGTTAAAGTACCTCTTATGTTCTGGCCTGCAGGGGTGGTAGTAGTTTTTGCACCAAAAGGCGTTAATCCGCTTTTTTGTATTCCAGTATTCATATAGGCTTCATTATCGTAGCAGATGTATATAATCTTATCTCTTCTGTCAATGGCCCCTGATAGAGCTTGAAGCCCAATATCCGCAGTGCCTCCATCGCCTGCTATTCCCAACACATGAAAGTCCTTTAGCCCCAGCGCCTTTGCTCCTGTAGCTATTCCGCTCATCATTGAAGCAGTGCCAGGAAATGTCGATATTATTGCGTTACTCGAGAAACAAAGCTGAGGATAAATAAAGCTTACAGCTGACATACACCCGGCTGGAATAACAGTATAAGTCCTCTCTCCTAAGACCTTTAAAGCAAGTCTTACAGCTATACTTCCTCCGCATCCAGCACAAGCCTTATGGCCATAAAAAAACTCCTTATCGGTAATAGTTTTTGCGGTTATGTTGCTCATATTTCTACCCCCAAGTTAAAAAATGTTATTTTATCATGCTCCAAGCCTTCTGCTGCAGCCTTAATGCCATAAAACATCTCCCGAATATCTTGTTTAGAAATATCCCTTCCACCCAGCCCAGCAATATAATTTAACTTAGCAATATTAGAGTTATACTTCGAGAGAGCAGAACTAACATTTGTGTACACAGTTCCCTCATATCCGAAAGAAATATCCCTGTCAATAACAGCAATTCCTTTTGCATGTTTTGTAAACTTATATATTTCTTCCTCGGGAAATGGCCTCATAAAACGAATTTTTAGGACACCCGCCTTTATTCCTTCCTCACGAAGTTCATCTGCAACCACTTTACATGTTCCAGATGTACTGCCCAAACTAATAATTATGTAATCTGCATCCTCACATCTATATGCATGTACCATTCCTCCATAGCCTCTCCCAAACTCTTTTTCAAATCGACTATCGACTTGCATAATAACCTTTTTTGCTGCCAGCATCGCCTGATGTTGCTGATATTTAAACTCCATATTATCAGAAGGAGAAGTACTAAAGCCCATATTTTGAGGCTCTTCAAAATTCATTTTATATGGTGTGTTAAAAGCAGGCAAAAATGCTTTAACCTGTTCCTCATCAGGTATTTCCACCGGCTCATAGGTGTGCGTTAGAATGAATCCATCAAGATTAATCATTACAGGCGTGAGAACGCTAAGATTTTCAGCTATAGCAAAGGCTTGTATTACCATGTCCAAGCTCTCCTGTGCATCCTCTGTATATACCTGAATCCAACCGCAATCCAGCAGAGACAATGAATCTCTATGGTCACCATAAATACTCCAGGGCAGAGCAAGTGACCTGTTCGCATTCATCATTACTATTGGAAATCTTCCCCCACTTGCATAATGAAGGCATTCCGCCATATATAACAAGCCCTGCGAGGATGTAGCTGTGAAACTTCTCGCTCCAACACTACTTGCGCCCATGCACGCTGATAAAGCAGAATGCTCTGATTCCACATGTAAAAACTCTGCCACCAAGCTACCGTCTTCAACCATTTGGGCTAAATACTCAACGGCTACAGTCTGAGGAGTAATAGGGTAAGCCGCTATAACATGTGGTGAGGATAGTCTTACCCCTTCTGCAACAGCTTCATTTCCAGAAAGAAATTTCTTTTTCATTTTGTTTTATCCTCTCTAACCATTTCAAATGCATTTCTAGGACAAACATTGGCACATATTCCACAACCCTTGCAAAAATCAAAATCAATCTCAATTCTAGATTGATTTTTACTTATTACACCTTCAGGGCAGCAAAGATAGCAATAGTAGCACCCATTACACTTATCTGCATTAAAGATGGGCCGCTCTGTCCTCCAATCAGCATTAGTAGTCACAAGTGTGCCGGCTTTATAACATGGACCATTTGGATAATCTCTTATATGCTTTGGTCTATCTAGCTGAATAATTTGTGGTTTGTTCATGGCTTCCCCCTCTCGCTAAGCCGAATGCCCTTTCTATTAGCCTTTTATTCTTAAATAATAATTCGCCTTTCATAAAATCCTCTGCTCCTGCCAAAACTGCATCTAGCTCTAATATGCCTGATACTCCAATCAATGCACCCAGCATAGCAGTGTTTGTAATTGGTTTTTCAAGTATTTCAAGAGAAAGGCTGGTAGCATCAATAGTGAATACTGATGGATTGTTATACTTTGACACATCACTAGAATTTATTAATATTCTTCCATTTGGCTTCAAATCGTACAAAAATGACTCGTTAAATAGAGAATCATCCAAGATAACAATATAATCGCATTTTGTTATTTCACTTCTATCGAGAATCTTTTGATTATTTATTTTCGTATATGCAAGGACTGGAGCGCCTCTTCTTTCAGGTCCGAATGAAGGAAAGGAGAGAGCATATCTATCACCATAGAGACTAATTGAAGCTCCTAGAAGCTTTGCGGCCGTGAATCCGCCTTGTCCTCCTCTTCCATGCCAGCGTATCTCTATCATGAATACCTCTCCTTTGCCAACTGTTTTAGAGTAGCCAATCTTTTTAGTGCCAACTCTAAAGTACTCTTGCTCTTTGCAAAGTGGAATCTTATCAAATGATTTATGTCCTCTCTAAAAAAACTAGAGCCCGGCACAGCCGCTACCCCAACCTCTCTAGCCATCCATTCACAAAACTCGACATCACTTTGGGCCCCAAATTCCGATATGTCCACCAGAACATAGTAAGCACCCTGAGGAATGGTAAAGTTTAACCCTAGTTGCCTTAACCCATCTATAAAGAACTCTCTTTTTTCAGAGTAAATTCTTTTCAATATATCATAATATTCATCTTCAAAGTTCAATGCAGTTACAGCAGCTTCCTGTAATGGGGCAGCCGCACCAACAGTCAAAAAATCATGTACCTTTCTGGCAGCTTCAATTATATGTTGTGGTGCAATAAGATACCCCAGCCTCCAACCTGTAATGGAATAGGTTTTAGAAAGTGAGCTGCAGGAAATTGTTCTTTCAAACATTCTGGGAAGTGCAGCAAAATACACATGTTTGTGCGGCTCATAGACTATATGCTCATAAACTTCATCGGTAATAACAAAGGTATCATATTTCTCAGCAAATTCGGCTATTATTTTTAACTCTTCAAGGGTAAAAACCTTTCCAATTGGATTGGATGGATTACACAGAATAATAGCCTTTGGTTTTTGTAAGAAGGCCTCTTCAAGCTCTGAAACATCAAAGCCGAACTCAGGTGGCCTCAGGGGTATATATATAGGTGTAGCTCCTGACAAAATAGCATCCGCAGTATAGTTTTCATAAAATGGAGAAAACACTATAACCTTGTCGCCAGGGTTACATACTGTAAGCATTGCCGCAAGCATAGCCTCCGTGCTTCCACAAGTGACTACTATTTGAGTTTCAGGATTAATATCTATCCCCATAAACCTCGATTGTTTTTTAGCCAGTGCCTCTCTGAAGTTATTTGCTCCCCATGTAATAGAATACTGATGAACATTTCCAATAGCCACTTTTTGCAAGGCCTCTTTGAGCTCAATTGGAGGATCAAAATCAGGGAAGCCCTGAGACAAATTAATTGCACCATAACTATTGGCTATTCTTGTCATTCTTCGTATAACAGAATCCGTAAAGGTGCCAACCTTATCGCTTAAATTAGGCATATTGTACCTCCTTGGTTCTCAGGTCTATAAGTCTCTTTGCTTTATGTGTTTCCCTCGGAAGAGCTCCATTTTCAAGGACTCTAACCTCTTTTGGTTTAACTCCAACTCGAACCTTTATACGTGTGGCGACTTGTTCAGCTATGCTAGCATTGTCAACTAAAGTATCATGAGCCTTTTCTACTTCTACAAGAAACTTTGTTGTGAAATTCTCTGTGGTTGCTGTAATCCTATATTCTCCCGAAAGTTCAGAGAAACTTCTCACTACAAACTCAATATCGCTTGGAAAAACGTTAACCCCTGATACTATTAATAAGTCATCCAGACGTCCTGTTATCGAAATTCTGGCATGTGTTCTTCCACATTCGCAGGGTTGTCTGTTCACTGTACCAATGTCGCCAGTTCTAAAACGAATCATCGGTCTAGCTGATTTTTTCAGGGTGGTCAGCACTATTTCACCCCTTTCACCATCTGCGACAGGCTCAAGCGTATCTGGATTAATAACCTCCACCAAAATATGGTCTTCTGCAAGATGCAAGCCACTTTTCTCGCTGCACATCCCTGCGCAGGCTCCAAAGATATCCGAAATGCCAAAAAAGTCATACACCTCAGCATCCCACAACTCCTCTATTGCTCTTCTGGTGGCCTCAATAGAACCTCCTGTCTCTCCTGCAACTATAATTTTTCTGATTTTCAAATCCTTGGCCGGATCAATGCCATTTTGTTTGGCCGTTTCCCCGAGAAACCAGGCATACGAGGGTGTTGTCCATATTATAGTTGGTTGGAATTCTTTCAAAATAAACAATAATCTTTCAGAAGGAATAGTGCCTGCCCATATACATAGCGCTCCTAGATTTTGTGCACCAATAACATCAGGTCCACCTACAAACAGTGTAAAATTCAATGCATGCACATACCTGTCTGTGGGCCTCATGCCTGCAGCCCAAAACAATCTGCTCTCAACATCCTGAAAGTCATCAAAATCCTGCTTTGTAAAAGGGCTCAAGGTAGGTACTCCTGTAGAACCACTTGAAGCTGAAACGAATACAACCTCTTCTTCAGATACAGCAACCATATCACCTAAAAGAGGGCTTTTGAGCTGTCTATCCCGCTCTATATATTTATTTATGAACGGAAATTTTCTCAAGTCATCCAAGGATTCTAAGTCATCAGGGCTAACACCCGCCTCATCAAAAGCCTCCCTATAATATTCAGAGTTGGCATAAGTAAATTTCAAATGCTCATAAAGCAGCTTATACTGTAGCCTCTCTAATTCAGGCCTAGCCATTGTTTCTATCTTTTCGTCCCAATATTTTTTATAGCTCATAATTAATTCCCCCCCCATTTTTGCAGCGCATAATTATCTGTTTATCCCACTTCTCATCAGTTCATAATTCTTCTTTCCCTATTTTTCGTTACCACATAATTCTTATTAAGATTTTCGCTAGCCATAATTGCTATTTCGATTTTTGTCAACTCGTAAATCCTCTTTTAATTAGTCCTCGAATTAGTCCTCACTATTTCTTGTCAGCCCTAGCAGAAATATAGTCCCCTAATGATTGAAGTAGCTGTACCAGTACAATTAGTGATACAACGGTGATTAGCATTATATTCGTCTGGTATCTGTAGTATCCGAACCTTATTGCTAAATCACCTACCCCACCGCCACCAACTATTCCAGCCATAGCTGAATAACCAATAAGACTTATTGCTGTCACCGTTAGCCCCCTCATCAACCCAGCTAGTGCCTCTGCCATTAATACGTCTTTAATAATCATGAAGGTTTTCGCACCGGTTGCTGTAGCCGCTTCTATGACACCCTTATCAACTTCACATAGAGCATTATCGACAAGTCTTGCATAAAACGCTACTGCCGCAACTGCTAACGGAACTGATGCTGCCATTGGTCCTATTGTCGATCCAACAATTCTTTGGGTAAAAGGAATAAGAAGAACTAACAAAATTACAAATGGAGTTGATCTTACTATATTGATGAGAAAGCCTCCAAAGAAATTTAATACTCTATTTTCCCAGAACAGCCCTTTTCTCGTAATAAATATCAGCAGCCCAAGAGGAATCCCTATTACAATTGCTACACCAAGAGAAACACCGCACATAAGAAATGTTTCCTGAAAGGCTTTTAATAGACTCTGTATAAGCTCAGTAATTTTCAAATCACCCATGGAGCACCTCCACTTCTGCAACTCTCTCTTTTAGAAACGCCAATATTTCATTGGATATCTCCTTGTTTGTGTCTAGCCTTACTACCAGTATTCCAATTGGATACTCTGAAATGTATTCTATTTTTCCGTGTAGTATATTTAAGTCAACATTAAATCTTTTGATAGTTTCTGACAATATTGGTTGCTCAGCACTTTCTCCTCTAAAAACAAGCTTTAATATCGAAGAGCCGTCATTAGTGGTTCTTTCAGGCAATGCTAGATTCAAGGTATGATTCACAAGCTGCTTAGTAAATGGATGCTTTGGATTAGCAAATACATCATAAACGTTATTGAGCTCAACCACTTCTCCATCCTTCATTACTGCCACTCGGTCACATATCTTTTTGATAACACTCATTTCATGAGAAATTATTACAGTTGTAATTCCCAACTGCCTGTTAATTTTTTTTAGAAGCTCAAGAATTGAGTTTGTTGAGTCCAAATCTAGAGCCGAAGTAGGCTCATCGCATAAAAGAATCTGAGGATTATTTACAATAGCTCTTGCTATCCCCACCCTCTGCTTTTGGCCGCCGCTCAGTTTAGCTGGATACGTCTTTGACTTTTCTGACAGCCCCACCAGTTCAAGCACCTCGGTGACCGTATCTCTAATCTCTTGTTTGGATTTTCCTGCAGCCTTCATAGCAAAAGCGACATTCTCATATACAGACTTTGTATGAATAAGATTAAAGTGCTGAAAAATCATACCCGTTTTAAGCCTGTGTTGTCTTAAATTTTCTCCTACATACCTGGCTATATCAGTGCCATTTATTAGGACACTCCCAGACGATGGCTTCTGCAACAAATTAATGGTCCTTAGAAGGGTACTTTTACCTGCACCACTCGTACCAACAATTCCAAATATTTCTCCATCATTTATCTCAAAAGTCACATTTTTCACTGCCTCAACCAGATTATCCTTTGAACTAAAGCTAACATTAATGTCCTGAAAACTAATCATTATATGTACACATCCTTAATCTTGTAGGTTCCACTTTTTTACATACCATTCTGGACGTTGGAACTCCTTGAACTGATATTTATCACTCTCTATTTGACTTTTAAAAGCCTCTGACTCAACAATCTCCCTTATATCCTTTACAAACTGCTTATCAATATCATCTGTTTTTACCGCTATAAGGTTAACTGTATCCTCAACCAGCTTTTCTTTTACAATAGCTGATGATAGTGGAATACCTGCCGCAATGGCATAGTTGCCATTTACCAGTGAAATAGTAGCACTATCTAAGGTTCTTGGAAGCTGTGCTGCTTCAACAGGTTGAATTACCAAACCATATGGGTTTTGGTCTATGTCCTTCTCTGACGCCTTTGTAGCATCAATTTCACTCTTAATAGTAATCAATCCTAAATCCTTTAGTAATACAAGTGCACGTGCTAAATTTGTAGCATCATTTGCGATAGTAACTACATCACCTTTTTTTAGCTGCTGTTTAAGCTCATCAATGTTTTTTGCAGTGAGCTTATGTGAGTATACCCCCACCATAGCGGTAGGAATTTTAATTACTTCTGAAAGCTTGAGATTTTTATCTTCTGAGAATTTTTTTAGGTATCTTGCATGTTGGAAAACATTTGCGTTAATTTCACCATTTGCTAGGGCTAAATTTGGTTGAACATAATCACTGAACTCTTTAATTTCTACCTTATAGCCCTTTTTTTCAAGTTCAGGTTGTATAGCGTATTTCACCATATCCCCATATGGTCCTGGGGCCACACCAAAAATAAGTGTTTCTGCCTTTTTGTCTACCGCAGAAGATGCTTCAACTGATTTTGAGGCTGCGGTAGAAGCTTCCGCTGAATTATTGCTACTTTCAGCATTGCTCCCACAAGCTGTAACCGAAGCAACTACTGCAAGGGTTAAAATAATGGCACTTAGTCTCTTAATAAAATTCTTTTCCATAATTATCATCCTTTCTGATACTATACATATTTGTTTACTATGTATTAAAATATTTTTAAAAGGGGTTTCCCCCTTTATAAAGCCAAAGATTCTGTTGCTATATATTTATATTCTCATATATAATATATAATTCCGATTTGTTTACTATGTATTAGATTATAGTTTGGTTGGTTTTATTTGTCAATAGAGATTTTAAATATTCCTACTTACATAATTTTCTACTAAATAGATTTATACTTCTACCTTCATTTATACTTCTACCTTCATTTATACTTTATACTTTCATTTATACTTCTACCTTCATTTATACTTCTACCTTTATTTATACTTTATACCTTCATTCATACTACCAGTCCTATAGCCCTTTAGATCAATGGCTACATATTTGAAACCTATCTCAGTAAATTTACTGTGAATTTGTTGCCTGTAGCTATCAGCTACAATCCTCTCTATCTCACCTGGGTGAACCTCTATCCTTGCAATGTTGCCGTGAAATCTTACTCTGACCTGCCTAAAGCCTAAATCCAGCAAGAACTGTTCTGCTTTATCCACCATTGAAAGTCTTTCTCTGGTAATTTTCTCTCCATAAGGAAAACGTGAAGAAAGGCATGCAAATGGCTGTTTGTTCCAGGTTTTAAGACCTATATTTCTTGACAGCTCTCTTATTTCAGTCTTTGATAGCTCAACCTCCTTTAGTGGACTCAGAATTTTGTGCTCCTCAACTGCTTTAAGACCGGGTCTATAATCTCCAAGATCATCGATATTTGAACCTTCTAAAATATATTGAATACCTTCTTCTTGTGCAATTAACCGAATTTTTGTAAATAACTCATTTTTACATAAATAGCATCTATTAAGAGGATTATCTGAAAAACCTTCAACTTCTAGCTCCTCAGATTCTATTATATGGTGCTTTACTCCTAGCTGTCGGCAGAATTCAATAGCTTCATTAAGCTCCCGTTCTGGGTATGTAGATGATCTTGCTGTAACAGCAATCACTCTGTTATCTAGCACCTCATAGGCAATTTTCAGTAGAAAAGTTGAATCCACTCCTCCCGAAAACGCAATTATTGCACCACTTAACTCCCTTAGTCTTTTCTTAAGTAGCTCTAATTTAGATAATAGTTCCATATTTACCTCAATCCTTATTATTCTTATAGGTTTTATAAATTGATACTACTATCTAAAAATATTTCTGTCAAGTAAAATGCATACATACACCCTACCCTAAAAATTGCCCTAACCCTTTATAAACTTCAAAATCTTCTTGGGATCTGCGGTAGGATTTAATCTATATACCTGTTCTGTTATTCTTTCTGTGGCTTCCCGCTCATTGATTTTATCTGCTTTTTCCATTATTTCTTTACCGAAGTACCTTTCAACTGTGCAAAATACAGTGGACGACCAGCCATATTCCTCTCCTTTTTTGGAAAGCTTTTGTTGCCTTCCGCACATGGTAAGGTACATTTTCATTTGTAGTTCAACCAGAGCCCTATCGAATTTGGATGCATCCTCTTTTGTGAAGCCTCCGATTTGTTTGATTGCATGAAGAGGCAAGGTTTCATTATCAATAATAATGTCATAAATGCGCTTAGCAAAGTGACTCATAGTACCATCTTCATATTCTTGCATAAAATTTTTGCCCCCGCGCCTTGCTGCTAAAAAGTATGGGTACCATTCTTTAGTGATGTAACCACTCTTTTTGAAAAATAACTTTGCATAAGCAATATCATCACGCTCGTCCAAAACTCGGATACGCCACTCCCAGGGGTCGGTTTCTGGATCTCCAGTGTGCCAACGTACAGGTGTCTCATAGGGAGGTTCTTGATCCCAGTTCCATGAAACCACAGAAAAAATCCCATCGCTGTTTCCACCACCCATAGAAAAGCCTGCATCAAGCAGAGAAATTACAAAATCGTTATAATTTTGAATCATATGTATACTCCCTATTTAAAAATTTACTTACTCTATTTTTTCATAATCCATTTACACTATCCAAAAAACCTACTTAATCCATTATTTGATAACCCATTTACACTATCTGAAAAATCTACTTATTCTATTTTTTAATAAGCCATTTACACTATCTCAGGAGGTAGTTTTTAATGGAATTTTTATAGTTCCCCCCGTGCTTCCTTCCAATCCACTAAAAGGTTGTATCGCTGAGCGTGGAAACGCAAAACACAATAATTGGGGTCATCAGCGCCGCTAAAATGGTTTTTGAGGCCCTCGTACCACATCTCTTGTTTAACAGCCGCATCCGTTATTACTTCAATGGTTCCGACTAATGATATATTATACTGTCCGCCCGTATTAAAACAAACACTTGCACGGTTGCAACTACTTATACGCTTTGTACTGTTGCTCCCAAGCCCGGTACAAAAAGTAATCCAGTTGATGCCCTCTGCCTTTGCCGCAGTAATGGTTGCTGCCGTAGGATAACCATTGGCATCAATCAGCGCTAAAACACAGTACGGTTCAGCCCCCTCAGGTGAGTTATGGGCAGTATTCTGAAGGATAATTTCCTCAGCTCTTTTAATAATTTCATTGTTCATTTCCATTCCTCCATTATTTCACTTTGATGAGACATATCTCATCCTTATTTGTATCCATCATATCACCCCGAACAAGACAACAGTCTGTCTTATTCATTTGTAGTTCTGAATTATATTTTCAGCAATACTTTTTAACTCGTAAGCTATATCAACTGGCTCAATAACTTTTGCCTTGCCCCCGAAGCCTAGCAGCCAGCTTATTGTGTACTCCCTATTTGTATAGCCCATCTCTAGCCGCAGTCTACCATCCTCTGTTTCAGTATAGCAATTTAAGCCATAAGCTTCTATTATCTGATACTTCGCAGATGGTTCAAATAAAATCACCAACTTTTTATCGTCAGGCAGGTGCGCATTAAAATCTCGCCTTTCCCCCGGTATTTCACGCTGTTTATAGGCTTCCTCACACAGCTGCAAGTCCCATAGCCGCCCTAGCTTAAACAACCTCCAGTCCTTTTTCTCCAAGCAGAATCCAAATACGTACCATGCCGTCCACTGAAAAATAACAAAGTATGGTTCAATCCTACGGTGTGTCTGGCCCTTTTCATAGTAATAGTCAAACTCTATCAGCCTCTGCCCTAGTATGGCCTGCTTGATAGCATTAATCTTAGGCGTAAGGCTACCTTTATAATAAGATGCTAGGTCAATGACAATAGGTTCCCTTAAAGACACCATAGTGTCTTTGTTGGTAGATAACTTATCGAGCGTGCGTTCAACTTGAGATTTCTCAGATACACTGCCAATCCCCTTTAGTGCTGCGATAATATTGGAAAGTTCGTCGGTAGTGAGAATGTTTTTGTCTAGTTTATAGCCGTCGGCAATCGAAATACCTCCCCCTCCACCCTGATGTGTTACAATGGGTATTCCTGCTTGGCAAAGCGTATCAATGTCTCTCCCGATAGTACGGCGTGTAACCTCAAACTTTTCGGCAAGCCGAGGAGCGGTTACACGGTCGTTTTTGAGAAGAACTGTGAGAATACCAAGCAGACGATCAAGTTTCATATGCCAACCTCCGATATTTTATTACTTATTTCCTGGTTTTCCATTTTATAGTGCCACTGATATCCATTATAGCACAAGAACACGACAACTATATGTCTTGTTCTTGTTATAATTTCAAGTGCTCACTTCCTTTATTTTTAATTGTATATTAAAATACCTTTTGGAGATGTTAGTAATTCTTGTGACCAAATCTAAACAAACGGTAGTATTAAGGTGAGAGGCCTTATCATCAATAAAAAAAAGGAGGTGAATTGATGGAAGATAACCAAATTGTCGAGCTATTTTGGCAGCGGAATGAATATGCCATTGCCGAAACAAAAAGCAAATATGGGCGATATTGTTACAGCATTGCAAGTAATTTTTTACATATCAAAGAGGATTCTGAAGAAGTTGTAAACGATACGTATGCAGGAGCGTGGTATGCAATACCTCCCCACAAACCTACCATTTTACAAACTTTTCTTGGAAAAATTACAAGGCAGCTTTCTATGAAAAAGTTACGCGAAAGGACCGCCCAGAAACGTGGCAGCGGCGAAACGCGCCTTGTGTTTGATGAGTTGGAAGAATGTATTCCTGCTGGATGTACAATAGAAGCGGATATAGAGGCACAGGAAATAACACAATTAATTAATTGCTTTCTTGATTTGCTGCCCGTATACGAACGACGTGTTTTTATATGCAGATATTGGTACTTCGATTCCATTATTGACATCTCAAAACGATTTGGATTTGGTCAAAGCAAAGTTAAAACAATGCTTATGCGCACAAGGAAAAAACTATTGTCGCAACTAAAAAAGGAGGGTATTGTGCTATGAAATCCGAAATATTACAGGATGCTATCGGCGGTATTAGGGATGAATATGTTCTTGATGCTCACACAGATAAAGTGTTGAAAACAACGACAAAATTATGGCAAAAAGTAATTGCTATTGCGGCATGCCTTTGCTTTCTGATTGTCGCTTCAGTACCTGCACTTGCTGCAGTAAACAATGAACTCGCATACTCTATGCTATACTCAATTTTTCCATCTATTGCACAAAAACTCAAAGCGGTTCATACCACCTGTGTGTACGATGGAATTGAAATGGAAGTCATATCTGCATACATTCATAACGAACGTGCCGAAATTCTAGTTTCAATGCGTGATACAACAGGCTCACGTTTAGATGAAACAACTGACTTATTTGATAGTTACAGTATCAACAAGCCATTTTCTTCTTCAGCAACATGCAATCTAGTTGACTATAATGAAGAAACAGGAACAGTAACCTTCTTGATAAGTCTTACCCAGTGGGATGAAAAACCTATCCCAGGTGACAAAATCACTTTCTCTGTTCGCAACATTCTAAGCAATAAACAGCATGAAGATCTTGCGCTTAAGCAAATAGACCTAACAGCTGTACCACAATACCCGGATTTGCTGGAAAAACCACAAATCAGAGGATGGGGTGGTTCTGGCAGTGAACCTATCAACTCAGAGCAGATATTGAAGCCACAGCAGAGGAATAGTTTTTCTCCCATTAGCGGCGTGTCCATTACCGGTACTGGTATCGTCGACGGAAAGCTTCATATCCAGGCATTCTACGGAAATATTCTTGAAACAGACAACCATGGTGATATCTATTTAAGAGGTTCAGATGGATATAAGGTATCCTGCGAATACAACATCTCTTTTTGGGATGAATCGCATCAAAATAGTTACACGGAGTACGTATTTGATATACCTCTTGAGAAGCTTGCACAATATCAGGCTTGTGGGGAATTCTGGACGTGCAGCACACTAATCCATGGAGAATGGCAGGTAACATTTCCACTAACAGAGGAGTGATGAGGAACCCATTTGTTCCTCGCTAATATCGGTCTCTCTCCGCTAGGTCTCCATTTTGGATAATCCTATCATACCAGCCACTGGAAGGACTCCCCTATGACCCATTACTTTATTCCCCCTTACACCATCCCCCTCAATATCTCCCTCACATCCTCAAAATTGTTCTGCCCTGCTTGGTACTTGGCGTCGGCACCTGAGCGGTGGTTTGCGAGATTGTTAACCCTGTTGCGGCTTGGGGACAGTATACCATTGTCCATCGTCAGCTGGCAGGCCGACGGTATAATAAAGTCGTGTTCCAACTTCTCAATGCCCAGCACTTCGACCCCGTCATCATAGTAGCCCGTGACATTCTTTATGATTTGTGCTGAGGTCCTGATGTTGATGTGTTCTACCATTATCTGGTTTGTGTATATTTCTTGAATCTTCTCGTAGTGGAGGTCTGCCAAAGCAATAACCACCCTAGGAATAAGGTCCAACTCTCCACTTATTGCAGCACTTGTAGAACTTTCAGCACTTACAGCACTTGAAGCACTTGAAGCCTTCTTCTCATCGTATGCTGTCAGGAGAGCATTTTTCATGACAACTACTGCATCCGGATCTAAAAGCTCTCTTAAGTCATTGTTTGTAGAAATGATACCTATTGCTGATGATGGATATTTGCTATTAATTATACTAAGTACAGAATCCTTGTCATTCAGTCTTTCAATATTGAGGTCAAAAAGGGAGCTATCAATGTCATTTTGCAAGCCGCCCAGCCAGTTTATCATAGAATAAAGATTTTCAATAAGGGTATCATACTTGTCCCCCTCATCACTAAGTGATGCTATCACCTTTTTCAGCACATCAACTATTTCTGTCAGCGGGTCGCCGAACAGGCTGAGCGCGCCATAGATAACATCTACCATTGGGTCAAGCACAAAGTCATGTGTCTGCCCTGTAATGATTACCAGCCCTATCTTGATTAGGCCCTGCAATATACTCTTCTTGTTTTTTACATTTGCTATAGGCGACCCGCAGTTTGGGCTTGAAATAGTGATGACACCAGCAACTACACCCCTGTCACCATAAACCACCTTATCCAGCCATTCGAGGTATTTCGCAACAAGCCCCCCTTGACTATAACCAATTAATATATTGGGAGCTGTTTTTTCAAGCAGGGGGTAATATCCCTCAAACTCCGGAGTTATCATGCGATACCCCCTGCATTTGTAACATTCCTCCGTCCAAAAGTACTTATACTCTGCTTGATTTTTTTGTTTGTAGTAATCCTTTATTCTATTTATATATCCTTCTGCATCAGGCCTTTCAAAGTTCCGTCCGATACACTTTGCAGCTATTGGCACGAAATACTCACACCATGGCATGAGATTATTGCTGGCATAATCAGGCATTACGTCATCCCATATGGTCTGAATCCTGCTTCCGAATGCTATTTTGTCCCCGAATTCCTCCTTAAGAATATGTTGATTGGGCCCTACAATATCCTTTGCATTATTTAAACACCAAATAGTCTTCTTCTCCATAAAAATGTCCCCTAATACTTAAAAGTCAATAATTCACAGATTGCCATTAGCTATTGTATATTCGTACCGTAATTAAGCTCTATTTTATATTCTTAAAACCTCAACATAGTATAATATTGATTATATGCATTATGACCATTTTACCATTACAATATATTCCATTCAAGAAAACCCATACGCATCAAATTTTTCTTTATAAGCTTTTATTTTATATAAAAGTAAAAGCTGCATCAATAAATCAATGCAGCCTTCATTATCCTTCAAGCTATTTATTATCCATTTATTAGCTTTTCATTACCTTTTCATTAGCTTTCATTATTTACCTATTCGTTAATACATCCTTTTGCCATTTCTTCCACTAAAGAATATTGCTGCTCCACCTACAATAAGTGCTATTGGTATTAATGTTCCAATACTTATTATACCTGAAATGGCTTCAAGTAAGCACAAAGTCATCGTTCCACATGATACTAGAGCAACTATACCACTAGCAATGAGTAAACCTCTTTCTTTACCACCGAACAGATATAATTGGAACAATCCTACTGCAACAGAGAAAGTATATATTGGCCAAGTATATTCTGCAAAACTCCAATCCGTTGTTACTTCAAATAAGAATAGCATACCAATTGTAGTAATAATACCTCCTGGTACTAATAAACCAGGGTTTTTGCCCGATATAAAATAAGCAAATTCAAAGCTTATTCCAACAAGCAGTACTATAAACACCCACGAATCATATGGCTCAAAATTAAGTATTTTAAAACCAAAAAAACCATTTAGAATTAATAAAGCTAATCCCAAAACAATAAGAACAACCCCCGCTATACTTTTATCATTTCTCATAATTCCCATCCTTTCAGCCTACAAATTAATTATTTTAATCACATATGTAAAAATATTAATCAATATGTAAATTGCAATTAATATATTTACAACTATTATACAGTTAATAGTTAATAATGTCTGATAATTTTATTACTATTATATAATAATATTCCTTAAATTGCTAATAATAGAATTAAGTTCATGAGGTATAGTTTTTATGTCAAGAAAAAAATTATTTATAGCGTTGTTTTGTATCATAATTATGATTTATTGCAACTTCATTCTAAAAAATGAATATGATGTACCATACTATCCAAAGGAACAGCCACTTAACCTTTCCTCTATAGAAGTAGCAATGAATAATCATAAGCTATCCGACTCTGACTATCACTTAATCTCATCTCAAACTGGTATTATTGATAGACAAGCAATAGATAGTGTACTAGCACAAAATGAAGGTTATCAAAGGCTATTAACCTTTCAAAAGAATTATTTCAGAAGGCCAAAAATTTATTCTAGCAGTATGAATATTGTAACTTTTCAGGATTTCACTATAGATGCATATGGCAATGATACCAAGTATTTTGACATTGCCCCATACAAAAATGGGTATGTATTAGTGACAAAGTCAGTTAGTACACTTGGTTGGAAGCACGGTCACTGTGGGATAATAATTGATGCTGAAAAAGGTATAGTTCTAGAGTCATTAGCCCCTGGTTCAGTTAGCATTGAACAGGATATTGATAAATGGAAATACTACCCCACTTTTAAAATGCTTAAACTAAAAAATGCCGATGAACATAAGTTAAACGAGATTGCCCGCTATGCGCAAAACACACTGAGTGGAATAAAGTACAATATTTTTGCAAAAAAAAACTCTGATAATACGCCAAAGAGCCTGAACTGCGCACAAATTATATGGGAAGCGTTTATTCACTTCAACTGTGATATTGATAGTGACAAAGGGCTCATAGTTACTCCTGAGGATATTTCAAAAAGCGACTTATTTGAAACAGTTCAGGTTTATGGTTTTAAACCCGGTAGCCCATGGTAAATTATTGAAAAAAAGCCAGGCACCATTTATAGCGCCTGACTCATTATGTCTATAATTCATTACTTATTTAGCTGTGCTTGAATCCGCAACTTCTTCAACATTATGTTTTTCCTCGAGAGCTCTAAGTTCGGTCAGGAATTCATCAGAAGTACTCAGTGCCTTTGTCATCTGGTCATTTGCCTTACTAACTGCGTCAACATCACTATTAGCATATGCATCCTTGTAAAGCTTAAATGCGTCATGCTGTGCTGTAAGTGCAGCTATGTATTTATCATGAACCTTTTTTACCTCCTCAGTAGCTGGCACTATTGCCTTAGCTTTGTTAATTAATTCTTCTGATGCTGGTAATAATTCAGACTCAAATTTAGTTGCCGCTGTAGCATCGTCAGTATTTTCGTCATTTGTTATATCAGTATACATCTGTGATACACTATTTTCCAGTGTACGAACTGTTGGAATTTCCTTATTAATATAGTTTAATAAGTCGTCCTGCACAGGATCAGAAAAACATCCAGCTAATGCTGGAATCAACAGGCATATCATCATAGTTACTGCTAAAACTTTCTTCATCATAAGTTTTCTCCTTGAATGTATTATTGTTTAGTTTTAATAATAGCACAAATATTCATATAAACATTCAAGTGAGCCCGAAATGTCAATTTTACGGCATGAAAGGCATAAAAGCCAGTTGTTTTGGTCAGCTGGCTCAGTAGTTTATTACATCTATATACATATTTGATTATTATTGCTTATATCTTTCAAGTAAGTCCCTTAATTGGCTGGCATGCACCCCTTCCTCCTCTGCAAACTTCTTGAAAACCTCCTGAACTTCCTGCTCCTCAATTCTTTTTGAGTACATTTCAAAATCTCTTACCATTTCCATTGAATTCTCCCAGGCTCTAAGTAACCTATCATAGGTAGTTAAAGAATTATGATCAAAGCTATTCATTATTAATCCTCCGCTCTCATGTAGACTAACTCCATTAATAGTGTATCCGAAAAGAGATAGAATATTAGTAGATAAAAAACAGTTTTTAGTTCGATTTATTTGATAGATATTAGTAAACAGTTTTATATTTAAGTAGTATAAATTTCTTATAATATGGCAATTTTAATCATTTTTTTATAAATATATACAATATTGTTTATTTTTATGGTAGAATATTTCTAAATAAATTAGAGGTGAATAGAAAATGTTAAACAACAAAAAGGGATTAAGCTTATTAGTTTTAATTATTGTTGCAGTAATTGTTTTAGGAGCAGTGTCTATTGTTATAGTTATGAATAGGGATAATTCATCAGAGAATATTTCATCTGTATCAGATACGCAATTGGACGAGAGTACATCTGTATCAGATACGCAATTGGATGAGAGTACATCAGAAGAAACCAAACCTGTTGAAAAGGTGCAAAATAAGCTGATACCTGGTGCCGAATATTATGCGCCAGAAAGAGATATCGATGGTGTAACTAGTAATAGATTCTCATTTTTTATTGGAAACGATCGTAAAATTTTAACTTATATTAACGAAGATAAAGAAACTAAAATTAAGATGGGTTCCCATAACTTTCGTGAAAATAGCGTTAGCGTAGCATTCCAGGTTAATAAAATCAGTGTCGTAGTCAGTGACAATAGTTATCATAATGATGGCGAATCATTGAATTACGCAAATAAAAATCTTGTAGCAGAAGAAAATGGAATGAAATATTATACTGCTCCATATAAGAACGGATATTACATACACTATTTTGAAACAATTATAGATGGAGTACCAGTTTCATTTTATGCAATAAATAAGAGTACAAAAAACGATGCATTATTTACTGGAGTACAAGAGCTAGCATCCAAACTTAGTGTAAATGATAAAGTGGGACTTTGGGCTGACTGGGAACTAAGTAATAATTATGCGCGCAATGGTATTGCACTTAAATCTGCAAAGCTTTTCTCATTGTTAAACACTGATAAAGACAAAATTATGATTGGAGACTACGAAGTATCTGTGATGTTCTCTGTATATTCATGGAAGTCAACTGATGTAGACAAAGCTAATGTTGTAATGGGTGAAATTGCTGGTCAAAAATACGGATATTATACTGTGAAAGACAGTTCTGGAAATACTAACGTTCGAGTGCATATCTATA
This sequence comes from Bacillota bacterium, assembly GCA_023439045.1. GTDB lineage: Bacteria > Bacillota > Clostridia > Acetivibrionales > DSM-1351 > Ruminiclostridium. The sequence continues at coordinate 127,045 of JAEXOY010000030.1, read as the reverse complement.
AGAGCGAAGTATCTGGAGGTACTGAAAGTTATACTAATGAGCCGACTATATTTTTAATGGACAAATTAAATGAAACTAACTTAACTGCAGAACAATTTGCGACTATGGTTATGGAACAACTTATCGAATATCAAGAGTAACCAAAGAAGTCTTCTCTAAAAAGAGAGGACTTCTTTTTTACTTTTTTATCAAAAGCAAAAAAAATAAGCCGACTAAATCGACTTATATAAATATGATTGATACTTAACTTCATTTTCGTCAAACTAACTTATATCAATAATTTTAAGTAGTTCGGCGAAAATGCATTATGGAGCTGGTGGCGAGAATTGAACTCGCAACCTGCGGTTTACGATACCGCTGCTCTGCCTTTGAGCCACACCAGCATATATTCTGTTATAGAAATATAAAGCAAATAAAACCCCAATATATAAATATGTTACTGCTATTTTAATTATGTTGTCAATTAGTTTATGCATATAATAATGGATATTGTTTGGCGAATTTTATGGATTAAGGTAATGTAAATACAACACTAATAAAGCCAGTGACAATAAATCTTACTATCACTGGCTTTGGACATATTTAAGGCATATTTAAAATATATTAAAATTAATCAACCTTACGGCAATTGGTCCTTATACTGTTGATTTGAGATTTTATCAACCTCTTCAACAATGCCCTGATTATCTATCTCATTTGTATAATATTCTTCATAATCACAATATCCGCCTAAATCAGAAGGGGTATCAGCAGATCCATATTTCATAAGGTCATTGAGCTGGTCCATACCTTCAAACTCATCATCTTCACGTTTATTTAAATACTTTCTTCCAAATGGTGCGTCAAAAACTTCATCGAATTGTTGATCAGGGGTATCAACCCTACTGGCCTCAGCATCTCGTTCACATTGTATACAAAAATTAGCCTCTGGGATAGTTCCAAGCCTTTCACTGTCAATTTCCTTGCCACAATGCTCGCACTTTCCATAGGTTCCATTATCAATCTTTTTTAATGCATGCTGTAGTTTATTCAATTTATGCTGCTCATGCACCTTTAGCGCCAGATTCATTTCCAATGAATATAGATCAGTTCCAAGGTCAGCAGGATGGTTATCATAGTTAGAAAGCTCTGGAGCATGCTCCTCCATGTTAGCTTCGTCAAAATCCTTCATCATTCCAAGAGTACCGGTTATCCTTTTAATTTTGTTTTTAATCTCATTCTCATAATGGTTCAAATCTTCCTTTTTCATATTTACCTCCCAAAAGTATAGTTGATATTATGTTTGGTCTAACGGACATTTTTCATACTGCTTTGAACTATTTTTACAATGTCGCTTATAAACTCACCAATAAACGGAAGGTTATATTCAACCACTCTATTGAGTATATAAACCATTATTGCTCCTAAAATGGTGAAGCCTATGGCTATTCCAAAACCTCTTGCAATTCCACCTACAAGATTAGCCCAAAGCATTCTTTTTGGGTGCTCCAAGTAGTATACATAATCTACAAATTTCAACTTCTCCATTTTTAATGACATATCGTCTATTTTTTTGGATAAAACCTTTAAAAGTTCTTTATCACTAGCCATAAACAATATCCCTTTCTCCTTGCTAAACACAAGAAAATTTACTTCGCAAATCCGTTCAGTGCTTATTTTACTATTATATCTTGCTCAACCTCAGCATTATCAACACTTCTGTAACACTAAAACTTATAATTCCTATATTCTAAAAAAAGCAAACATAATCAAGTTACCTTAATTATGTTTGCTTTTATTGATAATAATTATAAGCTAGTCAAGAAAAAATATATTATCTTATTAGACAACACCTAACGACAAACCTCAACCATTAAATGAGTCCTTTAGATTAACCCTTCAGCTGTTCTAAAACATTTTTAATAAGATTTGCATCCTCTATAGAGCATTGGAATACTTCCCCTATCCTTCTTGGAAGTACCAATTTTAGCTTATTGTTCTTTGTCTTCTTATCATAAAACATTTGATTATAAACCCTTTCGACATCAAGTGTCTGTAAAGAAACAGGCAGGTCAGCCTTACTTAAAATACTCTTGATTTTATTAATAGTAGCATCGGTCATAAGCTCAAGCTGTTGTGAAAGCAGAAATGCCCCAACAATACCTATTGAAACACATTCACCATGATGCATTCTAAAATTTTCAACGGTTTCAACTGCATGACCGATAGTATGTCCAAAGTTTAGTATTGCACGTAAGTCATCTTCTTTCTCGTCCTTTTCTACAACACTTGACTTAATGGCGCAGTTCTTCTTTGTAACATACAGAAGCACCGTTTCATCACAAGCAAAAATCTTTTCAATGTTGTAATCAACATATTCCAAAAATTCTTGATCCAATATAATCCCATGCTTGATTGTCTCTGCAAGGCCACAGGAAATCTCTCTTTTGGGTAGTGTTTTGAGAGTATTTACATTTATATAGACTAACTTGGGCTGATAAAAGGATCCCACTATATTTTTATGTCCATTATAGTCTACCCCCGTCTTACCACCAACACTGCTATCAGCTTGAGCCAATAAGGTAGTAGGTACTTGCACGAAGTTGATGCCCCTCATAAATGTGGCTGCGGCAAAGCCGGTCATATCACCTACTACTCCTCCGCCAAGTGCAACCAGAGTACTGCTTCTATCACACTTGAAATCTATAAGAACTTTATAAATATTATTAATTTCTTCAAGTGTTTTATTTTCTTCTCCTGCTTTTATAACATGCTTAATAGTCTCGTAACCAGCAGACTTAAGCTGTGAAATACATCCCTCAGAATATAGAGCATCAACATTGGTGTCGGTAATAACAACAACCTTGTTGCCAGGCCTGAAACCCTGAATATGCTTTCCTAGTTCTTCAAAACTCGTAGTTATATATATAGGGTAACTTTTACTATCTAGGTTTACATTATGTCTAATCATATCCAGTCCTCTTTACTTTTTTATAAGTGGAATATTATGCATCCTTTTCATCATTACTAAACAACTGCTTGAGAAGTTCTAGTTGTGAAAGCAGTAGGCTTTCCGACTTTGACTTGAACAAATGAAGTCTCTTTTTCATTTCCTCATATTCAAATTTAATCTTTATTACCTCAGCGTTTGCATCCTGCACTACTCTCTGCGCGCGCAATTCAGCTTCCTTTACAATGTTTTCTGCTTTTTCATATGCATTCTTCTTTATTTCCTCACCTGTTTGCTGAGCAACAATAAGAGTATTCTGTAGTGATTCCTCAATATTCTTATAATGTTGAATACCCTCATTCAATACAGAAATTCTATCTTTTAGCTCAATATTCTCCTTGATGTACATTTCGTAATCTCGGATAATTGAATCAAGTACCTCATTAACCTGATCCTCACTATATCCTCTTACTACTTTTCGAAACTTCAGATTATCAAGATCATTAGGCGTATAATTCATATGGCACCTATCCCTTTCTTTTGTAAACTCTATATATATCTCTTAATTAATATACTAATTCTGTCTTTTTTCGTTGTGCCCCCAACCTTTTCAAGTACCATCCGTCCTAGTCCCCTGATAGAGATAACATCACCCTCTGCAAGCATCTTTGCAGGGTTTTGTATTGTCTCCCAGTTTATACTCACTCTTTGAGACTTAAAGTAATCCAGAATTTTTGTCCTCGAAATTCCAAAACCACTTGATGCAATTGCATCTGCCCTAAGTGATGCGACAGTAGAGGTAATCATTTTTTCCTGCTTTTTTGGCGGCATAAATTCAAACGAGCTAATTCTATGGCAGGAAGCTTTTACATTCCCTATTTTTTCGATATTATAAACAATAAAATCGGCTATCTGATCGTGAACGATAACAGTGCCTTTACCTTCCTCCACCAGTATATCACCAATTTTTTCACGCCTTATACCTAGTCCAAGAAGTGATCCTAAATAATCCCTGTGTGACATTGCCTTTTCACTCGATAATACTATTTCTATAAAAGCAAGATTAACATTGTGTTGTACATCTTCTTCAAAAATAATATCCTGGCTAATAACTGCCACAACCCGTTCAGCGTCTTGGTACCCACCCCAAAATGCAACATGCAGTAACTCTACCTTACTCAGTATCCTCTTAGCCAATGCTGCTTCATATGGAGTCAAAAAATCCGAATACACAAAAGAGGAATAATGGCATTGTTCGGCTTTGTCTAAAAGTCTTGAAGCCAGTACCTTATCCTCAATTTTTGTAACACCTTTTAATATTTCTTCCTTATTTATGCTCATAATAAAACAAACAAAATCCTGCCCAGGAAATTCCTTATCACCGATATAAGTAAAAATGCTACTATAGGAGAAAAGTCAAACATGGAATTTCCAAAAAAGCTAGACCTACTAAGTAAACTTCTGATGGGCCCTAAAATTGGCTCGGTTATTGAATACAATAGATCAACAATTCTACCATTTATGGTTGGAAGCCATGATAATAAAACGCGTGCAATTAGTGCGAATTGAAAAATTAAAAGAACAAAATTTAATGCTGTATACACTGCGCCCATCTTTAACCCCCAAGGTAAAAATTATTTAGCCCATGGAAAAACTGTTTTATTTCTCAGCTCTGCCTTTAAATCTCCACTTACATCAACATTATTTGGTGCAATTACAAATATATCACTGGAGACTTTTTGAATGCTACCATCCATAGCATAGACTGATCCACTTAAGAAATCAATAATTCTCTGAGCATCCTGTTTTTCAACGCTTTCAAGGTTAATGACAACAGGCTTCTGGCTCTTGAGATGATCACAAATTTCTTGAGCGTCATCAAAGCTTTCGGGCTGAGAAACTACCATTCTAAACTGGCTCTGAGAATGGATATTCACTACTTTTCCGTTATCTTTCCTTCTGGAGCTTAAAAATGAAGTTTGAATAGAATCGTTTTTAATTTCATTTCTGTCATTATTGTCCACAGTATTTTCGAATTCTTCTTCCTCTTCTACTGCTTCCCAACCAACAAAATTAAAAACCTTGTTTAAAAGACCTGACATATTTAATTCCCCCTACTCATTAGTAAATTTAAAAATTTTATCTAAAGTATATTGCTAACTTAAAAATAGTGCCTCTCTCCAAAAATACTTGTACCAACTCTTATCAAGTTAGCTCCTTCTTCAATCGCTACCTCGAAATCGTTGCTCATACCCATGGAAAGATAATCCATATTTATATTATCCAATCTTTCCTTCTTTATGTCAATATAAATCTCACTTAGTTTAGCAAAGATAGGCCTTGTTTCCTCAGCATTTCTAGCATATTGAGCTATTGTCATTAATCCTCGCAAACAAATATGCGACTTTTGGGAAATATATCGTACATAATCAAGTACTTCATCAGGCGAAACTCCAAACTTAGTTTCTTCACCTGAAACATTCACCTGTAGCAATATATCCATGACTTTATTGCACTTTGCAGCTCTTGACTCTATTTCATTAATGAGGGAATAGCTATCAACAGAATGGATCATTACTACCTTATCAATAATATATTTAACCTTATTTGTCTGGAGATGCCCAATAAGATGCCACCTTGTATCCTCCGGCAGCTTATCATATTTATTCATTATCTCCTGAACCTTGTTTTCTCCAAAGTCTCTTATTCCATGGTCGTAAGCCAATCTTACAATACTGGAATCTACCGTCTTCGATACAGCAATAAGAGTAATGTCGTCCGGGTTCCTTTCAGACTTTTTTGAAGCAATCTCTATTCTTTTTTTTATTTCATCAATATTTTGAGCAATTTCTTGTCTAGTCAATTTATCCTCTGCCCTTCTTGTATATTTTTGGGGTTTAATACATATGTATTGTACAATGCAATTGTATTTTCACCCGGAATGCTGTCAATTATTACTGCTTCACTATTAGCACCAATAATACTAACCTTCCTTGTTACAGCACTGGTGTTTTTAACCAAAACGATTTCAGCTGTTTTGTTTTCCATATCAATATTTTTTAAACTGCTATATGGAACCTTCATCCCCTCATAACTTGATTTAACCAAGTCAATATTGGCTTTCCTCAACCCTACTGTTTCGTTTAGCCCATTATCATATTTAAAAGCAACTACTCTTTTCCCCTCCATGACATTGGAGCTAAAGAAAACTGATGCCTTGATATTTTCACCGTTATCATTTATCCTCAATGTAACACTGTCATCAACCATAAGCTGATTTGCCAGCTTTTCGTCCACTGTGCACATGATATAATTCTCAAGGTCTTTAATAATCTTTGCTATAGGCTGTCCTTTTTTTGCTTCAGTAATCTGATAATCCCTATTGGTATTACGAGCTTCAATTTTCTCAAGGTCAGCCACCGTAGCGTTTCTAATAAAGTCAGGGGTAAGCAAGCTTTCGTATCCATCAATTGCATATGAAACCAGCCCAGAATACTTGGTTACTATTTCGCTAATATTGCTGTTAAGCTGGCTTTGCAGCTTTGCCCTCTCATTCTTAAGCTGAGTAATATATCCTTCCGACTTACTGTTGCTTCCAAAAATATCCGACTTTCTATATGATATGCTGTCTATGGTGTTTATTGTACTGTAGCTATTTACAAGGCTTCCTCTGTCTGTCTGCTTGGATAGCTGTTTGACTTCAGATATTATTTCATTATCAAGCTTTTGAATGTCACTAGAAAAAACATTAATATTATTTGCCCTAGCAGTTTCCGCCTTTTCAATCTCAAGCTCTTTCTTCTTTAGCTCCTCATAAGTGGATATCGGAACATTCTTTACCACTGTAGCTATTTTAGAAAAAGCAGGTACCTTTTCCCCTTCACTGGCGTCCAAAATACAATTGCCACTATCGGGAGAAATAATAACTTGCTCATTGCGTACAAATACACCGTCTACATTAACAACATCTTCAATCCTTCCAATTCTGAGAATATCAGTATCTATGCCATTGTTATACATTATAAACAACAGTGATGGCAAGTATATCAGAAGAAATACCATTACTATAAGCGTTCCAATTTTAAAGCCTTGCCTCTTAAATGACCCCTTCATCTTTTGTATGCCTCCAGCTTTTATATTTACGCCTTGTTATCCAAAAGTTTTTGAACTGCTATCATATTGCCTAGTTTAACGTGCTCATACACCAAGCCACCCTGCATGTATGCAATATAGGGAGGCTTTATTGGAGCGTCCGCACTTAATTCTATAGATGAACCTTGTACAAAAGCACCTGCTGCCATAATTACCTGGGAATCGTATCCCGGCATATCCCATGGCTGGGGTGTAACATAAGCGTCTACAGGTGACCCCTTTTGAATGCCCTGACAGAAAGCTATCAAACTTTCGGGATTATTAAACTTCACTGCCTGAATAATATCACTTCTCTTTGCATCTATTGCAGGTAATGTCTCATAGCCTAATGATTGCATAAGTGCTGCACAGAACACAGCTCCCTTTATGCTTTCTGCTACCACATGAGGAGCCATAAATAGTCCTTGGAACATAAGTCTGTTATTTCCGAGGGAAGCCCCCACTTCCTTACCCAGGCCTGGTGAAGTCAACCTATAGGCAGCCTGTTCAACAAGACTTGCTTTACCGGCAATATATCCACCCGTCAAAGCCAGTCCTCCGCCCGGATTCTTTATAAGTGAGCCCGCGATAATGTCTGCACCAACTTCTAATGGTTCTCTTTCTTCAACAAACTCACCATAGCAGTTATCTACCATAATTATAGCTTCACTATTTACTTCTCTAACTGCTTTAACTATACCTTCAATATCAGATATGGTGAGTGCGTCCCTCCATGAATAGCCTCTAGAACGCTGAACCATAACTAACTTGGTCTTCTTTGCGACTGCCTGCTTAATACCCACTAAATCCGGCTTCCCATCCGCAAGCAAATCCACCTGTTCATAAACAACTCCGAACTCCTTCAAAGAGCCGCAATTCTCTCCCCTGATACCAATTACTTCTTCAAGTGTATCATATGGTTTCCCTGTAACTGCAGTTACTCTGTCTCCCGGTCTCAATATACCGAATAAACATAGAGAAAGCGCCTGTGTCCCAGAAACAATGTGGTGTCTCACCAAAGCATCCTCAGCCTTAAAAACTTGGGCGTAAACGCTATCGAGAACCTCTCTGCCCCTGTCATCATATCCATAACCGGTAGTTCCATTAAAGTGAGAATCACTCAACCTATTATCCTGCATTGCCTTGATGACCTTGTACTGATTAAATTCCTTGGTGTCATCTATTTTTTGAAATACTTGTTCTGCTTGTTTTTCAGCCTGCATGGCAAGCTCAATAACCTTATCACTTACACCGAAGTTCTGCTTTATATATTCTCTTGTAGCTTGTTTCATCAAGAAATCCTCTTTCTTTCATTAGTAAGAAACTTAAACATCTTTCCCTCTGCAAGAAGCTTTTGCATTTTTCATTTTACAAAAACTCTAACATATTCTCATTGCAAAAGCTTTAACATCTTTGTTATAAATATATCATCTAGTAAAATTGTAACGCACCTTAAACCTTTATTTCAACTTATTTTTAAAATGAGTTATAATAAATGTATAGAGAATAGTTAGGAAAAGCAGTTTTTGTCGGATATTTTTTTTACTGCTCTGCTAAAATATAATGCATGCTCTGTTAAAATATAATGCATGCTCTGCTAAAATATAATGCATGCTCTGCTAAATATACAGCATTGCAGGTAAACACAACGGGAGAATCTAATGCTAATTGAATATATAGTATGTAAGGATGACGATGGAAGATTGTTGAAGTATGTCCTAAAAAGCAGTATGAATATTTCTACAAGGCTTCTCAACAAACTTAAAGCACAAAACAAAATCTATAAAAATGGCATTTCGGTAAAGGTAATCGAAAAGGTTAATGAGGGCGACTTAGTTAGTGTACACCTAGAACTTGAAGAAGAAAACGAAGATATAATTCCCCAGGACATTCCACTTAATATAATTTTTGAAGATGATTGCCTGCTTGTATTAAATAAGCAACCGGGTATTGTTGTCCACCCAACTGTATATCATCCGGATGGTACTATAGCAAATGGCATTGTTCACTATCTCAAAAAACAAGGTATAATAAAGAAGGTGCGCCCCGTCAGTAGACTTGACAGAGACACCTCCGGAGTGATTATATTTGCAAAAAATCAATATGCGCAAGAAATGCTTATTCAACAAATGCAGCAGGGACATTTTGAAAAGCACTATATAGGCGTTGTTCACGGTATTCCTAAAGGAAAGAGCGGTACAATTGATCTTCCTATTGACAGAAAGCCTGGAAGTATCATGGAAAGGCATATTTCAAGCACTGGAGCCAGAGCAATAACTCATTTCGAGGTGGAAAAGACATTTTCTATCCACAATGCAGCAATGCTGAAATTTAAACTGGAAACAGGTAGAACTCATCAGATTCGAGTACATTCCAAAGCAATAGGTCACCCTCTTTTTGGTGATACATTATATTCGGATATCTGTGATACATTCATTTCCCGCCAAGCGTTGCATTCTAATATTACAAGAATTATTCACCCGATAACACGGAAGGGCTTAGAATTCATAGCCCCATGTCCTGACGACATAAAAATACTTTTGGAAATATTATCAAAAGATTTGTAAGTTATTTTACACATTTTTACAATCATGCTAATATCAACTTAGAGCAAAGATAATTTTTTGGGAGGTATTAGCAAATGGAGATACTAAAGGAAAAATATTCAATTACAGAACTTAGTGAATCACTCAAAGTCACAGACCATGCATTAAGATTTTATGAGAAGGAATTTAATCTGAACATTCCAAAGGATAACAGAGGAAGGCGTTATTACACTACAGAGCTAGCAAATGTAATGTATCAGATAAAAAATATGCGCGACGAAGGCCTTGAAATTAAAGCAATAAAAAAAATACTTGCCAATGAAGGCTATATTAATGAAACAAACTCGATGGGCTTTATTACTCCTGAGGAACAGCTTCCAGCAGTGGTTGGACAAGGCTGTACACAACTTAGTTCAAACGAGCTTGGAGTTATCTTAGAAGCATTGAATGGTATGAAGGATCAGTTATATTCTAGTGTCTCAACTGAGTTCAGCGCAACTCGTGAATATTTTTCAAAGGAAATTACCCGTTCAAAGCTTGAACTGGGTGCTTGCGTAGAAAACAGCTCAAGAAAGCTAGAGTTAAAGTTAGATAGACACTTCCAAGAGGTAGATAGAGCACTTTCCATGTGGAGAGAAAAGAAGAACAATACCTTTGCTAGTAAACTAAAACGTATAATTGGTAAATAAATACTTATACGAATTCCATGAAAACGATATTTGCAAGGTCGAGACCTTTTGAAGTAAGCTTTACTGTTTCACCGTCAAGTCTTACAAGTCCGGCCTTGTTTAATTTGTCTATCTGAGCTTTATATACTTCTAGCATGCTCACACCAAATCTATCTACAAACTCCTTCTCGCTTACACCCTTCATAAGTCTAAGCCCAAGGAACATGTACTCTGCCATTTCATCTTCTCTGGAAACCTCAATATCCTCTATCACAGGAATCTGTCCCTTTTCAACCAACTCAATATATTCTTCAAGTTTAGCTTCATTTGAAAATCTCTTATTGTTCAAGAAAGAATGTGCTCCTGCTCCCAACCCGATATACTCTCTTTCCTGCCAATAAATTAGATTGTGCTTACATTCATAGCCAGGTGCGGAAAAATTGGAAAGCTCGTAGTGATTTAGCCCATTCTCTTTTAGGTATTTGATTGCAAAATGATACATCTCACGGTCCAACTCATCCTCAACAGGTTTAAGAGTTCCCTTTTCATACATATCTCCAAACAAGGTACCCTCTTCTATTTTGAGGCTATAAGCAGATATGTGCGTAACTTTTAGGCTTACAAGCAATTCAAGTGTTTCCTTCCAATCTTGCATTGTCTGACCCGGAATGCCAAAAATCACATCCCCATTCAGGTTTGTAAAACCAGCTTGCTTAGCCAGCTGTACGCCTTCAGCAAATTGCTCAGCAGTATGCCTTCTGCCTAAAAACTTAAGCAAATGAGGCTGTGCGGCCTGCAACCCCATGCTGATACGCGTAATCCCTGCTTCCTTGTATGTGTGCAGCTTTTCAGCGGTCAGAGTGCCAGGGTTGCTTTCCATGGAAAGCTCTGCGGCGGCACCTATATTAAACTGCCGTCTGCATTGGTTTAGTATGTTATAAATGTGTTCTGCATTTACGGCAGACGGGGTGCCGCCGCCCACAAATACAGTCTCAACGGTGCTATGTCCATACATGGCATTTAATTTTTCTGCATACAAAGAAAGCTCCTTTTCAAGAGCTTTAAAATATCTGTCCTGCCAATGCAACTTTCCAGCGTAGGAATTGAAGTCGCAATAGCTACACTTCGAGTTGCAAAACGGTATATGAATATATAATCCAATACTTTTGTTAGTGTTATCTGTCATCTAAATCACCGATTTATATTGTTATAAGTTAAATAAGTTATCAAATTTGCATTGAACTAATCTGTCAAATGAATTATAAAATTTCATCAATATTCATCTTCCTGACTAGTCAAGCTTCAACACACTCATAAAAGCTTCTTGCGGAACTTCTACCGAGCCCACCTGGCGCATACGTTTCTTACCTTCCTTCTGCTTCTCAAGCAGCTTTCTCTTTCTGGTAATGTCTCCACCGTAGCACTTTGCGAGTACGTCCTTTCTAAAGGCCTTAACAGTTTCTCGTGCAATTATTTTGCCTCCAATACAAGCCTGTATTGGAATTTCAAACATCTGTCTTGGGATAGATTCCTTAAGCTTTTCTGCTATTCTTCTGCCTCTTGTAGCCGCCTTATCCTTATGAACAATAAAGGATAGAGCATCTACTATTTCACCATTTAGCATTAAATCCAGCTTTACAAGGTCTGATTCCTTGTAGCCAATCAACTCATAGTCAAAAGAAGCATAGCCCTTTGTCCTGGATTTGAGTGCATCAAAGAAGTCATAAATTATCTCATTCAACGGCATTTCATAGGTCAGTATTGCACGTCCATCATCTATATAGGACATGTTCTTGTATAGGCCTCTTCTCTCCTGACAGAGCTCCATTATATTACCTACATACTCAGTCGGAACCATAATTGTAGCCTTTACAATGGGCTCCTCCATTATATCTATTTCAGTAACTGGAGGAAGATTTGTAGGATTGTCTATATTCTTTGTAACACCATCAGTTGTTGTAATCTTATATATAACGCTTGGAGCTGTAGTAACAAGGTCGAAATTATATTCACGTTCCAGTCTTTCCTGGATTATTTCCATATGCAGCAAGCCCAAAAATCCGCATCTGAAGCCAAAGCCCAAGGCTACTGAGGATTCTGGCTCAAAGGTAAGAGCAGCATCATTGAGCTGTAGCTTTTCAAGTGCATCTCTCAAATCTCCATACTTAGAGCCATCTGCTGGATATATACCGCAGAAAACCATGGAATTAACCTTTTTATAGCCTGGTAGAGGCTCGTTTGCAGGGTTTTCTGCAAGTGTAATGGTATCACCCACACGGGTGTCTCTGACATTCTTGATAGAGGCAGCAATGTACCCTACATCGCCAGCTTTCAGCTCATCTGCTGGTGCCAGCCCTCCTGGACGCATATAACCAAGCTCGGTAACCAAAAATTCCTTTTTGGTGTACATCATTTTTATAGTATCGCCCACCTTGACAGTGCCTTCTTTGACTCTCATATAAACAATAACGCCCTTATAGCTATCATAAAAAGAGTCAAAAATCAATGCGCGCAAAGGGGCATTTTCATCAGCATCTGGACAAGGTATCATGTCTATAACCTTCTCAAGAACCTCTTCAATATTTAGGCCATTTTTAGCTGAAATCATTGGAGCTCCATGAGCCTCTAGCCCAATTACATCTTCGATTTCCTTTTTAACCACATCGGGTTGCGCACTTGGCAGGTCAATTTTGTTTATTACAGGCATTATTTCGAGATTGTGTTCGAGAGCAAGATAAACATTTGCAAGTGTCTGTGCTTCTATTCCCTGGGCAGCATCAACAACGAGGATAGCTCCTTCGCACGCAGCAAGGCTCCTTGATACCTCGTAATTAAAATCCACATGTCCAGGGGTATCTATAAGATTATAAATGTATTCATGTCCATCCTTTGCCTTATAAACCATTCTAACTGCCTGAGCCTTGATTGTAATACCTCTTTCTCTCTCAAGGTCCATATTATCAAGTACCTGCTCCTGCATTTCACGCGATGTGAGAACTCCTGTCTGTTCTATAAGACGGTCAGCGAGTGTAGACTTGCCATGATCTATATGAGCAATAATGCAAAAATTTCTGATATACTTCTGTCTTTCACTTGGCATCAATGTTCCTCCGTTTTAAAAAATACATTATAAAGTATATATCAAGATTCAAATTTTTGCAAAATAATTGTTAACATTATTCGCCTTCATATAATTGTTGTCATTATTCGCTTTCACTCAATTTGCTCAAATCTCGCTTTACATATTTTAGGTTTAAATCTATTTTACAGCCTAATATTTCAAGAGAATAGATATCATCCCCTGTGTCTATAACATTTACAATACTATGCCCCTGCTCACCTGACACTATTCGGTTTGTATTAACATCTGTCAATAGTATCCCTGTTAGCAGAATAATAAAGAACACTAAAAATATAGCTATCATTTTAGTATAAAGCTGTCTCTCTTTCCTACACCTTGATGTCCTTGACATAAAATCTCTCCCAGGAAGTATTAATGTTAACTTCGCAGTTATTGCCTAAACCACATGTAAATATTTTTACCACTTTTTTAAATAAATAGACTTTGGTAAAAATACGCAAATAGAGAGTTTTCTGAATTCTACTTAGTTTTAATATTTAACATTCCATATTTTAATAAATAACATCGTTAATGGCCTGGGCAAGATACTTTGTACTTGCAACACACTCTGAAATTGTATTGCCGTCTCCTCCTATTTCAATAATTACAGAACCATTAGTAAGGTGTTGATTATATCTGTTTTGACTGATATAAATTGGCTTTGCAAGCCCAGGAGCTATTTCATTCAAGCGTTTTTGAACCTTAAGCGCCAGTTTGAGGTTTTCTTTCCAACCAGGGTTTTCAAGCTTCTGGTCAGTACCGATAACAAACATTATTCTAGCAACATCCTTGCCATTAATATTTCGAACAACTCTGAGCTTCTCGTCCCCCATAGCATCTCTATGAAGATCTATTGTCAATTTAAGTTTAGGGTTGTTTTTAAGATTGGCAGATAGAGTTTTAAGTGAATTTGCATAAGAACTATTGTAATCAGCATCATGTACTGCTGTGTTATGCACCACACCAATATTGTACTTCTTTAGATTTTTAGTAAGTTCCTCGCCAACCCTTACGACATTATACTTATTATCATATGTTCTTGAATCAACAGTCTTATCATTTAGATCCTTTAAAAAGCTTTCTGTAGTATGAGTATGATATATAAATATCTGCGAATTCTTTTTGTCAGGTTTTATTTTTAAAGGCTCCTTTAGTAATTTATCGATATCAATGGTATAACTGGTCTGATTAATTATTTGTATTTCTCCACTGCTAACCATAGGATTGTTCTTTATCTCTTCATTTTCAACATCTCCCTCGAAGACAATACAACTTGCATCCTCTATAAACTGCTGTTTAGCATTATTAGTTGATGCTTGTGGTGAGGAATTATTTTCTGATACAGCAGGGGCTGGGGTTTGAACTTTTTCGGAGATATCCTCTGTAGCTGCCTCCTCATCATATATTCCAAAAACTGGGCTATTTGATTTTAATATTGAAAGTGGATTTGAAACATCCAAATTAAATATGATGGAAAACATTTTTTTAAATAATTCTGTATTTGCTATTTGCGATGAGTGAGAGAAAGCCTTGTCCAAATTTTCTATATTGCTTTGAATACCATAGAAAAGGCCTCCAATTAGTATGCCTGTAACCGCACAAATCATTATGGGAAGTGCAACAGTTTTTTTGTTTTGCTTATAAAGAGCTCTCATCAATATTCCCCCTTAGCTTTTGAATACCTATTTATGTATATAAACTATATTCAGTTTGGGACTGAAATATGATTATAGCCGGAAATGGCATTATTTGTAGTTCGATTTATCTTTGGGGTAATTGGGAAATAATGTAATATATTCATTGTATCTTTTTGAAAAATTTCTGTAATATTTTTTCATACAGAGACATATATTAATGAATATTCCAAATTAGGGGGGAAAGCAAATTGAAATTCTGTACTATTAAATGCAGTATTTGTAATGGAGTTCTACTAAATTTACCCGAATCAGAAATTGAACATTTAAATGGTCTTACCTTCAGATGTGAATGCTGCGGGCACAGACTTATTTTAGAAGGAACCAATGCTATAAAAGCTGTAAATGAAGACCCAAGGCAAAATATATATAGTTATGATTTTATGCTATAGTTAGACTTTATACTATAGTTAGACTCTATACTATTGTTAGACATTATGTATAATTAGACTTTATGTTATAGTTATCATCTAATAAAATAAAAAAGGAGCAGCTGCTTCTTTTTTATTTTATAAAAACCTTCTATTCACATCAGCGCTCCTCAACTATTCTGCCCATATATCCTTCCATATGTCCTGCTCCTTTATTTGTAATAATTATGTTGACAAAAAAAATATTGGATAATATAATAAAGCTGGTTAGCACTAACTAACTATTTTTTTTAGTTGAAGGGTTAGTTATGACTAACTGTTTTTTGTTTGAGGGGGTTAGTTATGACTAACTACTTAATTTTATCTCAGGGTTAGTTGTTGCTAACTGGTGCATTTTGACTTGATGATACAAGTAATTATTTAAGACAAACTTATTTTTATGGAGGATGGAAATGAACTCAAATTGTAGCAAAAAAGAGTCATCAAATTTAGCAAAAAAATGTTTTACCTATGTACTTATAATTAGTTTTGTAGTGACAATGTGCGCACCTCTTACAGGTGTTGGTATCCACAAAATGGCATCTACAATATTTTTATTGCTTTGCATTGCACATACAATAGCATGCGGAAAAAAGCTTGACTTAAAGAAGGCAGCACTTCTACTGATAGCTGTTGTAGCCTTTGTTAGCGGAATCTTTGCCTTGATATATGACCACATGCCTCTGATTTCAGCGTTGCATATAGTGGTTTCAATAGCAATAGTCTTTTTCTTGGCAATTCACATGTATGTATTTATAAGAAAAATGAAGTAAGGAGTAATGTAATATGATGATAAACAAGCGGCTGATATCTACTGTCAGCGAGAGTAAAAAATATATAGCGGGCAATGTAATACTGCAGTGGGTCTCACTTGTTGCAAATATTGCGATGATGGCAAGTATCACCAGCTTACTTGCAAAACTGTTCCAAAGGAGTTCCCAAACAAGGGATATTATATTAACAATTATCATAGCTCTTATGGCAGTTGTCATACGCTATGTCTGTACGGTTTTTGCATCAAAAATGAGTTATCTTTCGTCAGAAGCAGTAAAAAAGATACTGCGCGAGAAGATATACAAGAAGCTTCTCCGTTTGGGTACCTCCTATAATGAAAAAGTAAAGAGCTCAGAGGTTGTGCAAGTAGCTGTTGAAGGCGTGGATCAATTGGAAACATACTTTGGTGCATACCTTCCACAGTTCTTTTATGCCATGCTTGCTCCTCTGACTCTTTTTGTTGTTTTGAGCACAGTAAACTTTCCTTCCGCAATTGTTCTGCTTATTTGCGTACCACTCATACCCGTTGCGATTGCTGGCGTTCAGACTTGGGCCAAGAAGCTACTATCAAAGTATTGGGGACAGTACACCGAGTTAGGAGACACTTTTCTTGAAAATTTACAAGGACTAATTACTCTAAAGATCTACCAATCAGATGATTTTAAGCAAAATGAAATGAACGAACAGTCTGAAAAATTCCGAAAGATAACAATGAAGGTTTTAACAATGCAGTTAAACTCCATTACAATTATGGATATAATCGCTTACGGCGGTGCGGCACTAGGCGTTATCCTTGCAGCAACACAGTTTCGTGCTGGACATGTAACGCTTGCAGGATGTCTTCTGATTATTATGCTTTCTGCTGATTTTTTCATCCCAATGCGATTGCTCGGCTCTTTTTTTCATATTGCTATGAATGGTATGGCTGCTAGCAATAAAATTTTCAATTTGCTGGACCTCCCCGAAACAGAGCAAAAAGATGAAGTAATCCCTACTGATTGCACTATTAAATGTTCTAACCTACATTTTTCTTATACTAGTGAGCGAGAGATACTTCACGGTATTGATATGACCTTCCCTGTGGGAAGCTTTACGTCTATCGTGGGAGAAAGCGGTTGTGGTAAGTCTACAGTTTCCGCTATTTTAATGGCCCGCAATAAAGGTTATACGGGGTCTATTACCATTGGTAACAAGGAACTAAGTGAACTTTCAGAAGCCTCACTTATGGAGAACTTCACCTATATCAGTCACCAGAGTTATTTGTTCAAAGGAACTATTCGAGAAAACCTGCTTATGGGTAAGTCCACCGCTACCGACGATGAGCTCTGGGCAGTTTTACAGCGAGTTAAGCTTGCAGACTTTGTGAGAAGTGAAAATGGTCTGGACACAGCCCTCTCTGAAAAGGGGTCAAACCTTTCAGGCGGTCAATGTCAGCGTTTAGCATTAGCTAGAGCATTGTTACATGATAGCCAGGTTTACATTTTTGACGAGGCAACCTCCAATATAGATGTTGAAAGTGAAAACGATATTATGTCCGAAATACACAACCTTGCAAAGCACAAAACAGTTATTCTGATTTCTCACCGCCTTGCAAATGTTGTAGCGTCAGATAACATTTATGTTATGGAAAACGGTAATATCGCAGAGCAAGGGAACCACAACCAACTGCTAAAAAACAAAGGTGTTTACAATAAGCTGTGGAACGCACAGCAGGCACTAGAAAACTATGGAAAGGAGAGTGCATAATATGAAAAAAAGAAGTGGATTTAAAGTTATGCTGCAGCTCATTGGACTGGTTAAGCCACTTACAGGGTATATGATACTAGCTGTTACCATGGGGCTAATTGGTCATCTCTGTGCAACACTTATCACAGTTTTTGGTGGATATGCAATAGCCAATATCTTGGATATTAACACTACTCTGACCATAAATGCTATCTTTATATCTGTTTGTGTATTTGCATTACTTCGTGGTTTTCTTCGTTATGCAGAGCAGGCCTGCAATCATTTTATAGCTTTTAAGCTATTGGCACTTCTTCGTGACAAAGTATTTAGGGCGTTGCGCAAGCTTACACCTGCCAAGCTTGAGGGCAAGGATAAGGGAAACCTGATATCAGTTATTACATCTGATATTGAACTCCTTGAGGTTTTCTATGCACACACTATTTCTCCTATTGTGATAGCATTTTTCTTTTCGTCAATGCTGAGTGTTTTTATTGGAAGCTTTAACGTTATTCTTGGAGTTATTGCGTTTATAGCTTATATTACCGTTGGTGTTATTATTCCTGTGTTAACGTCGAAGTTTAGCGGGGATGATGGCATCAATTTCCGCACAAAGTCAGGAAATCTTTCAGCCTATGTTTTGGATAGCCTTCGTGGACTTTCAGAGACTATACAATACGGTTATGGCGAAAAAAGACTTGAGAGTATAAACAAACAAACCGATGATTTATCAGAGGATGAAAAAAGATTAAAACGTACTGCTGGCAGAAATCAAGCAGTTACAAATACTGCAATTCTCCTTTTTGACCTGGCAATGGTATTTACATCAGCAATGTTATTCCAAAATGGAAGTATACCATTTTTGGGTGTGCTACTTCCCTCAATTGCACTTATGAGTTCATTTGGTCCAGTTGTCGCGTTGGCAGCCCTTGGTAGCACACTTCAAAACACTTTTGCAGCAGGTAATAGAGTGCTGGATATTCTGGATGAAACCCCTGCTGTTGAAGAAATAACAGGTAAACAAACCATTAAATTTAAAGGTGCTTCAGCACAAAACCTTACCTTTGCATACAAGGATGAGACTATCCTAGACAATGTGTCCGTACACATTGATAAAGGTTCCGTGGTAGGTATCATTGGTAGAAGCGGTAGCGGTAAATCCACACTTTTGAAACTCTTAATGCGGTTTTGGACTGTGGGCAAAGGCTCAGTTAATATCTCAGATACCAACGTCAACGACATCAACACATCAAACCTTCGTGATATGATAAGCTTTGTAACGCAAGAAACACATCTATTTCAAGGCAGTATTAAAAGCAATTTGAGAATTGCAAAACTTGATGCTACCGACAAAGAAATAAAAGCGGCATGCAAAAAAGCATCAATACACGATTTTATTATGAGCCTGCCCCAAGGTTATGATACACCTGTGGGTGAACTGGGAGATACGTTATCAGGTGGAGAGCGTCAGCGATTGGGGCTTGCAAGAGCGTTTTTACATGATGCGCCACTAATGCTGCTTGATGAACCGACAAGCAACCTCGATAGCTTAAATGAAGCAGTAATCTTGAAATCTTTAAAAGAAGAGCGGGATAACAAAACTATTGTACTTGTATCCCACCGTAAGTCCACTATGAGAATTGTGGACAAGGTTTACTCTGTTGAGCATGGAAGAGTGAGCTAGTATAGTTAAGAGTAGTATTCCCACTCCCTATCACAGATGTGTATGTATTCGCTTGAGGCTGGAGTATTGTTGAGAGTAGTATTCCCCTGCAACGAGTGACATGAGTGAGAATAATACGCTTACACACTATCACTGCAATGAGTCACATAATCGAACTAAGAATGAGAAAAAGAATAGGAGACCAACTATGAAAATAAAAAAGATTTTATTCCTTGTCCTCGGATGTATCGGTCTAGGACTTGGTGCAGTGGGAGCTGTATTGCCACTCCTTCCGTCATTTCCCTTTTTATTACTTGCAGCATTTTCTTTTGCCAAAAGCTCGGAAAAGCTTCACAACTGGTTTGTAAATACCAAACTATATAAGAAAAACCTTGAGAGCTATGTAAAAGGACAAGGAATGACTTGGGCGGTAAAAATACGTGTTATGATAACTGTTACAATTCTTATGTCGATAGGTTTTTTTATGATGCATGAGGTACTTGTAGGTCAAATCGTGCTTGCATGTGTTTGGGTATTCCATATTCTTTATTTTACTAAAGGCGTAAAAACATTGGCGAAATAATACATTAAATGAATATAATGTGATTAACCTGAAACATCCTGCTCCAAAAGATTGGGCAGGATGTTTTTCTAATTTTTTATTTATTTGTTATCCGTAGTGATTACTAAAAATAATTAGCCAGATTCTATCAAAAAATAATGTGCTCGTTTACGCTTTCATCTGCTCATCCGACTGTTCAACCAATGTTGGCTTATCTGCCTTAAGATTCTTGAAGGCAACTGACAGCATGAGCTTGATACGATTTAGCTGGTTAACCTCACTTGCACCAGGATCATAGTCAACGGCAACAATATTTGCTTCTGGGTACCTTCTTCTTAATTCCTTAATCATGCCCTTGCCGGTAACGTGATTTGGAAGACAAGCAAATGGCTGCATGCAGACAATATTTGGAGCTCCGCTCTTTATGAGCTCAATCATCTCAGCTGTCAGGAACCACCCTTCCCCGGTTTGATTTCCAAGTGAGAGTATATCTGAAGCACTGTTTGCAAGATGATATATTGAGTGCGGCGCAGAAAAGCGCTTACTCTTGCTCAAATACTTTTTCATATGTCTACGATAGTTCTCTAGTATATATATAATTGCATTATTAACAATAAGTTTTTTCCATGTACCCGAAAGATTTTTGTACTTGAAGTTGGCATCATATGCGCAATAGAATATAAAGTCCATGAAATCTGGCATTACAGCCTCTGCGCCTTCCCTCTCAATAATATCGACAACATGATTATTTGCATCGGGATGGAATTTTACCAGTATTTCTCCAACAAGACCAACCTTAGGCTTAACCTCGTCCGTAATCTCAAGATTATCGAATTCATGAATTATATTCTTGATATTATTCTTAAATACCCTCTTGTTCTTGTTTTTTAAATCCTCTATACATATCTTTGCCCACTTATCATGCAACAAATTTGCAGAACCCGCAATCTTTTCATATGGTCTTACTCTATAAAGAACTCTCATCAACGTGTCGCCATAAATTATACTCTGCATAGCTAAATCAATGAGATCCTTTGAAAAAGTAAAGCCCGGTTGCTTCTCTAATCCCAGTGCATTGAGTGATATTACAGGAATCTGATCCATTCCAGCATCCTGTAATGCCCTTCTCAAGAAGCCAATATAATTGGTTGCTCTGCAGCCCCCACCAGTTTGGGAAATGAGGACCGAAGTGTTATTCAAGTCATATTCCCCCGACTTTAGTGCATGAATTATCTGTCCAACAACAATTATTGATGGATAGCAAGCGTCATTGTTGACATATTTAAGTCCCTCCTCAACGTCAGCATTGTTAACAGCAGGCAATACAACTACATTGTACCCTGCCCCAATAAATGCCGCCTCAAGGAATTGGAAGTGAATAGGAGACATCTGTGGAGCTAAAATGGTGTGCCTGTCCTTCATCTCCTTGGTAAATACTACTTTCTCACACTTGCTAGAGGTTTTCTCAATATTTACAGACTTTTTATCACGTTCTTCAATAGCTGCAACCAAAGAACGAATTCTTATTCTTGCAGCACCTAAGTTGTTGCCCTCATCTATTTTCAAAACAGTGTAAATATTTTCATTGCAGCTAAGTATCTCTTGAACCTGATCAGTAGTAACGGCATCCAGACCACAGCCAAAGGAATTGAGCTGAATAAGCTCTAATTCAGGATAATCAGTAACAACAGTTGCTGCTGCATATAGCCTTGAATGATACTTCCATTGGTCTACTACTCGCAAAGGTCTTTCAATCCTTCCGAGGTGTGATATAGAATCCTCCGTTAGTACAGCAATTCCATGAGACGTAATTACCTGTGGTATTCCATGATTAATCTCAGGGTCAACATGGTAAGGCCTTCCCGCTAATACTATGCCTTTTTTGCCTGTATCTCTGAGGTATTTTAGTACCTCTTCCCCCTTAATCTTAATATCACCTTTTACCTTCTCATCTTCGTCCCACGCCTTATCTACTGCTGTATTTATTTCATTACGGGAGATGCCAAATTCCTTGCCCATAACTTCAAATAATCTCTTCTTGAGTCTTTCTTTATTATCATAAGGTAAGAATGGGTTTAGGAACTTAATATTTTTCTCCTTTAGAATATCCATATTGTTTTTAATAACCTCAGAATAGGAGGTTACAACAGGGCAGTTATAGTGATTATCAGCTGCCTCATCCTCTACCATTTCGTATGGTAGACAAGGATAGAATATAAAGTTTATACCCTTGTTAATAAGACTCATTATATGTCCATGTACCAGCTTTGCAGGATAGCATACTGATTCTGAAGGCATAGTCTCTATACCAAGCTCATAAATCTTCTTTGATGACCGCGGTGACAACTCCACTCTGAAATTCAGTTCATTGAAGAAGGTAAACCAGAAGGGATAGTTTTCGTACATATTGAGTACTCTCGGAATACCTACAGTTCCTCTGGTATACTGATTTACTCCCAGCTGCTTATATCCAAACAACCTCTTATATTTATAATCATAGAGATTTGGGATATCATCATTGTAGCTTTCAATTCCCGCACCTCTTTCGCATCTGTTTCCTGATACAAACTGGCTACCATCTGTAAATTGATTTATGGTGAGCAGGCAGTTATTGTTACAAAGTTTGCATCTCTTTAGTTCAGTGCTAAAGTCGAATGAACCTGCTCCTTCAGGGGTCAACAAGCTAGTATCTTGTCCCTCAAACCTTTCCTTCGCCAGAAGAGCAGCACCAAAGGCTCCCATTAGTCCTGCAATATTGGGACGTACTGCATCCCTTTCTGCAATAAGCTCAAAGCTTCTGAGTACTGCATCATTGAGAAAGGTTCCACCCTGAACTATGATTTTTTCACCCATTTCTTTTGGGTCCCTTATCTTAATAACTTTGAGCAGGGCATTTTTTATAACAGAATAGGATAAGCCAGCAGAGATATCTCCAACAGAGGCTCCCTCTTTCTGAGCCTGTTTAACCCTAGAGTTCATAAATACAGTACATCTAGAGCCTAAATCAACAGGTTTTTCCGCTAATAGAGCTTCTTTTGCAAAATCCTCTATTGAGAAATTTAATGACTTGGCAAAGGTCTCTATGAATGAGCCACACCCTGATGAGCATGCCTCATTTAGCATAATACTATCAATTATACCGTCTTTAATTTTAAGGCACTTCATATCCTGTCCGCCGATGTCCAATATAAAGTCTACACCTGGCAGAAAGAAGTCAGCAGCCTTGTAATGTGCAATTGTTTCAATTTCACCGATATCCACCTTGAGACCAGCCTTGATAAGGCCTTCTCCATATCCGGTAACAGCAGAGTATCGGATTTTAGCCTTAGTAGGCAGCTTGCTATAAATATCATTTAATATTTTAAGTGCAGAGTTAAGAGGGCTTCCCTCATTGCTTCCATAAAAGGAATAGAGTAATTGCCCTTTTCGGTCTATTAGAACAGCCTTTGTGGTAGTTGAGCCAGCATCAATTCCCAAGAAGCAATCACCTTCAAAATCATTTAGTGTAACCTCATGAATAGAATGCTGTGCATGTCTTTTTCTAAACTCATTCAATTCCTCTTCCGAAGTAAACAATGGCTTTAATCTCTCAACCTCATGTACTACTATTGAGTTTAGTACAGGCAATTTTGATTTAATGTCTTTAAACAATACCGGCTTTATCTCTTTTGATGATAATGCAGCTCCGATAGCAACAAAAAGTTGAGAATCGTCCGGAAAAATAATCTGTTCATCTGTGAGCTTAAGTGTTACAACAAATCTCTTTCTCAGCTCTGAAAGAAAGTACAGTGGTCCCCCCAAGAAGGCTATATTGCCTGAGATAGGCTTTCCACATGCGAGCCCACTAATTGTCTGGTTAACAACTGATTGAAAAATGGACGCAGCAATATCTTCTTTGGCTGCACCTTCATTTAAAAGAGGCTGTATATCTGTTTTTGCAAATACACCACATCTTGCAGCAATAGGATAAATCACTCTGCTTTTCTTTGCCATCTCGTTTAATCCTAGCGCATCTGTTTGCAGAAGTGAAGCCATTTGGTCAATAAATGCACCTGTTCCACCAGCGCAGGTACCATTCATTCTTTGCTCTAAGCCACCCTTAAAATATGTGATTTTTGCATCCTCACCGCCTAGCTCAATAACAACATCCGTTCTTGGTATAAGGGTTTGTACCGCCTCTGAGCTTGCAATTACCTCTTGAATAAATTCAAGGTTAAGCCATTGAGATACCAAGAGCCCGCCCGAACCAGTAATCATAATTGAACATTCGTCACCTAAAAAAAGCTCACAAGTCTCATTCATCAGCTCAAAAATTGTACTTCTAATATCAGAAAAGTGCCTTTGATATTTTGAGTGAACTATATGGTTGTTTTTATCTAATACAACCATTTTTACTGTGGTTGATCCAACATCCAACCCCACATGAAATCTCTTTCTCATATTCGACCCCATACATATCTCTTTTATTTTTACATGATTATTAGAGGCATTATTATCCTCTAATAATCATTCTAGTAGCCATGTATAATAGCTATGTTTTGAATTATTTACCAAGTTTCATAACAACTAATAAATTAATGACTACATTAATAATAAATAATACTAAATGTTATGTGTCAATCATCAATTTATTCTTTTTTGTCCAATATTCCTATATGCAACTCATCCAACTGCTTTGGTTCTACGATATCAGGAGCATTTGACATCAAGCAGGATGCATTTTGAACCTTAGGAAATGCTATTACATCTCTGATGCTTTGTGTCTTAGCCATAAGCATTATCAATCTATCAAGACCAAATGCCATTCCGCCATGAGGTGGTGTTCCGTATTTGAACGCTTCAAGCAAGAAGCCAAACTTTTGATTTGCCTCTTCCTCGCTCATACCCAGCTTGTCAAACATTTTTGATTGAAGCTCTCTCATATGGATTCTAATACTACCTCCGCCTAATTCAACTCCATTCAACACAAGGTCATATGCTTTTGCTCTTACCTTTCCAGGGTCAGAGTCCAGATACTGAATGTCTTCGTCCATAGGTGAAGTAAATGGATGGTGCTTAGCTACCCAGCGATTGTCTTCTTCGTCATATTCAAACAATGGGAATTCTGTTACCCACAAGAATTTAAACTCGTCCGGATTGAGTATGTTCAGCTTCCTTGCAACCTCAAGCCTTAGTTGCCCAAGTGCATCGAACACTACACTGTTCTTATCAGCAACAAAGCAGATAAGGTCTCCAGCTTGAGCCTCAACTTTTTCCAAAATTACCTTCATCTCGTCCTCAGTCATGAACTTAGCAAAGGACGACTTAATCTCATTGTTTTCGTCTATTGAAATCCAAGCCATTCCTTTTGCTTTATATGTCTTAACAACCTCAACAAGGGCATCTATTTCTTTTCTGCTAAACTTAGCACAGCCTTTTGCATTTATTGCTCTTACGCTGCCTCCGTTTGCTACTGCGTCTGTAAATACTTTAAAGCCACAGTTAGCAACAACATCAGATACATTTATCAGTTCCATACCAAATCTAATGTCAGGCTTATCTGAACCAAAGCGCTCCATTGCTTCAGCATATGGCATTCTAATAAATTCATCCTTAAGCTCAACATCCAGTGCTTCTTTGAAAACTCTTCTGACAAAGCCTTCATTGACATTAAGCACATCTTCTACATTTACAAATGACATCTCAATATCTATCTGTGTGAATTCGGGCTGTCTGTCTGCTCTCAAATCCTCATCTCTAAAGCACTTTGCTATCTGGAAGTATCTGTCGTAGCCCGATACCATCAACAACTGCTTAAATAGCTGAGGTGACTGCGGAAGCGCAAAAAATTTGCCTGGATGAACTCTACTCGGAACAAGATAGTCTCTCGCACCTTCCGGAGTACTTTTTATCAGGATAGGAGTTTCCACTTCGAGAAATCCGTTTTCATCATAGTAATCCCTAGCAACCTTTGCAACCCTATGTCTTAGCATAAGATTTCTCTGCATATCGGGTCTTCTCAAATCGAGGAATCTATACTTTAGCCTTGTTTGTTCATTTACTTGAGAATCCTCCTCAATGTAAATAGGTGGTGTTTCAGCAGTACTGAGGATACGAAGTTCAGTTGCTATTATTTCAATATCTCCCGTTTTCATTTTCTTGTTAACGGCCTCTGCTGCTCTTGCAGAAACTTCACCAACTACAGCGAGAACAAATTCACTTCTAATGGACTTTGCTTTTTCGAACATTTCACCATCCTTATCAGTGAAAACAAGCTGAACAATGCCGCTTCTGTCTCTCAAGTCAACAAAAACCAAGCTGCCAAGGTTTCTTTGCTTTTGCACCCAACCCATTACCGTAACAGTTTCACCAATATTCTGTGATGATAATTCAGTGCATTTATGTGTTCTCTTTAAACCATAAATTGATTCTCCCATATAAATATACCCTCCAAGTTTAATAATTTAACCTATAATATTTTACAGCACAGTTCGGGAAGCATTTTTTTGCCATCTCCAATTTTATTACTTAAATTGTTATATTGTGCTGTACAGTCGGACAAGCATTTTTGCTATCTCCAATTTTAAAAACCTAACCTGTTATACATTTACTAGTAATGTTTGCAAACCTAATGACTGGCTATATGTTTGCCAGTGCACTAATTATCTCCTGAGGCGTAAGCTCCTGTTGTTCTCCAGATGACATGTTTTTAAGTTTATATCGTCCAGTCTTTACTTCGTCCTCCCCTACAACAACAACATAAGGGATACCAAGCTTATCAGCATACCCAAACTTTTTGCCAAGCTTGCCGTCATTGAAGTAAATCTCTGTAGCAATTCCAGCTTCCCTTATTACTGAAGCCAATTCAAGTGCATTTGGCATGGTATCTGCCATCGGGATAACTAATAATTTAGAAGGTGTGCTCTTCTTTCCTTCTTTTAATATCCCAGCTTCCTTCAATTGATAGAACAATCTTGAAAGACCAATGGATATACCAACCCCTGGTAGTTTCTTGTTTGTATAATTCTGGGCAAGATTGTCATATCTTCCGCCTGAACAAACACTTCCTATAGAAGGGTACTGATTCAGAATAGTTTCATATATAGTTCCGGTATAATAGTCTAATCCTCTTGCAATAGTGAGGTCTATTGCATAATTTGAAGAGGGTACCTTGAAGGAATTAATATAGTCAATAACAAGTTCCAATTCCCTAATTCCCTCATTAAAAACATCGTTTTGTACATTCATAGCCTTAAGGCTATCGATAATCTCAGTGCAGCTACCCTTTATAGCAACAAAATCTAAGATAGCTTTTGTTGCGGTATCATCTATTCCTATAGATTGTAATTCTTTTGAAACCGCACCTTCACCTATCTTGTCTAATTTATCAACTATTCGAAGCACTTCAGCCTTATCAGTTATCTGAAGGCTATCAAAAAATCCGTTGAGCACCTTTCTATTATTAATTCTGATAGTAAAATCATCAAATCCAAGTGCCTTGAAGGTTGAATAAATAACACTCAAAATTTCGGCATCGTTAATTACACTTAGGCTCTCACTTCCTATAATATCTATATCACACTGGTAAAATTCCCTAAATCTTCCCTTTTGAGGCTTTTCCCCTCTCCAAACCTTACCTATGTGATATCTTCTAAAAGGAAATGTAAGCTCTCCAAAATGTTGAGCAACATAACGTGCCAAAGGCACAGTGAGGTCAAATCTTAAAGCAAGGTCGTTATCTCCCTTGTTAAACCTATAAACCTGTTTAGCGGTATCTCCTCCGCTCTTAGCAAGTAAAACATCCGCCTTTTCAATTGTTGGAGTATCTAATGGAATAAAGCCATACTTCTCATATGTGTGTCTAATAGTATCAAGCATTCCGTTAAAAGCCATCTGATCTTGTGGCAACAGTTCTAAAAAACCTGGCAAAATAGACGGAGTTACTATCTGCTTTGACATTGTTCATCTCTCCTATTTAAATATATTAGTTATAGCATTGCCTTTTTTGCGTCAACAGTAGCAAAGAAAATAAAAAAGCTCCCTATCCCGAAAGGGACGAGAGTATATTTTTCCCGTGGTACCACCCTAATGATTCATCATTGAACCAACTCATAATCTTTAACGCAGATGGTACGGGTGAACTTACTATTCGAATATCGAAGTTCATTCACCAGCTAAAGGGTGTCTTTCTCAAATTTCCTTTGTAAGCTGCTCTCAATCATGTCAGCTCTCCCTGTGACATCAGAATAATTTGTTACTCTTCCCTCTCAAAGCTTTAAGTATTAATAACACATGTTTATATTTTAATTTTCCATAAAGGTATTGTCAATACATATAAGTTCCTAAAATTAGGATAATTCAAAAAACACCAAAGAAATAATAAAAGTTGCATTATGGTAAAGTATCATATTCTATAGGTAATAAGCATTTGTAGTCTCAAAAATAAGAACTTTTTAGTCTTATACTTTTTAGGAGGCATAGTCTATGCTATCTATAGTACAAAAGGGCTATAATATATGGTATCTGTGGACATTTATATGGAATTATGTTAGATTATATACGAATATGTATATTTTTAGAATAAAATATACATATAGTTATCTTAAATATCTATACATAATTCAATTTATTTTATTGTCAGATTTAATATAAATAAAAAATATTTTTAAGGAGAGAAAACATGGATTTAGCTACTATAATCGGAATACTTAGTGGCATTGCGTGTATAGTTATTCCAATAATTACTGGACCGGCACCTACATTTTTTGCAGATACTATGTCAGTAATAATAGTTTTGGGGGGAGGGCTCGCATCTACATTAATTAGCTTTAGGCTAAGTGAAGTTATTACAATATTTAAGGTATTGAAAAATACCTTTACTGAAAGAAAAAAGGATACTGCTGAGACTATATTACTTCTGCTTGATTATTCTAAAAGTGCACGACGCGATGGGCTTTTGGCACTTGAAAACAAAATAGTAAATACAGAGGATAAGTTTATCGGCAAGTCAATTCAATTCATAGTGGATGGTCTTGAGCCAGACGTGGTAACCAACCTTTTGGATATGGATATTCAAAATATGGTTGAACGTCATCAACGTGGTCAAGCATTATTTAAAACAATGGGCTCATTGTTTCCGGCTTGGGGTATGATAGGTACTCTGATTGGTTTGATAGCTCTTTTAGCAGAGCTGGATGATCCAAGTACTATTGGAGCCTCTATGGCTATAGCTCTGGTTACCACCTTATATGGAAGTGTTTTGGCAAATCTGTTTTGTATCCCTGCCGCCAATAAGCTAGCAAAGAATTCCAAAGAAGAGCTTACACAAAAAGAAATGATTATTGAGGGAATTCTCTCAATACAGGCCGGTGAGAATCCTCGAATCCTAGAACAAAGACTATTAAACTTCCTATCAGAAAAGGAAAAACAAAGATACATGGCGCTTGCTGTCCAGCAAGAGGATGTAACAGCTGAAACGCTATCACAATATTAAAGAAGGATATAATAAACTATGAGAAGGAAAAAAAAATACACCGATGACTCCTCTAGTGAGGGAGCACCAGAGTGGCTGACCACTTATAGTGATCTTGTAACATTATTATTAACTTTTTTCATTATGCTTTTTTCTATGGCTGCTATCGATCAACAGAAATTTGATGCCGTTGCCGAATCTTTACGGTTAGCTTTTGGTGACAATTCTGGGGCACTGTTTGCTGAAAATATAGGAAATAATTTTATTAATATGCCAAATCTAATCGATAATAAGAATAACAATGCAGAAACAGATGAAGAAGATTATAATTTTGAATACCAGAAAAGACTCAAGAACTTCAAGGAAGAGGTTGAAGCTGCTATTACCCAACATTCACTTGAAGATCAGATAAACCTGATTGATGAGCCAACAAAGCTAGTTCTACGACTTAATGAGGTTCTGCTGTTTGATACAGGTAAAGCTGACCTCAACAAAAATCATATTGATGTTATGAACAAAATAGGTACAATGCTTAATACTTTAGGTACTGAAATCATAGTTGAAGGACATACTGACAATGTTCCTATAAATACATATACCTTCCCCAGCAATTGGGAGTTATCTACCAAAAGAGCTGTAAACCTAGTAAAGTATTTTATTGATTACTGCGATATGGACGAGAAAAACTTAATACCCCAGGGTCGTGGGGAGTTCCACCCAATTGCCGACAATGCAACCGAAGCAGGAAGAAAACAAAATAGAAGAATAGATATTATTGTAGACAAATATATCTCGACTGAATAAGCTGGCTCTTACGAGTCAGCATTTCTTCTATACGTCCAATATATTCCTCTACGCTTTTTACGTTGAAGCATCTCTCTATTCTATTATCAGTAAATACTACCTTTGATACCCCACCTGCTCCGCAAGCAATAATGGATTGCCTCTCCTCCATGATTTGAATATTATATAAGCTTTCACAGCCCTTTCGGCAGTAGCCTGTATTCTCCTGATTTCCTAGAATATTTCTCTGTCTGTATAAGTAATATGGCACCAACTTCATATTTGAAGCGTACTGCCTTGCTAATTCCACCATCTTCTCAACATTGTCATACTGCTCATCTAGCATGTTGAGTTTCTGCTCTTCCATAAGCCTTGATGCTCTTTTAACAGACATGGTGTGCACTGTAAGACTATCGGGTTTAAGCTTTTCAATCTCTTTGAGAGTGTGCAAAAACATCTCCACATTCTCACCAGGCAATCCGCTGATAATGTCCATATTTATATTGTCAAAGCCTTCTTTTCTGGCAAGTTCAAATGCCCTTATAATGTCTTGGGCAGTATGCTGCCTTCCAATGAGCCTCAATGTGTCATTATTCATTGTTTGTGGGTTTATGCTAATTCTATCAACCTTTGAATTTGCGATTAATCTAAGCTTCTCTTCATCAATAGTATCTGGCCTTCCAGCTTCTAAGGTATACTCTCTGAGATGAGACAAATCAAATAGCTGTTCTATAGAAGAAAGTAATTTGCCTAATTGCATTACGTTAAGTGAGGTGGGAGTTCCACCACCAATATAAATACTCTCGATAATGAGGTTATAATCGTTTAGCAGCGATGCCGTAAAGCTCAATTCACGTATTAGGGTATCTACATATAAATCTACCATTTTTCTATATTGTCCTAGTGTGCTAGACGAAAATGAGCAATATAAGCATCTGGTGGGACAAAAAGGTATCCCAATATATAATGAAATGGCATTACTAGGTGTCTTCTCAAAAAGGTGCCTCTGGTTTTGAGCCACCTCATATAGTAATTGTGCCTTTGTATTTGAGACAAAATAGTTATCTTTTAGTTCAGATAAAACCTGTTGGTGTGTAAAATTATTATCCAACATTTCATTTACTAGTTTGGCTGGTCTGATACCGGTAAGTACGCCCCATGGTAGTTTTCTATCAAAAAAATCTGATATTAGCTTATAAAGCTCCCTTTTTAAAAGTTTTCTTACCTGACTTTTAGCTTCATGGGGTTCTAAGCTTGCCTTCTGCTCAGAGCAAACAGATATTACTCTCGATTTGGAACCTTTCTTTATGTTTACTTTTATATTTTTATTACCCGTATCATCTATAAAATCGGTACACAAAATTAATGCCTCTGAAGAATTGTTCAAAGGCTCATTTATCTTAATTATCTGTTGCTGTCTAAAAAAAAGCTTTATAACGTCTTCTATCTCATAACTATACTCACTGCATCCGTTATTTAAATAAATCATATTTATCCTCTAATTAACCTACCATTTTGTAGCATACAAAATGGGGTTGCTTCTTGCCTCCTCGCCAATGGTTGTACTTGCACCATGCCCAGGGAATACTTTAATATCTGGTTCCAGCTTAAAAAGCGTATCAACAAGTGAAGAATATATATCCTCAAAGCTTCCATAAGGAAGGTCTACTCTGCCATATCCCCTTGCAAATAGCGTATCTCCTGAGAAAAGAATATCGTCGCACAGTATGCATACAGACCCTGGAGTATGTCCAGGAGTATGAATAATATTGAGTTTACTCTCTCCAATGGTAATGACTGATTTATCACTCAAGGTATTATATTTCGATGTTAAGCTAAATGGCTTGCCTGTATAGGCAGAAGCATTTGTCCTCGGGTCAATCAGACTTTGAGCATCATCGGCATGTATTAATAGCTTTGCACCTGTTTTTTCAATGATTCTATCCGCCTCAACAATATGGTCAATGTGCCCATGGGTTAGTACTATACTCTTGATATCCACTCCAAATTCCTCAGCAACGGATAATACCTTCTCACAATTAACTCCTGCATCAATAAGAACTGCTTCTTTACCCTCATAGATTAAGTAACATAAGGAATCAAACATCCCTCTTTGAATACGTTTAAAATTCATAAGTGTCCATCTCCAAACTAATTAAAATACCAACGCAGAGGCAGAGCAATTTAGAAAGTATTATGTTCTGAAAATATCCCACCAATTGCGTCAGTTAATTACATCAGAATTCCCTTTTACTGTCCACTAGAAGTGTTACTGGACCATCATTAATTATGTCTACCAACATGTTAGCTTGAAATACCCCTGCTTGTGTATAGATATTGTATTGTTTGCATTTGTCTAAAAATTTATCATATAGCATTTTAGCACATTCTGGCCGTGCAGCTTTGTCATAGCTAGGCCTTCTTCCCTTACGACAGTCACCGAAAAGTGTAAATTGCGAAACCACCAGTATATGCCCACCTATATCTAATAGAGAATAGTTCATCTTGCCCTGGTCATCTTCAAATATTCTTAGGTTAATTATCTTTTCTACTAGATAATTAACATCGTTTTCATCATCATTCTGCCCGACACCCAATAGTACCATTAGCCCCTGATTTATTTCACCCGAAACCACGTTGTCTACCGTAACCTTCGAACCCTTAACTCTTTGAACAACAGCCCTCATAAAAACCTTCTTTTTTCCCAAATATTTTCTTGCTACTTTTCTTGCTACTTTTCTTGCTACTTTTCTTTCTACTCTTCTTGCTGCTTTTCTTGCTGCTTTTCTTGCTGCTTTTCTTGGACAAGGTATCTAAACCCTGTTTATCTCTATCCTTTGTTTCTAGTTACTTCAAACACGCTGTCAACCTTCTTCAGCCTCTTAATAATCTTTTCTAGCTGTTCTGTATTTGTTATTTCAAGTGTTAAGTTTATTATTGTAATCTGCTCTTTTGTCGTTCTAGCGTTAATTGCTTTAATAGGAATCTTTAATTCAGCTATACAATTCGTTATTTCCAACAGCAAGGAGGTTCTGTCATTAGCCATAAGTGTAATATCTGCCTTATATGCGACATCACCCGTAGTATACCATTTTACATCGATAAGCCTGCCATCATCTCCTAAGCCAGCCGACACATTAGTACAATCACTTCTGTGTACCGAAACTCCTCTACCCCTTGTAATATATCCAATTATCTCATCACCCGGTACAGGGTTACAACATCTTGAAAGTCTGACCAGACAATTATCAATGCCCTTAACAACAATACCGCTCTCAGGTATGTTCTTTTTCTTCTTCTCGCCACGGTTTTGAACTATATCCTGCAGCATTTCCTCAAGCTCTTCGGGCTTGAGAGTCTTCTTGTACTCTTCCTTGAGCCTTGTAACAATCTTTGTTGATGTAATTGCTCCGTATCCAACAGCGGCAAATAAATCATCTAGAGATCCAAAATTATATTTCCTTATAACTAAATCAACCCATTCATTTTTGAACAATTGATTGTATGTTACTCCCTGCTTTTTGAGCTCTCTATCAATATTTTCTTTACCTCTAACAATATTTTCTTCTCTTTTCTCTTTCTTGAACCACTGGTTTATCTTATTTCTAGCCTGACTGCTCTTAACTATTTTGAGCCAGTCACGGCTGGGTCCATGTATAGTAGTAGAAGTTAAAATATCGATAATATCCCCATTTTTCAATCTATAGTCAATAGGCACCATCTTGCCATTAACCCTTGCCCCAATCATCTTGTTACCTACAGCACTGTGGATGGCATATGCAAAATCAACTGGGGTAGAATCTTGCGGCAAGCTCATTACATCGCCTTTTGGTGTAAATACGAAAACCTCATCGGTGAAAAGGTCTACCTTTAAAGTTTCCATAAACTCGTTCTCGTCTTTAGTATCCTTCTGCCATTCTAGAAGCTGCCTTAGCCAAGCAAATTTATTTTCGGTGTCTTCCTTGCTTGCACCGCCCTCTTTGTATTTCCAATGTGCAGCTATACCAACCTCTGCAACTCTGTGCATATCCCATGTTCTTATTTGAACCTCAAAGGGTTGTCCTTCGGGACCAATGAGCGTTGTATGCAGTGACTGATACATATTTGGTTTAGGCATTGCGATATAGTCTTTGAATCGCCCAGGCATTGGCTTATAGAGCTCATGAACAAGTCCCAATACGGCATAGCAGTCTTTAACTGAATTAACTATAATTCTAAAAGCAAACAGGTCGTATATCTGTTCTAAGGTCTTATTCTGATTTACCATTTTGCTATAAATACTGTAGAAATGTTTAGGTCTGCCATCGATTTGTGAGTTCTCAATACCTAGATCACTTATCTTTTCTTTGAGCGTATTTACGATGTTTTCAATATATGCCTCTCTTTGCTTTCTCTTGGTAGCAATCTTCTCAACCAGATCATAATAGCCTTTTGGATCGAGGTATCTAAGGCATATATCTTCAAGCTCCCATTTAATTTTTGACATACCAAGTCTGTGTGCAAGTGGGGCATATATTTCTAAGGTTTCAGTGGCCTTCTCGATTTGCTTATCTGAACTCATATACCGCAAGGTTCTCATATTATGCAGCCTGTCAGCAAGTTTGATAAGTATTACTCTAATGTCCTTGGCCATTGCCATAAACATTTTTCTAAGGTTTTCAACCTGCTGTTCCTGCTTTGTGGTAAATGGGATTTTTCCCAACTTTGTAACTCCGTCCACCAGATCAGCAATTTCCACACCGAAGTCTATCTTTAGACATTCGTATGTACATGTGGTATCCTCAATGGTATCATGTAACAAACCAGCAATAATAGCAGTACAGTCAAGCTCCATGTCAGCCAAAATTATGGCAACCTCGACAGGATGAATGATATATGGCTCACCCGAAATTCTTTGTTGCCCCTCATGAGCAGCTTTTGATACGGAGTAAGCCTTTTCGAGCAGGGCAAAGTTACAGTTTAGATCATATTTTTTTACTTTTTCAACTAAAACAGTAAAATTATCAATCAAAACATCCTCCCTCCGCCAAAAAGGCTAAATAAAATCTAGACCAAAAAAATTGTTTGAAAGCACATACTCTAATGCGTATGTGCTTAACTATTTTTTGTATCAAAATATAAGTCATAAGCAGTATATAAAGCTATCTTTAAAACTACAATACTTACTTATTCTAACTAAAACTTTACTATAGAGTCAACATTGTATCCTTTTAACTTCTCTCTACCGTTCAAAAAGGATAACTCAATAAAATAGATAATCCCTGCAATTTCACCACCAAGCTTTTCAATAAGCCTGATATTTGCATCTGTTGTCCCACCCGTTGCTAAAAGATCGTCCACAATCAATACTCTCTGTCCTGGCTTTATTGCATCCTGATGCATTTCAAGTACATCAGTTCCATATTCCAAAGCATACTCTGCCTGAATAGTTTTGTAAGGTAATTTGCCTTTCTTTCTAACTGGTACAAAGCCTTTTCCCATTATATATGCCAAGGGTGCCCCAAAAATAAAGCCTCGGGATTCAGAACCAACAATCACATCAAACTCTCCATACTTTGAAGCTAGTGCTACAAAGTTGTCCATGCACTCCTTAAAGGCTTCTGCATCCTGAAGAACAGTCGTTATATCAATAAAGTCAATTCCTTCCTTTGGAAAATCCATTACGTGTCTAAGTTTCTCTTTTAGCTCCATAAAATACACTCTCTTTCGGAATATACATTTGTATTTATAATGGATTTATTATATAGCAAAATTTCAACATATACAAGTAAACACAACAAGCTTTTCTATCTAAAGTTTTGCAGTATCAGTTGCACACTTTTCAAATTATTGTACTGATTTATGTCAATATTAAAGGCTAAATCCAGTACAACATTATTATTCTTGCCCTCATACATCAGATTCTTTTCATTTTCTCCAAATTTAGCCTCAATATAACTATCGAAGTCTTCAATATTGCCAAAATATATTGCGTCTATGCTTTTTCCCGTTTTTTTGGATAACTTTAGCTTGAGAACATTTTTATTAGCCCCTATAACGGTGGCTCTTGTAACAGCTACATTCTTATCTGCAAAAACAGGCTTTGAATTTCCCTTTCCATACGGCTCCAATATCGATATCTCTTGTGCCATCAAAAGGCTAATAGTTTCTATTGGCACTTGGGCATCAATATACAGTTTTGGTACCAAATCGTCCTCTGTAAGGGTAGCTTTTTCATTCATCGCCCTTCTTAATAATTCTATATTCTCATATGGAAGACTGAGCCCTGCCGCCATAGGATGCCCTCCAAACTTGTCAAGAAGGTCCCTGCACGCTAAGAGCTCCTCAAACATATTATATTCTTCTATTGAACGCCCTGAACCCTTAACACCATTTTCACTATCAGTGAGTACAAAGGTAGGTACATTATATTTTTCACGTATTTTGCCAGCAATAATACCTGCGATACTTTCGTGAATATTATTATTATAGACTATAAAGACCTTGTCGTTTTTTATATCTGAGCTTTCAATTGCAGCACAAACTTCCTCTATGCCCTCTTGTGTCATACTTTTTCTTTCTGCATTTAATTGAGCCAACTCTCTTGCAAGTGGTATTGCGTCGTCAATATTCCTGCACAAAAGCATTTCAAGTCCTTGGCGAGCACATTCCAGCCTACCTGAAGCATTAATACAAGGCCCGATAATAAAGCCGAGATGATATACTGACAACTCCTTGTCCTGTATTCCAGTCTCCATGAGAAGTGCCAATAGGCCCGGATTTTTGGTATTAGCTAAAGTCTCAAGCCCTTTTTTTACAATTATTCTATTCTCCGATACAAGGTCTACCACATCACAAACAGTAGCAATTGCCACCATTTCATATAACTGCTCTTCTATAGCTTTACTTATGTGGAATTCTTCAAAAAGCACCTGTGCAAGCTTAAACACCACTCCTGCTCCGCATAATAGCTTGAAAGGATAATTGCAATCGGTTTGCTTGCAGTCCACAACCGCGTCTGCCTCAGGTATTACATGGCACCTACTGCCGTCCTCACAGACAACAAACGGTACTTCATGATGGTCGGTAACAATTACAGTCATTCCAAGCTGTTTGGCATGTTTAATCTGATCTATTGCTGCTATACCATTGTCACAAGTGATGATAGTATCAATTCCGTCCTTATATGCT
Organism: Bacillota bacterium; assembly: GCA_023439045.1. GTDB lineage: Bacteria > Bacillota > Clostridia > Acetivibrionales > DSM-1351 > Ruminiclostridium. The sequence goes on along the minus strand of JAEXOY010000030.1, from coordinate 89,421 downwards.
TTTTCAATTATTGAAACATTGATACCATAACCATCGTGTACACGATGCGGAATGTCGTAATCAACAAGGGCTCCGCAGTGAGTTAGTGCTTCCATCAGTACATACGTGCTGATGACACCGTCAACGTCATAGTCCCCAACAATGCGTATTTTCTTGCCTGAAGTAATCTTATCTTTTATAATGTCCGCGGCTTTTACCAAGTCCTTCATAAGTCTAGGGTTATAAAGCTTACTAAGCTCAGGGTTTATAAAAGCCATTGCATCAATCTGTTCATATATTTTTCTATTCACAAGAACTCTGCAGATAAGCTCACTTACCCCTAACGTTCTTGACATGTTTTCAAAATCAACCCTAGGATTCTTTAAAATCCATTTTGTCAAACCCATTTCCACCCCTCTAATACATTTAAGTTGTTACATAATCCCCTTAACCGTTTCTTCCCATTGAAACTATCAATAGTTCAACAGCTATTCTGTCATCCATCTTTCCTGATTTAATTGATTCATCCAATTCTAGCGCATATTGCATTGCATTCTCAACTACGTCAAAATCAAGATTTCTACTAGTTTTTAGTATTTTATTTGCAATAAATGGCGTTAAGCCAAGTTGTTTTGCAATAAGACTATCGGGTACTGACTGCTTCTTTAGAAGCTTAACCCTGTATATCTGTCTAATCTGACGAATGATCATATATAAAACCTTTTGCATAGGTTCACGTACTGCTGCCATGTCATTTAATAGATTCATTGCCTTATTTATGTTACCTTCTGATACCGCATCAGTCAAATCAAAAATACGACTTTTAATAGATTTTGTGCATACACTCATTGCATCATCTAGTGATATCTCCTTCTTCTCCCCTGCAAACACAATCATCTTATTTATCTCATTTAAAAGCTCAGTCATACTGTATTCGCTGTTTTCAACTATATATGAAGCTGCCAATGGGTCTATGTCCTTTTTGTAACTCTTAACTACCTTTATAACCCATTTAACCAAGTCTGCTGGCTTCTGATATTCAAATTCCACAACCAGCCCGCTTTTTTTAATTGAATTAACTAGCTTAAGCCTTTTATCTACCTCATTCTCTACAAAAATCAAACAGGTATAGTCCGGGATACTAGTAAGGTATTCCTCAAGCTTGCCTTTTGCACCCTTTCCCTCTGATTTGAATAACCCCGAGTTTTTAACTATAATCACCTTTTTTTCACAGAATACAGGTAGTGTTTCACAATTTTGAATAACACTATCAGCTTCAATCTTACCGTCAGTACAATTGTAGTTAAGATCCATATCCTCCGATGATAGCAACTGCTGAGTAATGGTATCAATATAGTACTTTTTTAAGTATTCTTCAGGACCATAAAATAGATAAACATTGCGTATGCTATTTTCCTTTAACTCTTTTTTCAGTATATCCATGCTCATAGTCCGTCCCCATTTCGGTGTATTATTATATTAATTCTACATATCATACATCAAGCACAATTGGATAATGCATATCATTTCAGTGTATTATTATATTAATTCTACTGCGTTATAGTATATTTATAAATTTAGAAAAATAGTTTTGTCAATAATGACATTTGCAAATTATCTACAATGATTAACTATGTTCTATGACAATTACGAATTATCTTCCCTATTTATCCGTTGTAATAGTATTACTAATCTTAAAACTCTTTCCATCACTTTTTATTACTATGGCACCCTCTAAATCTGTTCTCAAAACAGTAGCACCATTGTTTTCAAGCCTGTCAATAACATACTGTGATGGATGCCCGAATTTATTTATCCCAACAGGAATAACAGCATACGCTGGAGAAATCGCCTTTATAAACTCGTCACTTGAGGATGTTGGTGAACCGTGATGAGCAACCTTTAGAATATCGCAGTTTAAATTCTTATTGTGTATAAGCTCCTGCTCAATCTCAATTCCGCTATCCCCAGTAAATAATACACTGAAGTCTCCGTATATCAGTTTCATTATCAACGATGTATCATTTAAATCTAATATTGTTTGCCCACTATACTTTTCAGGGCTCATTACTTCCAAACAAGTATTTGCGTCAAGGTTAATTTTATCATTTGCTTTTAATTTTACAACCCTTATTGATTTTTTTGTACACAGGGCTATTAATTTTTCCAGCCCTTCACCGGTAGTATCAGGTACAATAACTGCACCTATCCTAAAGGTTTTAAGCACATCAAGCAATCCATACGTATGGTCGTCATGTCCATGCGATGCAATTACATAATCCATACTAAAGACTCCTTTATCCAACAAAAATGGTACCAATGAATTTTCTCCTGCTTTTTCCGGACCACCGTCTATTAAAACCTTAACATTTTTTGCAGTTTTAATAAAGGTGGAATCCCCCTGCCCCACATCTACAAATGTTATTTCCATGGGCTTTGGAATAAATATTTGTATTGCGAATATAAGTATAAGCATACATAGTACTCCTAAGTAACAATTTTTTATCCCATTAAGCAACGTTTCTGCGTAAAACAAATATATAATTGCTAAATAATAGATAACCATTAATAATATAGTTGGCGTAGGTATCTTTATTGAAGCATAAGGAATAGCAGCCGACCTTTCAACTATAAACAAAATAAATGACAATAGAGAATTATTTATGTAGCCAATTATAATTGCTAAATTAATGTTTACTACCGCCGCAAACACCATGATAAAACCTATTATAGTAATTACTTGTACAAGTGGTACCACCAGCAGGTTTGATATTACTGCAACAGTCGAGAAATTATTAAAATAGTAAAGCGTAATTGGCACAACGCCTAATTGAGCAGAAATAGTTGCTGCTAGTGTATCAGATACCATTTCAGGACAATACTTGAAGCATATTACTTGCTTGATTTTTTTATAAAATAATACTATGGAAAGGGTAGCACCAAAGGACAACTGGAAACCTATATCGTTCAAGTAGTAGGGATTAATAATCAAAAGTATTATGGCCGAAGCTGAAAGGCTTGTAAAAACATCACTGTCGCGGTATATCATTTTGCCAATGAGAATAATAATTCCCATAATAACAGCTCGTACCACTGACGCAGAAAAGCCTGCTGCAAAGATGAAGAATATTAGCACTGCTATTGTGAGAATGAGGGACATCCTATGCGGTAACCTCATTTTTTTAAATAAATACAACAAGGGGATTATTATAAAAGCTACATTCATACCTGAGGCAACCATAATGTGGGTTAGGCCTGCTGTACTAAACGCATTAAATGCATTGTCGTCCAGCCCATCTTTATAGCCTATGAGCATTCCACTTAGTAAGCCAGCCTGATTTTTATCGAGACATCTATTTGTAATGTCTACCAAGGCATTCTTGACCGATATTCCAATATCTTTGATTAACCAGCCCTCTTGTCCTGATAAATGTGTAACATTGCTTTCATCAACATAAATAATGGCCGTAATTCCCAAAGAACGCAGGTAACGTTGATAATCAAAACCGCCAGGATTACTCATGGGTCGTGGCAGCTGCAAATATCCTGTTATTCTGAGCTTATTTCCATAGCCATATAGCTTGGTATCCGCTTTTTTAATGCTAATCAATATTTTTCCTTTTATTTCTTTAACATTACTTAGCTTGCTCGATACTTCACTATTTTTGCTTGATACAGCACTGTTTTTGCTCGATACATTATTTATTTTACTTGACTGTAAAACAAATTGTATTTTGTCGGCCTTAATTTCAATCTCACTACAAATGTATCCATCTACTACAACCTCCTTCGAATAATATTGCTTAAATGTGTAAGAGTACCTACTCTCAGTGACATGAAACAAAACAACTCCTATTAATAAAAATAAAAGACATGGTAGTAGAAACGATAACCACGCTCGCCTCATATAAGCAAAAATTAGTACAAAAATAAGCAGCAAAATAATAATGCAATAACAAAAAAACACGGAAAACAGCTGTCGCAGTACTATTCCACAGCAAAGTGAAATACAGAAATAACACAGAGGTCTTTTAACGCACAAAATATCAGATCCTCTCAAAAAGATTTAGTTGTCAAAAATAGATATAAATATTGAGACATAAAAATAAACACATTTTATAGATATAAAACAAATACATATTAACTAAGAAATAGAAATATAGATAGATATAGATAGATATAAAAATATAGATAGAAGTATAGATAGAAGTATAGATAGAGTATAGATAGGGATGTATTTATAAATGTAAAAACATAGAGATAGTTATAAAATCTTAAAAAAATTAAAGAAAAATAATCGGTATGGTGGCTTAACCAAAATAAGTACTAAATGGCTTAAGCAGCGAAACAGAAAAGAAAAACGCCCAAGTCATTGGGCGTTTAAAATTTAAATAACCCTTCTTGCAAACAGGTACTTGCCTCTGTATGTAGAAAGTGTTTCAATTACGACTTTGTTCTTTGAAGTGGAAGCATGAATAAACTTATCTCCACCCAGATAGAGACCAACATGATCGACATTACTGCCCTTACTACTTCTAGCGTGGAAGAAAAGAACGTCGCCAGGTTTTAACTCTGACTTTGAAACTTTAACCCCGTTGCTTGCCATATCTGCTGAAGATCGTTCTAAGTCAATGCCTACCTTTTTAAATACATAACCAACAAAACCTGAACAGTCAAAACCTTTACTTGGACTGTTTGATCCATATACATACTTAACACCCTGAAGATCTTTTGCATATGCAATAACCTTTTCTGCAACAGTACCGTTGTATGGTATAGATACATTTTCTACAGAACGAGAAGGTGTCTTGCTATCTGTGGATTTTGTTGATACAAACTTCATAGCAACATAGCCAATTTTTGATCCAACCTGTACTTTATGAAAGCCAGCCTTGGTATCAAGTATTACCACACTCTTTCCCTTGTTTAGGGAATCGAGTATCTTTGAGCTTGTATTCGAGCTTTCTCTGAAGTTAACTCCATCAGCGTTAATACTTCCATTTGTTTTGCTTGGTGTAACAAATTTTCCTAATACCCAACCTGACTTGCCGCTGTATGTAACCTTATACCAACCATTAGCCTCGTCAATAATGGATACCGACTTAGCAGATACAGTAGTCACAACTTCCGAGTCGGTATTTGGGTTAGTTCTTATGTTTACACCATTTGCTTTGATTTGGGCTGGCTGTGTAGCCGCCTGCGTCAAAGAATAAATCAAAACAAGAGAAAAAGCCAAGATACATCCCACGAGTACCTTTGTTGCTTTGTTTACCATTGTAGTCCTCCTATATTGTCGCTTCCGAAGTTAGCTGTCGGGCTCGGGCAATAGGACCGCCCTACCATTTAAAATGGATTAACCCCAATATTTGGTTCCTCCGTACCTCTTTAAAAAAGAGGATTCAGCCTTTATCTTTTCATATTATATAGCGTTTGTAATACATTGTCAAATATTTTGAAACAAACCAGCAACTTTTTAGTAATATTAACGTAATAAATCATTAACTATAGCGATTTCTTCATAATCAATGCCTTTTTCTTCAATAAAGTATTACCATTATTATCGTAATCGCAGGTACTGTACTGACAACTTAGCCAAAAGTTAATGCCACCTGCATTTTCTTTTGCTACCGATAGGAAAATTTTCTCAACACTTAACTGTGTTTTGAGATAGTGTTCTAATATTTTGACGGTCTCTTTCCCGAATCCATTTTTTTGAAATGGAACATCAATAACCAATGAATTAATCCACGTTACCTCCTGCTCCACAAACCCTTTAACAAATCCAATTAAGCCCTTCTCAGAGTGATTAACTGTTAAAAAAAATGTATTCTTTTTTGAGATAAACTCTCGCATCTTATAAAAAAAGATCTCAAAGTTTATTTCACTTCTAATGCCAGTGGCATACTGAAATGAGATGGTATTGTTATGTATTTCATACAAAGCTTTTAGTGTATCTACATTTAAATTTTTCAGAACTATCTTATTTGTAGCTGGAATACAAAAATTTAGCATGTTAATCACTTCTCCATAATAGTTCCCTTATTCGTTACATCATACTGTTTGATTGTACTTCAAATACTATTACTTTTCAATTTATACTTAATTTTGTAGGAAATAATTGACATTTTGCCAATAAAATACTATTTTAAATATATGTTGTTAATGCTTGAGGTGAAGTTATGAATACCAAGGACAAAATTGAATTAGAGCTTTTTGAATGCTCTGTAAAAGTGGTAAATCTACTAATTACGAAATATGAGAAAAAATATCTTGACCGTTCTCTATTCACAGAGCATACCAAAACTAAAATAGCATATTTGGAAAATAACCTTGATAAAATTGCTGATAAGGAACTTAGGAATGAAGCAATATCAGCAATTAATAAGGTACAAATGTTGCTAAAAGAGCAATAAATAATATAGTATTATACTTATTTATAGTATTCAAGCATTGCTAAAGAAGCAATAAAGTAATACAAGTATCATACTTTATTTGCAACATTTAATAACACCGAAGAAATAAAATAAGTTATACTTTATTTGTAATACTGAATAATGATGTTGTCTATCTGCTGACTTAGCTTAATAACTGATTGATCACAGAGATCTTTGTTCTCAATAAGATTGTATAATTGATTCTTCATTTCAAAAATTTCATTTTTTAGCTGGACAGTACTTGTCTCTTTCATAAATAAATACCCCCAAATTTTATCCTACGTATTTACCTTATTTTACCAAATAATATTTCCATTGTAAACTGATATTATTATTTTTTTTTAGAATATAAATTAGATAATAAAGGAAAATTGGCTATGGATATAGAATTACATTTTATTGAATTTATTTAAAAATAAGGGAAACGCGGAGGAGGTTAATTAATGTATTCAATACTTGCCAGATCTATCAAAAAGTTAGCTATGTCAACTGTGCTAGGATTGATACTGACAATGCTTGTACCTGCATTTGCGTGTGCAAGCGAAGCAGATACTGTGCTGCCAGACCTTACAGAAAAGTACAACTATATGTATGTTGGTATTATAGTTTGTATTTTGGGATTGGTGTTTGGACTTTATCAATTTATTAAAGTTAAAAAGATTAGAGCACACTCCAGCATGTTAGAAGTAGCAAACACTATCTATGAAACCTGCAAGACCTATTTGGTTCAGCAGGGTAAATTTCTAGCTCTTCTACTTCTATTTATCGGAGTATGTATTGCATTTTACTTCGGGTACCTACAAAACAAAGGAATCAGTGGCGTTTTACTAATACTCTTTTGGACAGTAATAGGCATACTAGGTTCCTATTGCGTTGCATGGTACGGAATTAGAATGAATACTCTTGCAAATAGTAGAATGGCTTTTTCCTCTTTGGAAAAAAAGCCGCTCAAGCTACTATCAATTCCTCTTGATGCAGGAATGAGTATCGGAGTTATTCTGATATGTGTAGAATTATTAATGATGCTTATTATTTTGCGATTTGTACCCTCCGATTTAGCAGGTGCGAGCTTTATAGGGTTTGCAATTGGAGAGTCCCTAGGAGCAAGTGCCCTTCGTATCGCAGGAGGCATTTTTACAAAGATTGCCGACATTGGATCAGATCTAATGAAAATAGTATTTAAAATCAAAGAAGATGATCCTCGTAATCCTGGCGTAATAGCTGACTGTACAGGCGACAATGCTGGAGACAGCGTTGGACCTACGGCTGACGGGTTTGAGACATATGGCGTAACAGGCGTTGCCCTGATAACATTTATTACTCTAGCGGTAACAGGTAACTTGCAAAGTGATATGCTTATCTGGATATTTACAATGCGTATTATGATGATAATAACATCTGTTGCTGCATTCTACATAAACAAACTATTTACAAACGTAAAGTACAGCAAGGTTGAAGATATGGACTTTGAACAGCCATTGACTAGTCTGGTATGGATTACTTCCGTACTCTCAATAATTGCTACTTTTGCAATAAGTTATTTCCTTATTGGTCCTGGAACAGCGGTTGCGGGCAGTTCCGAGAATCTATGGCTTGTGTTATCAATAATAATAAGCTGTGGTACCCTTGGAGCAGCATTGATTCCGGAGTTTACAAAGATATTTACCAGTCCTAAGTCAATTCATGTTAATGAAACAGTCACCGCCTCTAAGGAAGGAGGCCCCTCACTCAATATACTGTCCGGATTAGTAGCAGGTAACTTTAGTGCATTTTGGAAGGGCATGGTGTTTGTCGCATTAATGTTTGGTGCATATGTTGCAAGTAAATATGGCCTATCTGACATAATGAGTTATGAATCAATATTTGCATTTGGTCTTGTCGCATTTGGCTTCCTAGGCATGGGGCCTGTAACCATTGCGGTAGATAGCTATGGACCAGTTACAGACAATGCACAGTCTATTTATGAACTATCACTTATTGAAGAAATTCCAAATATCAGTCAAGAAATTGAAAAGGACTTTGGGTTTAAGCCCGATTTTGAAAAAGCGAAGTATTACCTTGAAGCTAATGATGGAGCTGGCAATACATTTAAAGCTACTGCAAAGCCCGTACTTATTGGTACTGCTGTTGTAGGTGCTACCACAATGATTTTCTCTCTTATTCTTGTAATCCAAAAGGTTCTTGGTGTTAAGCCTGAAGAAATATTAAACCTACTAAACCCATTTACAATTTTAGGCTTCCTTTGTGGAGGTGCAGTAATCTATTGGTTTACAGGCGCATCCACTCAAGCCGTTTCAACAGGCGCTTACAGAGCTGTTGAATACATAAAGCAAAATATTCAGTTGGACGAAAATGCAAGCCAAAAGGCAGCAACAGAAAAGTCAAAAGAAGTTGTAAAGATTTGCACTCAATATGCCCAAAAGGGTATGTTTAACATTTTCATTGCAATATTCTCATTTGCAATGGCATTCGCATGTCTATCATCTCCTGCAAATGGCAAAAATGCTGTAGCGTTATTTATTTCTTACCTGATATCAATTGCAATATTTGGTTTATATCAGGCCATATTTATGGCAAATGCAGGTGGCTGCTGGGATAATGCAAAGAAGGTGGTTGAGGTAGACTTGAAACAGAAGGGCACTGCGCTGCACGATGCAACAGTTGTTGGCGATACTGTTGGTGATCCTTTCAAGGATACTTCCTCCGTTGCACTCAATCCTATTATTAAATTCACTACTTTATTTGGCTTATTAGCTATGGAAATGGCAATAAGTAAAGACTTCCAAGACTATGCGCCATACTTTGGTGCAGCATTCCTTGTTATTGCTCTAATATTTGTATGGAGGTCCTTCTATACCATGAGAATTACCTCAAAGAAAAATATTGCAGCAAAAAAGGATAATAAGCTGTCTGCATAATAGTTTTTAGCATGGGTAGTTACCTGTTCAGATAGCCACTCAATACACTCTAAAAACTGCCCCCACCTAATCATAAATGAAAAGGTTGGGGCAGTTTTATTTAGATATTTCTTAATAGAAATATCTAAATACCTTAAATTAAGATTGTTCTTAAATCATGCCAACTCTTTGAATTTGGTTAATTTAATCGGCGCCAGAATACTAAACAACGATAAGCATAGTGGAATTAGCAACATCAATATTATATCCTTTGGAAGTATAAGTGTCATAGCCGTGCCATTCTCTTCAAGCATATATATGTTCATTATCCAGCCTATTAGTACTGCTACACCAATACCTAAAACGTATCCAATCAATGCAGCTATACTCATTTCCTTGAAAGACTTCATGACTATATATCCACGGCTATAGCCAATGGCATGCAATAGCTCCAGTTCTTTTTTTCTTACTGTATATTGGATTGATGTAATATTAGCAATAAAAATTCCTATAACACCCACTAGAATAACACCGCAAAACGCCTCCATAGCAGCAATAGGTCCATTGAGTTTATTGAGCATTTTGCTTTCAGATTGAAGTGTATTAACTGTATATTTCGAAGAAAATTGATCAATGTAATTATTTATATCTTCCATGCTTTCAGTAGGTCCAGTAATAGCCAATGAAACATATGGATCTCCTAAGTTTAAATATTGCGTGTCAAGTATCCCAATTCCCATTGCTGCTTTCCCTGTATATATGCCAGCAATTTTTAAATCCATATTTATGTACCAGCCATCAGTATTTTTATTCACTACCGAGCCCACGGATAATCCATAGTTCTTGGCGAGGCGTTCATCCAATAAGATTTCTCCTTGCTTTTGCGGAAGATTACCCTCAGATATCGTAAGCTTAAGCGTGTTGACTATATCTTTTATGTCATCCTTACCAGTCATAAGTATAGTTCCACCAGTCTTTCCGACAACAATATTATAGCTTATACTATATCCGTCCACACTGAAAGTCTGTGTTCCCTTTGACTTAGAATAATCTATAATTTTTTTACTATCACTATCATCAATACCCTTTTCTCCCCCCCACACCATGGACGCATTCTCATAGGGGTATAAACCCATAATATTGACTGATTTGCCTAGCTGGGCTACAAACATTACCATAAAATACATTATTGCTACACCGAGACATACTGTAATTATTATAGGTAACAATTTACCCATGCAAGATCTAATATACTTAATCGCTGAGAGTGGTCTCATGTCCTTTCACCTGCCTTGTTTTCTAACCGTCCGTCCCATATTGTCTGGATATTATCTACTCCACTAAGTATACTGGTGTCATGCGTTACTACTACGACAAGTTTATCTCTTGAATACTCACCCAGTACTCGCATTACATCTACTGCTGCATTATGGTCAAGGGCCGCTGTTGGCTCATCTGCAAATACTACCTCTGGGTCATTAATGAGTGCTCTTGCTATTACTACTCTCTGTCTTTGCCCCCCAGATAGTTGATATGGTTTTTTTGATGCCAGTTTGGCAATACCCAGCTTTTCGAGTAAGTCCATCGCTTTTGCCTTATATTTTTCACTGCTAGAATTGACAGGTACCAATATATTATCTAAAACTGATAGATAGTCTATTAGATACCCCCTTTGAAATACAAATCCAAATTTCTCTCTCCTTAGGTTTGCTTTATCATCAATAAATAGCTGATTCATCACAATTCCATTATAAATTACCTCTCCTGAGGTAGGATTTTTTAAGCCTGACATTATATATAGTAGTGAGCTTTTCCCACTTCCGGATGGGCCCATTATTCCTAATATGCCATTACTTTTTGTTGTAATGTTTATATTTCTAAGAGCATATGTAACTTCTTCCTTCCCAATATCATACACCAAGCAAACATTCTTCAATTCAAACATATTTAACAACTCCTCTATTAAACATTTCTAGTTATTCATATTTCTCCATTGCTTCTATTTGGTCAGTCTTTGAAAGTGTCCACCAAGCCGGTATGAGGCTAAAAACAATAGTGCATAGTGGAATTATTGCTGCTTTTAAAACCCCTACCCAATTTGCCAGTATAAATGGATACCCATTTGGATCATAAATAAGCATTTTGAGGCACAATGCACTCAGAACAGTTAACATTAACCCTAAGACAAATCCCAACATATTAGTAAATAATATTTCACAAGCTGCTCTTAAAAGTATTTTTAGCCGTGTATAGCCTAGCGATTGAAGGGTGCTAAACTCGTATCTTCTTGAAAAGTACTGTGCATAGCTAGAATTCCCTGCTGCAAAGCTCATAATAATCATTATTACAATTACTATGACCATAGATGCATTTTCCGCCAGCTCAATATCTTCATTTAGTGATTTTGATGCCTTGTCTAGTGAGTTGTATTGTGCATCTAAAGGTAATATTTCTTTAAGCTGCTTGTTTAATTCGTTCAAACGCCCTTCCTTTGGAAATAATAGATTGATACTATTCTGAATTTCTTGCTTATTCCCTATGGCAGATAGACCAATAATACAGTTACCTTTAACAACACCTACAATCTTGTATTTTCCATCAAGCCTCTCACCTTTATCCACTTCTTTTCCTATGTAATCTCCAAGTTTTTTACCTTTATTATTTAGCAACATTTCATCAACAATAATTTCCTGCTTGTCAGTATCGGGTAATCTTCCCTCCTTCAGTTTCAAATCTAAAGCTTTCATAACATATTGCAAATCATCTTTATTTAACGAGTAAACTGGTATGTTTAGATTTCCAAAGAAGTGATAATAATCTGTAGTAGCACTTTGGGTTGATATCATCTCCTCTATTAGAGAACTGTCATATAATTCTGTAATAATACTATCACTTATAACTCCCTTATCTCCTGGCCCTAATATAGATATTTTTTCAAACCTCCCTAGTGTAGCCATCTTTGTACTCTCGGATACCCCATAAAAGACTATTTGAAATATAAGTATCAGTAAAACGCTTACGGCTATTGCCAAAATCATAGAAACAGACCGTTTCTTATTGTTAACTATATATCTTAATGCGGATAGAGGCTTCAAACTACTCATCATTTATTTGCTCCTTTCTAGTTACTGTGTTTACACTACCAGAATACCAAAAAAATACTCCCGCTTTTAGTCACGAGAGTAATGATTTTTGTATTACTAGAGTCATATGTTTTCAATTTTATTTACTAGAAACATGTTTTTTCAGTATTTTTTATTAGAGTCATATGTTTATTTAATGTATTGTCTTATTTTGATTACGGCGCTGGTTCTATCGGTTACCCCGAGCTTACTATAAATACTGCTGGCATAGTTCTTTGCAGTACCCTCGGATATGTATAATGCAGACGCTATTTGCCTATTTGTAAAGCCTTCTGATAGCATTATTGCAATTTCTACTTCCCTGTCCGATAACTTTAGCTGTGACTTTAATATAGTCTGAATATCCTGCGTAGTAGTATCTATCTTTTGAGGCTGTTCCTTTAGCATATCTGCTATCTTTACTGCAATTCGAGATGGTAATAGCATATCACCATTATGAGCATCCTTTATAGCCTGAATGAGTTTTTCTCCGCTTATATCTTTAAGCAAATACCCGCTTGCTCCATTTTTCAAAGCATCAGATATATACTCCTCATCATCAAATGTTGTGAGAACCAAAACCGCTATATCCTTCCAACGTTGTTTTATTATTTTGGTGCATTCAACACCGCTCATTTGCGGCATTCTTATGTCCATTAGCACAACATCCGGCATATTTTTTTCTATCTCCTCTATTGCATTCCTGCCACAAGATGCAAGAGCTATCACTCTAATGTTCTCATCCGTTTCAAGTATTGCTTTTAAACCCTCCTGAAGGATTTTTTGATCATCTGTAATAAGTACCTTTATCATTTTATCTGCTCCTTTAAAGGTAATGATATGCTTATTTCAAAGCCTTCCTGTGGTTCACTTGAAAAGCCTACTTTACCTCCAGCCTGCTCAATACCCTGTTGCATTGAAGTTAAACCAAAGCCCTTCTCTATATGTGGACATCCTGTTCCATTGTCTTGTATGAGCATTTTTAGTTGATCATCGTCTTTCCATAGTTTAACAAAAAACACTGTGCTTTTGCCATGGCGTATACTGTTTGATATGCCTTCCTTAAGAGCCCTTGCCAAGAGCTGATTTAGCCTGTCTTCTGTACAATCCGGAACATCTATTTCGTATTTAATCTTTACGCCTGTATGGTTGATAGTAGTAAATAGTATTTCTTCTACCATTTTCCTCAAATCCTGTTGATGGGATTTATCTGATAGCATTTTAACAGAATATCTCATTTCATCTAGAGCTTTAACAGCTTGCGATTGAGCCATCTCAAAGCGTTTTTTTGCAGCAGCAGGCTCCTTGTCAGCCAACATTCTGCCTGCCTCCATCTCCACTATTACGGTGGTCAATGTATGGCCAACAGTATCGTGTATTTCACGAGCGATTCTATTACGTTCCTTTAGGGTTACCATTTCTTCTAATCCCTCGTATGCGCGATTTAAGTCCTGATATGCCAATTGCAGTCTAACCTCTCGTTCTTCAATGTCCTTAATTGATTTTTCTAACAAGAAATTCCCCTCAAACACCTTACCACTCAAGTAGGAAATTGTGGCTGTGAGAAATACAACAGGACTTTCTTTAATTATAAGAGTTAATATCAGCTTGGGGTTGAGCTCTGAAAAAGTTCTATGAAAAAAAAGTACGTCCCCAATAAGAATTAATACTAAGTAAATTATTGCGTACTTTCCCCATTTAATGCAGCAGTCCATAAGTGTAATTAGTAGAAATAGCTTTACTCCATCATCACCCCATAGCTTACCTGTTGTAAGCATGATGCCTATCTCAACTAAATAAGTAATAGTAATAAATCTTGACCACTTGCTTGTATTATATAATAATAGGTTTCTTACACTAAAGCATAGAAGCCACAAAACAATCATTATAATACTTAGCCAAATATACTCCAAGTTTTTAGACATAAGATTGATTCCAGCTGCTAAAATCAATATGTACATAATAACAAGATAAATTTCTCTTACCTTTGTGTTCATTTCGCCCCCCAGTTAAAGCTTATTTTATAATATTTTGCCATATGTGTAAATAAAGGATGTATTGGGCAAATTAATAGCACTATAATTAATTTCAGCTGATTAACAGCAAAAAGTAAACATCATCTGATTGAGACTAAATAGAAAAATTAAGAAATACTTGAAGCATGTGATTGATTTAAATCAAAAATGCGTTGATAGAAAGATTATAAAATACTTGAGGCACTAGCATAATTTTAATCAAAAATGCGCAAAAGGAGAAATTAAAATGAGACCCAAAGACAGATACAAAGGTTTTGTTCAATCAAAATTTGAGAGTATAATTAATAGTCTTCCTAGTAAGACAGAACCGAGCAGTAGCTATGCTGATAGACCAATAGATCCAAATAATATCCCTGAGCGAGATGATGACGATCTATAAAGATTAGTCCCGCCTCTTCATTTATTGAGTGCGGGACTAATACTATTAACTATTTCTTTTTTCCATTAAAAATCTCAGCCTATCCAATCCAAAAATCAGCAAGCCACCAATTAAAAAGAATACAATACTAAAAGTACTGATACCCATTGCTGCCTTTGGAACATCAAGTGTTGTAGGTCCCATAAAAACAGCATATAGAGAACCTAACATAAGCCCCAATATAAGATATATTATCTTTGAACGGTACTTTAAAAGAAGAGCTCTCAATAATCTAACAACAGAAATAATACCTAGAATAACACCTATTCCAAAAATAATAAGGATTGGTAGGTAACCAAGGTTAAAAGTCAGCACTTGCTTGATTGAATTGATTATTGGAACGTACAGGCCAAAAATCAAAAGAAGCGTTGACCCAGAAATACCTGGTAAAACCATAGCCGATATTGCTATAACACCTGCAACAAAAACATAGAGCACCAATCCAAATGACAGGTTATCAAACGAAATATTCATTCCACTTCCGCTAGTTATAGGATTAAAATATGTGATGGCTCCTACCACTATAACTCCAATTACGCTGAAAATTATGTTCCCATAATGTCCTTTTATGCTGTTTCTTTCTTCTTTAATTATTAATGGTATTGAGAATAATATGAAGCCAGTAAATAGTGAGCTTATCTGATAAATATGTTCTTCAAACAGTGATGAAAGAAACAGTACTGACAATATGAATCCACAAGCCCAGCCAACTCCAATCTTTGCAAGAAAGGTCAGAGCCTCTCTTCTGCTCATATCCTTGCTTCTTGAAGTTAGTGCATTCAGAGAGTTTATGAACTTGTCATAAAATCCCAGAACAAATGCTACCGTCCCGCCAGAAACACCGGGAACGCTATCGGCCATTGCCATAAAGAAACCTCTGATGAAATTAATAATATACATTTTGCTATCCTTTCATTTAATTTGCATGTAATTTGCATGAAAATTCTTAAATATCTTAACATAAGAAAATGCATATTACTATTATTTACTTTAATAGCATTAAAAATTATTCTGCACATTAATTTGAGCAAACTTTCTTTTCTAGAATTATATTCATAATAATATTGACACCAAAATATATGATTTTATATAATTGACACATTGCTAAATTATATTCTATTTTTTCGAAGGGGTGTGTATTTAAATGAGTTGGAATATCGAAACAAAATGTCTTCAAGAAGGCTATAAGCCTAACAATGGTGAACCACGCGTACTTCCTATATATCAGAGCACAACTTACAAGTATGATTCTACTGAGCATGTTGCCAAGCTATTTGATCTTTCTGTAGATGGACACATGTATTCAAGAATAAGCAATCCTACTGTTGATTGCGTTGAAAAGAAAATTGCCGCACTAGAGGGCGGTGTTGGTGCACTTTGTACATCTTCTGGTCAGGCTGCTTCACTTATAGCTATTATGAATATTTGCAAAGCAGGCGATCATTTTGTGTGTTCAAAGACAATATATGGTGGTACATTTAATCTTTTTGCAACCACCTTCAAAAAAATGGGTGTGGGCGTAACCTTCATTGATCAGGACGCATCAGATGAAGAGATACAAAAAGCCTTCCTACCAAATACAAAGGCTCTTTTTGGTGAATCAATAGCGAATCCCCAAATCAGTGTTCTTGATATCGAAAAATTTGCTCGTATAGCGCATAGAAACAATGTACCTCTTATTATAGACAACACCTTTGCAACCCCTATTCTGCTCAGACCAATAGAGTATGGTGCTGATATCGTGATTCATTCTACTACTAAATACATGGACGGTCATGCAATTTGTGTGGGTGGAGTAATTGTTGACTCAGGAAATTTTGACTGGACAAATGGTAAGTTCCCTGAGTTTACTGAACCAGATGCTTCCTATCATGGACTTATCTACGCTAAAGAATGTGGCAGGGCTGCTTATATTACCAAGGCAAGAGTTCAGCTAATGAGAGATTACGGTTCAACAATGACAGCTATGAATGCATTCTTACTTAATCTTGGACTTGAAACGCTTCATCTTAGAATAGAAAGGCACTGTGAAAACGCTAAAAAGGTTGCTGAATATCTCAACAAACATGACAAAATAATATCAGTTAGTTACCCAACCTTACCAGAGGATGCTTATCATTCACTGGCAAACAAGTATCTACCTAAGGGCTCAAGCGGGGTCATTTCATTTAAGATCAAGGGCGGCCGTGAGGGAGCAGTAAAATTCATGGATAAACTAAAACTAGCTGTTATAGTTGTACATGTAGCCGACTGTAGAACAGCGGTTCTAAATCCGGCAAGCTCAACCCACAGACAGCTGAGCGATCAGCAGCTGCTAGATGCTGGTATTGACCCAGGTCTTATCAGATTTTCTGTTGGTATTGAGCATATTGACGATATTATCAAGGATATTGAGCAAGCTCTAGAGGATTAATTGGTCAAAAGATATTTATGAGGATTAATTATACAAGAAATAATAATACTAAGTAAAAAATCGGCTGTGATCTTGTACCTTCCCCATTAGGGTTATTCTTCAAGGTCACAGCCCAAATTTTATAAGGGGGATATATGCGTATTACTCTTGATGAATTTGATAAACAGATTATTGATATTTTACAGGCTGACCCTGTCATATCAAACAAGGATTTGGCACAAAAAATAGGTCTCTCACCTTCTGCCTGCCTCGGAAGAACAAAAAGACTCAAGGAAATTGGGCTTATTAAGCAGTTTGCAGCTATTATTGATGAAAAAATGATGGGGTTTGAAGTGTCTGCGTTCACGTTTCTAAATCTTTCCCCACACAACAGAGATATATCTAATGCTTTTTTGGCAAAAATAAAGGAAACTCCACAGATAATTGAATGCCATAATATTACGGGAAATTGGGACTATTTGATAAAAATTGTTTTCAAGGATTTACCTAGTTGTAGGGATTTTCTCATCGATACGCTTCTAGCCTTTCCTGGTGTTAATAAGATAGAGACCTGTATGGTTCTGAGCACCGATAAGCAAAGCTTTTGTCTGCCGAGTGACAACATATAGCAATTGTATGATATACTATTTGCATAATGTTTTGTAGCAGTATGATATATGAATACTAACAGTAAATAAAGGCTTTAGGATTGCTGTTTACTAAAATTAATATTATTTATCATACTTAGTTAAGAAAGGACTCTAATCATGCCGTTTGACGGAATTGTGACAAAATGTATAGTAAACGAGCTTAATGGCCTTCTCTCAGGTGGACGTATCGACAAGGTATTTCAGCCTGAGTATGATGAGGTCGTAATGCTCATCAGATCAAAGGGACAAAATTATAGGCTGGTTGCTAGTGCAAATGCAAGCTATCCAAGGTTGCATATTACATCTACTACAAAGGAGAACCCTCAGATTGCTCCAGTTTTTTGCATGCTCATGAGAAAGCATGTTCAAGGTGGCCACCTATTAGATATTACCTTCAATGATTATGAGAGGATAATTACTCTCAATATAGAATCAGTCAATGAGATGGGTGACTTATCTGTAAAAAGTTTAGTCATAGAGATAATGGGAAAGCATTCAAATATAATCCTATTAAACAGCGACGGGAAGATCATTGATGCGGTTAAGCATGTCGACAGCGACATTAGCAGTGTTCGAGAAATAATGCCTGCTAGGCCCTACTCACTGCCTCCCGCTCAGGACAAAATATCTCCCGAAAAGGTTAATGTAGACACTTTATTTGACAATGCCACTCAGATAAAGAATATTGAAACCCTACTTTTAAGTTCAATAAAAGGTTTTAGCCCATATATATGCAGAGAAATATGCAGTATGGCGGATGTTTCCCCAAAAGCACAGTTAGATGCAATAAGCAGCTTTGACAGCCTCAAGACTTCTCTTGCAACAGTACTTAAGAGTATTGAAGCTTGTGATTTTAAGCCATGTATAGTTTATCAGGACGAAGCTATGTATAAGCCCACAGATTTCTACTGTCTACCTCCTAAACAGTACCCATATTATAAAGAGTATGAGCTAATGTCACAAGCCCTTGATGAGTATTATAGTACAAAGGATACCATTGAAAGGCTATCGCAAAAAAAGGGTGATATCGTTAAGCTTGTTAAAAACTGCATTGATAGATGCGAAAAAAAGCTTTCAATACAGCAGGATAAGCTAAGAGATGTTGCCGATAGAGACAAACTTCAGCTCTATGGGGAGCTAATTACTGCAAATATTTACTGTATACCAAAAGGTTCTAAGATAGCTACAGTTTCTAATTATTATAGCGAAGATGGAGAGTATATAGATATTCCCCTTGATGAGAATAAGACACCTCAGGAAAATGCACAACGGTATTTTAGGCAATATTCAAAGGCTAAGAGCACCTATACAAATACTGTACAACAGCTTGAGGACAGTATAAACGAATTGAACTATCTTGAAAGTGTTAAAACAATGCTAGATAATTGTGTAGGCACTCAAGAGATTGAAGAAATCAGGCAAGAGCTTGCAGATAGCGGGTATGCCAAAACTTCTGTAAAGAATAATAAAAAAAAGCAGCCCAAGCCATCTGAACCACACCAATTCATTTCAAGCGACGGCTTTACAATATTGGTTGGTAAAAATAATAGACAAAATGATACACTTACCTTAAAGACTGCTGCTTCTAGTGACATATGGCTACACACAAAAAATATTCCAGGTTCACATGTTATTATAAGAACGGATAGGCGTGAGGTTACCGACAAGACCCTATTTGAGGCTGCTGTATTATGTGCATATCATAGCAGCGCTAAGCTTTCGGCAAATGTGCCTGTAGATTATACTACTGTTAAAAATGTAAAAAAGCCGAGTGGTGCGAAACCTGGCATGGTTATATATGAAAATTTCAAAACTATCAATGTAACCCCTACAGAAGAACTGGTACGAGCGATACAAAGAAAATAGCAATTGCACTATTATACTTTTTATATAATAATAGACTTTAGTGATAATACAAACTCAGTTTATACTTTAATTTATTTTATAAGCTGAGTTACTTAATATTTTATAGTCTGAGTAAATTATATTTATAATATGAGTTTTAAATATTTTAGGAGGTAATAGCAATGATATCTGATAAGATTCGTCAAAGCCTAAGCAGCTCGTCTATGATAAGGGCCATGTTTGAAGAAGGTGAAAAGCTGAGAAAACAATTTGGAGCTGACAAGGTATATGATTTTTCATTGGGAAATCCAGACCCAGAACCACCGGCAAAGGTAAAAGAAGCACTAAGAGAGATAGCAAATTCAACTGAACCAAAGCTGCATTCATACATGAATAATGCTGGGTATCCTGAGGTTAGAGACATTGTAGCTAAAAGTATGAACAAGGAATCCGGGCTATCACTCACATATGAGCATGTAGTTATGACAGTAGGTGCGGGTGGAGCATTAAACGTTATTTTGAAAACTTTGCTAAATCCAGAGGATGAAGTAATAGTATTTGCTCCTTACTTTGTAGAATATATGGCTTACATAGGCAATTACAGTGGAAAGCCTGTTATTGTTAAGACTGATTTCAATACCTTCCAACCTGACCCCGAGCTTTTGAGGGCTAGTATAACACCAAAAACCAAGGCAATACTCATTAATACACCAAACAATCCTACTGGTGTTGTTTATTCTGAAGACACTCTTAAGGCTATTGTAAAGGTGCTAGTGGAAAAGGGTCAGGAGTATGGAACAACTATCTATATTATTTCTGACGAGCCATATAGAAAGCTAGCATATGATGGTGTAAAGGTTCCAAACATATTAAGTTTATATAGAAATGCCCTTTTGGTAGACTCCTTCAGTAAGTCTTTATCACTTCCAGGTGAAAGGTTAGGCTATATTGCAGTAAATCCTGCTGCTGATGATATTTCACTCTTGATGAATGGACTTATTTATTGCAACAGAGTTCTTGGCTACGTAAACGCTCCGGGCTTGTTCCAGAGGGTAGTGGGAAAGTCTCTTGATGCTAGCGTGGATATCAATATATACAAAGAGAGAAGAGATTTGCTATACAACAGCCTAACTAAGTTTGGTTATGAATGTGTTAAGCCAGACGGAGCATTCTACCTCTTCCCTAAATCACTTATTGCAGATGACGTAGAATTTAAAAACAGAGCATTAAAATATAACTTACTCATTGTTCCGGGCTCTGGCTTTGGTGCACCTGGATACTTCAGACTTGCATATTGCACAAGCCTAAAGACCATTGAAAATTCCTTGCCTGCATTTGAGGCTCTTGCAAAAGAGTTTAAATAGAGGAAACAATAAAAAATCTCTAAAGCTAATTATTAAGGCTTTAGAGATTTTTTATATTTATAATTCTATTCCCCTACCTGTACTAGCCCTGATGCCCTTAAACATTGTGGATACAACATCAATGCTGGTACCGAAAATTATAATAGCTATTAAAATATTTTTTATGTTAATATATGAGGATTGTATATTAGTATTAGTATATCTAATGATATCGTCCATAAAATTTACATTCCATATGTTTGATGTAAACATAAACAGAGCTAATACCATTGATATGATAGAAAGTGTACTACATGCAAGTGCTAGCTTAAATGTCCATCTTCCATAAAACAGTTGAAGGCCTTCCTTTATAATGCCACAGATAAATATTCCAATCATCACAATGCTAAACTCTTTAAGTACAGTGGTATTGAATACCGAGATTATATGCAATTCATCTCCTCTACCTATATACGCTGCAAAATACTGAGGTACGCTAAGCATAAATATCCAAAAAATTGTTGTAAATAGTATTCCAGCGATGGGGTCTGCTATTCGAATCTTTGCTTTTTGTTTTGGTAATTCTGGAAGTTTTGAAATATCCCATTTTGACTGCTCAGGAGCTTCATCTTTGAAATTACGCTCTGCAATCACATAGCCTATTGTTATCCAAGCAGCTGCTTGAGTCAATGCTGATATAACTGATGCCAGATACTCCCCTACAATATTTGCTCCAACAACTTCATTGCCAAAGGCAGTTGAGAAAAAAAAGGCAATAGAAATTCCTAAGAAAACACATGGAAGTACCACTTTTATTGTCAACAAATACCTATCGTAATAACCAGGACCTATCAGATACCTCTTCCCACCCCTGTAGTTTTGAGCCAATAGAGTAGGATCACCTAACTCCTCAAGTACGTGACGTACCTTACCTTCATAATCCAAGCCATCGTCCAATTCTTCAATCATATCATCAATAAGGGTTCTGAGTTCCAACTCTATATCTGCTCTCTGCTTTTCAGGCAGACTTTTTGTTACAGCATAAATGTACCTATTAATCAAGTCCATATTTATCACTCCTTTAATAATTCGTCCATGGTTTTGGACATTTCTAACCATTGCTCACTAAGTTCCTTGTATATCGCCCTTCCTAGGTCGCTTAATTCATAATACTTTCTAGGTTTTGTTGAATTAACATCCCAATTACTAACAAGTAAGTTTTGCTTTTCAAGTCGTCTCAACAAAGGGTATAATGTTCCGGCATCAATTGATATATTCTTTTCCTCTAGCAAGGTTATCAAAGAATAACCGTACTGTGGTTCCTTTAGCTGACTCAATACACAAAGAATAATGGTTCCTCTTCTGAGTTCTAATACTAAACTATTTAGCAATTCTTTATTGTTATTATCTAATTTATATTCCATACTTTACCTCCTTATGATAATTATACTGTGTGTCACACACTATTGTCAATATGCAAATACTAAAATTTATTTAATAATATTTTTATCTTTATAATGACAAATTATTAATACTATTCTAATCTAAAACAAGCAAGTCCTTTCCATGGAAAGTAGGACTTATATAATTCCTGTATAATATAAAAAGTCCTTTCCAACTAGGAAGGACTTTTAAATAATAAACTATGTCATTATTAGCTATTATAAACTATTTTTATTTATGAATACCAAGAGGCTATTTTAATAATTGAAATCTGACTTTAATCATGTCAACCAATAGGCTTGCTGTACCATTGACTCCAAGAACGCTACTATCTATCATAATATGTTTGTGCCTGTAGTCCTCATGTGAATACCCTGCATAATATTTATAGTATTGGTCTCTTGCCTTGTCAACTTCAGTCATCATACGCTCTGCCTGTGAGGGTTCCATATTGAGAATATTCACGCAATTGTTGAATCTATATTCTTTTGGTGCATAAATAAATATATTCAAACAATTTTTATAATCCTTAAGAATGAAATCCGCACACCTGCCTACTATAATACACGATTCCTTGTCAGCGAGGTCTAGTATTATCTGCCTCTGAACACTAAAAATCTTGTTGCGTGTTTCCAGTGAGGAATCTCCTAGAGGAAACATCCTGTCAAAAAAGCTTGGTTTGTTATCTGTTTCTTCATTATTGCAAACAGTGGATATAGGTAAATCGAGCTTTTTTGAAGTAGCCTCCACTATATCCCTGTCATAATATTCAATCCCAAGTGATTGAGACACTTCTCTAGCAATGGTTCTCCCCATGCTTCCAAATTGTCTGTTAATAGTTACACAATACTTATTCATGCGTTATTATCTCCCACTATTCTTGCCAGGAAGTTTTTTGTGCGCTGGTGCTTTGGGTTGGTAAATATGTCCTCTGGGTTTCCTTCTTCTACAATATAACCGTCCGCCATAAAAATAACCCTGTCACACACTTCCCTTGCAAAGCTCATTTCATGCGTTACAACAATCATAGTCATACCGTCATTTGCAAGCTTTCTCATAACTGCAAGAACATCTCCCACTAGCTCGGGGTCTAATGCTGACGTTGGTTCATCAAATAGCAGTACCTTTGGTTCCATGGCCAGTGCTCGAGCAATTGCCACTCTTTGTTGCTGACCGCCCGATAATGTTGACGGCTTTGAATCCGCCTTATCTAGTAAGCCGACCTTCTCAAGCAGCTCCAATGCCTTTAAATGAGCCTCATGCTTGTTCTTCTTCTTTGTAAGTACAGGAGCAAGTGTTATATTTTTGATAACACTTTTCATGGGAAAAAGATTGAAGCGCTGAAAAACCATACCAACTTCTTGGCGATATATCCTCAAATCGTGTTTCTTCTCTTTGATGCTTTTTCCTTTATAAAATATATTGCCCCGCCATTGTGTTTCAAGCTGGTTAATACACCTGAGCAGCGTACTTTTTCCAGATCCCGAAGGGCCAATAACGCAAATAACTTCACCCTCTGAAATCTGTAGATTTATATCTTTAAGAACTTCCAGATCTCCAAAATTCTTTGATAAATTTTCTACCTTTATCATTTCGTTCAACCTTTTATCCTCCTTTCAACCTGCTTCTGAATGAGAATCAGGGCTGAAATAATGACCATATAGAATACAGCGCCCGCAGTATATGCCTGTATTGTATTAAATGTCACAGCGGCATAATTCTGAATCTGCTTGGTGATTTCATTGACCACGATAACAGAAAGTATAGCTGTATCCTTGACTGTAATAATGAACTGATTGAATAACGCCGGAAGCATTGAACGAAAAGCAGGTGGTACCACAAGGTGGCATAGCGTTTGAAAAGGTGAAAGCCCCAATGATAAGCCCGCTTCCTTCTGACCTTGATCAATACCTTCAAGTGCTCCTCTTACAATCTCGGCTATAAAGGCACCTGAGTTTAAAGAAATAACTATAACACCTGCAACATTACTACTTAAGTCAATTCCTGTTAATTTCGGAATTACAAAATAAACATATAAGGCTTGCACAATCAATGGAGTAGATCTTATAATCCAAATATAAACATTAGCAATGGACCTTGCAATTTTACTTTTACATTGCAAAGCAAATCCAGAGACGCAACCTATTAAAAATCCAAACAAAATACCTAAAATTGAAATGACCAGAGTGACCTTAAATCCCTCAACAAGCATAGGAATAAGTACCTCTAGGAAACCTAAATCCATAAATTCCTCCATTCATAAATGCAACATATAATAAAATGCTTCTAACATGGATATGGGGATGCCTTTTGGCATCCCATATGAAGTAGTTTTAATAAGTCATTTTGGTATGAAAATATTATTTGCACCACTTTTTCTCTATTTCAGCCATTTTCCCGTCCTTGGTAAGCTTATCAATAGCTGCGTTGAAAATGCTTAATAACTGAGGGTTTTTCTTGCATACATCAAAAGAAAGCGCAATAGCATATGGTGATTGATCCTTCGAGAACTGCTCCCCTACCATTTCTAGCTTGGAACCCTCCTTGTGAGTTATGTAATAAGCAGTGCCCGGTGCATCAAATATCATGCAGTCAACCTTGCCCTGTTCAAGAGCTTCATATGCTGTAATGATTGAATCGTGTACTTCCAAACTCGAGTTAGGAATACCGTTGTTTGTAGCATATAGATGGCTTGCATCTCCTTTTTGAACTGCAATTTTATACTTCCCATCCTTGATGCTATCCCATCCAGTAATCTCTTTTGGACTGGTATCCTTGTTAACTATAACCGTAAGTCCTGCATTGTAATATGTAGTAGTAAAGTTCATAACCTTCTTTCTGGTATCTGTGGCACAAAGTGCAGCCATTGCAAAGTCAAGCTTTCCTTCAGCAACAGAGGTTGTAAGTGGGCTGTAGTCCATTGCCTGTACACTACCGTCTAACTTAAAGCCAAGTAAGTCCTGAAGCTCCTTCATAAAGTCCATATCAAAGCCTATCAATGTCTTACCATCTGCATCAAAGTATGAGAATGGAGCATATGTTCCAGATGTACCAACCTTAAAGGTATAATCCTTGAGTGCACCCTCTAACTCACCAGTGAACGTAGTTTGTGCGGAAGCACTAACGTCTTCTGCTTTTTCGCCGCAGCCCACCATTGAAGCACAAATTACTACAGCTAACAATAAAGCTAAAATCTTCTTCATAAAAAAATCACCCCTATGTAAAATTATTGAAAACAAGCCAATATACCGACATTCCATATTGTTTTAATAATAATAACAATACGGTGAAATGTCAATACTTGGCTTTATTAGATGCACTTTACATAACAGTGAAATAAATTAACCTATATAGTTTAATGTTATAGTGAAAAGCTGTTAAAATCAGTTCTTATATTTATTTGAAAATTAATGTTAAAACTATTCAAATTAAGTTTTTCAACAATATTATAGCTATTTGCTATCTAGCTATTTAAATCACAATTTGAAATATTTATTAGCTATATCTGATAAGCTATTTTAATATAACCTCATCAGGGAATGCTGTTTTCATAGAAATATTCCACATTTTATCTATATATGCCCTCGTGTACTGCTGCTCGATAAAATGATAATAAAAGGCTCCTTTTTCAGTAAGCTCATAGTTATTGTTATGCTTTTTCAAAAGCCCCAATTTAGCAGCAATCCATATCTCCACTCCATAAAGTTTATTGAGTGGAGTTCCAATAAGGCTTTCAAACCCCACAGGATCAATTACTAGGCCATAAGCGCTCCAGAACAGATAGTACAAAGCTCTTTGCCTCTTTGTAAAATCAAGGGTGAGAGAGGTTGCAAGGTTACCTGCATTGATTCTTTTTTCGTACTCTTCTATGGAAAATGTATTTATCTTAAACTGATTCCTTAGCAGCGTTGTTGCTGATACCCCAAAGCCCAGAAAATTGTCCCTAGTTATTGATGAGTATCGGCCTGTTTTCTTTTTTGCAAAGGTCCATACCGAAGTCCTCTCTATATCCATCTCTCTACATAGCTCATTCAAATAACCCAGCATCTGTTTTTTTGTCTTGTGTGAAAGAGGTTTGTACTGGTTGTTTGCATAAGTAAAGTCAATAAACGGATAAGTTGAAATCTGAGTCGCACCCAAACTAAATGCCATCTCTACATCTTTTTTGAGTATATCCTTGTCTTGCCCAGGAATTCCAAAAATGAGGTCAACATCAACCACGGAAAAGTTATATTTTTTAACAAGGGCCAGCTTAGCCTCTATATTTTCCGCACTTCTGCCTAACTTCGTAAGACACTCATTGTCAAAAGATTGTACTCCCGTGCTAACCATTGTAACTCCGGCTTCCTTGAGCTTCTCAAGATTTCCTGGTTCAATATCCGAAGGGTGCAGTTCAACGCCTATCTCCCCTTCTATTGTAAAATACTGCTTGAGCTTTTCAATTATTTTTCCTAAGGAATCAATCATTAAAACAGGAGTACCCCCTCCAAAATAGAGGCTGGTAACTGTTTTTTTCGGACCTCTACCTGTTGCAATAGTAGCACCTACTTCGTTATATGCTACTTCACCATGTACTCCTTCTCCTTGTGCTGCCTTGCCACACTCATCTTCACATTGCGCTCGCTTACCGCCCCCCGCACATAGCTCAATCTCCCTTAGTAATGCTTCCTCGTAGGCTTTTGCCAGTGCTTCATCGTATTTTACTTTGCAATAGGGGCAAAAGCTGCACAAGCTTCTGCAAAAAGGTATATGTACATAAAGCCCAAGACTGTCCAGGTCTCTATAGTTGAGAGCATTATCATGCCTGCCCTTGAATACAAAGGGCTTTAGGCTCCTAGTTAATATAACCCTCATCATTGAAGTAATAAGCATAGTTTTGTCCATATGCATAGTGTTACCTACGCGAGATGGTTCCCCCTTGGTAATTTAATTAATTGGTACTATTAGATTCTGCCGATTCTGTCTGCTACTAAATTCTGTGACTATATTTTGTTACCAATAGATTCTGTCTATATATACCTCGTATAGGTTTTTAGCATATCAAATGCAACCCTTATATTTCCGTTGAAAACAAGTGCGTATTCAGCAGCAAAGAAGTAGCCGCATCTATCGCACAACCCTTCAATCTCAACACACCGCCCACATACATATTCCTTGCCGTTTTCTACAACAAGGCACTGATGGCAGGGCGTTTTGAAGGAATTATCCGGGAGATACTTTAATGCACTTTTTAGATTAAATATAGGATAATTACTATTTATAAGCCCCTCAATGGTCTTGCAGCATTGCTCTTTTTCTTCTCTTGACAGTGATAGCCCTTCCGTGCCCGGATAAGGAGTATGGAAATTAAAAGATACTGCCCTTATATTCCTTTCGTCCCTAGCTAAGCTGCTAACCTCAACAATATCATCTTTGTTTATATTATTAATGGCCATATAGAGGCAAATATTATCGGTAGTAGCATTACGAATATTGTTTAAAATATCATCATATGTATCACCACGAATAGCGTTATGCTGCTGCTTTGCACCATCTAGGCTTAAGAGTATCAAATCAGCCTCTGGCAGGTCAAGCTCAAAGGTTCCATTTGTCACTACATTTACTATGAGAAACCCCAGTTCTTTTGCTTCAATTACTAGGTCTCGGAGTGTCTTTGTGCCGTCTACCCATAGAAAGGTCTCACCGCCACAGAAGAACAGTATACGTATACCTTTATTGTACAACTGCTCCATTTCATTTCGAATGTTTTCATAGCTGTATATAGTGCAATTTATATTGTTTACAGCACAGTGCTTGCAAGTAAGATTACATTTATCAGTCAGAATAATAGTTGCAAGAATAGGTCTTTTCCTCTTGAATAAGATGGTGCTCAAGCCAAACATACCAAACCTTACAAGATTGTTTAGTTTCATCGAATCCCCCTGTAAACATGGATAGTTATGCCACAATAATTTGGCCATACTATCTCACAATAAAAGCTCTAGATAAATCTATTATACTATTTTGAATTTGTTAACGTCAAAGTTACTTATTCTCTGCAAGCTATTATCCTTTAGATATCTGCTTCATTATTATTCTTCGGTTTCTTATTTGATTGAATAACTCCTTTTATCATAAGCCCCGTACCAGCGGCAGCACAGCCGTACATAAGTATTGTTATAAATAGAGAGGTTTGCTTAAATTGGATCTCCAATCCCATAAGTATTCCGAGTAGAATTATGCATACTCCTATAAAAATAACGATCCAGCCCCAAATTTGTTTGTCCATAATAAAGAGCATAACAATGCCTATTAATATGGGTATCAATAGTACACCTGTCGGAGGATTGTACCCACCTGTAAAGAATCCAAGGTTAAAACCTGTCCTGACAATCGTATTCTGTGTAATAAGAAAAACTCCTAAAACAAATAAAGCCAATCCTGAAAGAAAACTCCTCATAGCTTAGCGCCCCATTTCTTTATTAATTGTATATTTATTATATATAGTAATAATAGCAAAAAAAGCTCCCTATTGGAAGCTTTTTCATTTTATGTAATATTCGACTTTCTGCTTATGAACTTTAAAAACATAAGTCTACTTATTTATTTTGATATCTTCTAAAAACGGTTCATGTCCTTTTATTGTATATATTCTTTCCTCAATAACTGTGTCAGCCATGTTAAGCTTTCTAAATATCACACGGTCGTACCCTTTTTCATTTTTGTCCTGTAAAGTCCTATAAATAAAGCTCTCTCCAGCTTCTATTACCTCTCTTGTTCCTATCCAAGTAGGACAGTTATTTAGGAATTCATCATTCTTTGTAAGCTCTGAGAACAATTTATTTGAGGCTTCTATATCTATATTCAAACTATTCTTTTTAATTCTATAACTTACCCAGTCAGTTCTTCCGATGCTTTCAAGGTAGGCTTTTGCCTGTTGTTCCTGCATCTGTATTATTTCAGGATAATCATTATGCAATTTATCTTGAAGCTCAGATGGAAACATATCTTTTAAAGATTTAGCATACCTTGCTCCATCTTGGGGCTCTATATATTCCTTTAAGAAATACTGTCCCTTATCATCTTTTGTAAATTTAATGACAGTTGGAACATTGCCACTTCCACTGACTTTAGTAAATATACCATTCTCAAAAGAGAAATATCCAAAGCTAGCAATAGTGTAAGCAGTGATTATTCCTTTGTTTTCGGTTTCTTTTAGTATCACATGCCCCTCTGTAGCAAACTCCCCTGTGGCATATGCTTTTCTTTGACCTTTAATTGCCTGTGAAACTGCCTCATCTATAGTTGTAGGCTGAGTATTTATAACAATATTATCTATGCTTTTAACTGAATATAAAATTTCATCAATTTTTTCTATAATTACCTGCTTTTGCGATAACACCTTGTCGTCTTTAACCATTTTAATGGTAACTGCAATCTCGGCTTTATCCCCAGATGATAAGGGTGACCAGTATATTGATTCACCCGAATTAATATCGCATTGCTTACCCAACTGAGTAATTATAGATTTTTCCCAAGTGAGAAATTCCCCCGAATTTGTTGAACACTCATATTTCACAGTATTGTCCGAGTTCACTGGTGTAAATTTAAACCCCGGTGTGCTAGACATAGCAGGAGAATACTTATCAGGGCTTATAGTCAGCTGAAAATCATTATTATCTGAATTTACCAGAGTTGCCACTTCAGCATTGTTAATTTGTTTAGAGGTATCAGTTACACCAGAGTTGCCTGATACTTCGGCTACACCAGCTCCCTTAGAGGTATCAGTTACTCCAGAGTTTCCTGATACGTCGGCTTCACCATATCCCTTAGTGCTATCAGTTACACCAGAGTTACCTGCTACGTCAGCTTCATCAGCAGATCTATCAACTACAGCATTTGTCAGCAGTAAAGCACTTAATGTAAGTACACATGCTATTCCTATTACCACTACTATCCTTTTTCTGCTTTTAAACAGCATATTCAGCTTTATCATTTTGATACGCTTCTCAAGACTTTTTTTGTCATCTACCATCCCAATCAACTTAGGTGCTAGCTTGTTTCCTTTATATGTTTCAACAACATTTAACAAAGCGTTTCCATATTCCTTTTGGCAGCCGTCCCCAAATAATTCTAAAACCTTCTCATCTGTTGCAAGCTCCATATCTTGTCTCATCAGTTTAAAGCAGTACCATATGAGCGGATTGAACCAATGAATACACTGTAGTACAGCCATAACCTGATTTACAAAAGTGTCACCTCTTTTACAGTGAGCCAACTCATGCAACAATATGTATGAAATATCTTTGCTGTTTAGTTCTGTAACTTTTAAAGAGATCAGTACCTTAGGCTTGAAAATGTTTATAATAGCAGGAGATGAAATAGCATCTTGTACAACTACAGTAATATTCTTTATTATGCCCATTCTAGCCTTACATTCATTTGAAATCTGATTAATATTGGCCGGTACTTCAACAGATGTTTTTCTTATTTTATACCGCAGATGTATGTTTGCAATCAATAGCCAACTTATCATTATTATAAATCCTGCAAGCCAAATATATGGAACGGCTTTTTGAATAGTGTCAAATGCTGAAATAGAAGGTTCAGGTAATGTATGATCATTGGTTATCTCTTCTTGAATGGCTACAAGAGGTATAACCGCATCAGTCACATTACTCATGCTAGTGCTTTGAATCTGAGGTACAGCATTAAAAATACTAATAATACTCTCAGGTCCAAAAGGATTTATGAGCTTAAGAAGAAGGATTACCCAAAGAATATAATGCCACCTGGGGCTTATGATATTCTTTAATAGTTTCTTTGAAATAATAATTATAATTGCCACCAGACTGGAATACACAGAGGTCCAAAAAATAAGATTAAAAATTGTATCCATGCTAGACCTCCTTATCCTCATCAAAAAGTTTTCTGAGTTCACTAATGTCCTGTTTTGATAGCCTATTTTCTTTTATAAATGTAGTTAGCATCATATTAATAGAACCACTATACAGTTTTTGCAAAAAAGACTCATTGGCATAGTTCTTATAGTCTTCTTCTTTTATATTGGGATAGTACATATATGATTTGCCATCAATCTTATTGGCAACAACTGCTTGTTTGGCAACCAATCTAGTAATAAGGGTATGTATGGTCTTTGGCTTCCATTCTGAATTATTGATAAGCTTATCTACAATCTGGGTGCTGGTTGCTTGCTTTAATTCCCACAAAACCTTCATTACTTCAAGCTCTGCTTCAGAGATCTGAGGATAATCTTTCATCGTAAGGTTACTCCCCTTGGTTTTATTTCTTACAAGTGTAAGATAATTATATCTTACACTTGTAAGAAATGTTTGTCAATAATTGATTGTAAAAATAATGCAGAGCCTTGTGCAGTGTAATTAACATTATAATAAACATTAAAAAGCCAGAGAGCGTTGGGGCTTCCGGCTGAGGGCTGTAACTTGTTGAGTTTTAATTAATCACTATTGTTGCAAATATATTTGCTTATAATCACTATTGTTTGCAAATATACTTGATTATAATATACCTAATTCATTTATCGCTTATATACCTACTTTGCTTGCTGCCTTCCCTGATCATCGATATAGTAATTATCTTTCATGATAAGCTCTGAAACAGGCTTGAAGGTATAACCCTTGGCGATGAGTTCGTCCATTATCTTGGGCAACAGCTCTGCCGTATACTGAGTACTATTATGAAACAGTATTATTGAACCCGGCTTGACGCGCGTGGTTACTCTGTCGAATATCTGCTGCTTTGACATTTCCTTCTTCCAATCAAGGCTGTCCACGTCCCATTGTATCGGGTAACAGTTAAGAGAATTACAGGTATCTATAACGGTATTGTTGTAATCACCATAAGGTGGTCTGAAAAGATTGACCTTGACGCCCGAAATCTCCTCTAGCTTTTGGTTGCACAGCTCAATCTCGCTTTTACATTTGCTTGCTGAAATAGATGCCATTCGGAGGTGTGCATATCCATGATTGGCTACATCACTGCCATTTGAAGCAATGAGTCTTACTGCATCAGGAAACTTCTCTCCCCACTGTCCTACAATAAAAAAAGTGGCCTTTGCGTTTCTCTGCTTCAAGGTATCCAATATATTGGGTATATCGTCTGCTCCCCAAGCACAGTCAAAGGTTATAGCCACCACCTTTTCTTTTGTCTCAACACTGTATATGGGCAAATGTCTCTTGTTTGCTACCGTTTCAATTGATTTACCACCAAAGCCCACTACTACCAAGATTGCCAGTATTATCAGAAATATATTGCCAATCTTCTTTGCCCTGCTCATCACGTTTTTTTGCTTGAAATTCTGCTGCTTTAAATTCTGTTGCTTGAAAGTCTGTTTATTAAAATTTCTTATCATAAATCACCTATAATATAATGCATCCCACTTCTATTTTATTAAATAGGCTTTTTTTTATGATATTTTTAGAAAAAGGCTAAAAAATATTTTTTTATACTCTCATGATTAGATTTTAATTATAGCATGGCAAGTATTATTTCTTAATGTTATACCTGTATAATCTCGCTTCCCCCTCCGGTAATACACCTGCCACCTTCATTTGTAACTATATATGTGTTTTCTGAGCCAACCATGCCTATTCCACTGATGCCTTTCTTTGGTTCAATTGCCATGACCATATTCTCCTTAAGCGGCTTAAAAAAGCCGTTTGCTATAACTGGAAACTCATCTACATGTAAACCAATTCCGTGCCCGAGAAAATTAACCGTCTTATTGCCATACCCCATAAAATTCGTCATAAAGTCTGAATCCAGCTCGCTTACAATAGAATTGTATATATCAGAAGGACTACTCCCCGGTTTTAGTAAGGAAGCTGCTTTCTGCTCTATTTCAAGACACTTTCTATGAATGATGACTGCTTCCTCCGGAGGCTGTGCGCCATAGCAATAGACCTGTGTTTTATCAGTATTGTACCCTTCTAGCCCAAATCCAACATCTATAAATACCAGATCACCCTTTTTGAGCGTTCTCTGCCGGCTTCCAAGAACAGGCGCTGCGGGACTCATTCCAACCATACCGCCCGGGCTATCATAATATGTTGGAAAGAGTGAATTATCCCCAAACGTAACCTGACCAGGAAAAACCTCAGTCTGAAACATATAGAATCGTGTCACACCATGGTGTCCCATTTCAAGCATTTTTGAATAAAGCCTAGATGAGAGTTCCAACTCACTCATGCCCTCTCTTAGTAAAGCTGGTACTACGTTTACCAAAACATCATTATGGAGCCTACCCGCCTGCTCCATTAGCTGTAATTCATAACTGCTCTTCATGCTTCTAACTTCAAATACAAGCTTATCAATGGGCAGAATTTCTTGCATATCAAAATGCTTCTTTATTCTATTTAAAATATCTAATGTGACTCTTTCAGTTTCGATAAGTGTTGTTCCACATTTAGCCCCTATTATATTTGCAGCCTGTCTGTATGTATCCATTGGTAGAATGCAATCGAGTGGGCATTCAAGTTTAGCCCGCTCTATGCTTCTTCTGACAAAGTATGCAAGCTGACCCGACCTTCTAATTATCAACATACCGTCCTGCATTGTACCGGTAAAGTAATATTGGTTTATTTTATCAATAATTATTGCTGTATCCCAACTTTTTACCTGGTCATTCAGCTCTTTTATCAATCTAGAAATTCTGCTTTCCAACTCTTGCTTTGAAACCCTATTGTTCATCCTGTACTCCTTATCAAAAACTCTGATTAATTTTACCACTTTCTAGGCAGTATTAAAATGCCTTTATATGATTATTTTGTTTTTCCATCTTCCGCTAAAGTAATAGATAACCGTGATTATAAGGCCTATAAGCCAACCCGTTGCATAACTAAAAAACATATAGTGCCCTCCGAAGAAGTGCGCATATATATATGCAGCAGGTACCCTTATAACTATCAAGGATACAAAGGCTGATATCATTGGAAAGGTCATCTCTCCTGCTCCCCTCATTACGCCATTTAAAATAAACAGGGCAGCTAAAAGTGAAAAGAAAGGTAGCACTTGATTTAGATAGGCAACCCCAGCACTTATAACCTCCGGTTCGCTGCTAAAAAGCCCCATAAGTGTAGACCTAAATGGGAACACCACAATAGCCATAAAAATGCATGCACCTATTGAGAGCACCAGCCCTGCTCTTGTCCCAGCTTTTACCCTATCCATTTTTCTAGCGCCAATATTCTGTCCGACATAGGTTGTAACAGCAGCAGAAAAGCTCGCCATAGGCATAAATGCAAAGGTATCTATCTTATTTGCACCGTTATAACCTGCTATAAAGTTTGAACCATAGCTATTTATTAGTGCCTGCAGTATAATGGCACCTACCGAATACAAGGCTTGCTGAACTCCCGAAGGAATTCCAAGTCTAATAGCCTGCTTGAATATGCTCTTGTCAAATATATAGGTAAAGGGTTTAATTTTGATATCCTTATATCTTCTATTTATATATATAATGCCAAACATCCATGAAAAAAGCTGCGCAATTACTGTCGCAAAGGCAACACCAGCTACACCTATTTTCAGAAATACTACAAAAACAATATCCAGAACAATATTTATTACCATAGCAATTGAGAGAAATAAAAGAGAAGTTTTACTATCCCCTAAGCCTTGTAATATACCTGCATTTATATTGTAGCCGAAATTGCCAATTAATCCTGCAAACACAATCATAATATAGATTCGCGCCATGGAATATGCATCTTGTGGCACTTTCATAATATTCATAAGTGGGTCGGTAATAAAGATACACAAGAGAGTAAATGGAATTATGGCAATAAGCATGGATGAATATATTGTCCCTATAGTCATTCTGACCTTATCTTGCTCTTTTGCCCCGTAATACTGAGAAATCATGGTGGTAGTTCCAATACCTACTCCCATAAAAAATGAGCTCATAAGGAAAATGATTGGGAAACCAAGCCCAACAGCTGCTAAAGCTGCCGGACCTATATAATTCCCAACAACTATACTGTCTACCATATTATAAAGCTGCTGAAAGACGTTACCAATGAGTAATGGTATAGAAAAGTAAATAATCAATTTATACGCATTACCCTTGGTCATGTCAGTCATTCCAGACTTGTCACGTTTTATGGTACTAACTTTATTGGTATCTTTATTGGTACTAACTTTATTAGTATCTTTATTAGTACTTTCTTTTTTTATATCATCTCTTATATCTGAATGTTCACCTTTGCTATGCTCTATACCCAATTAACTCACCTTTTTTAAAATAATAATCGGGATTATTTTTCTCCAAAGCATAATTAATTATATATAGCACTTTTTAAAAGCTTTTCATAAATTTATAAAAAAACTATGTAATCACCATGTGCATTATCATGGAGCTCTCTACCCTTGTAGCTTCCCGTTTGAAGCTGAAAATTAACAAGTAGATTTTAATTGTACATGTAGCCAAATCTAACAAAATCTCACAACTCATAACCCAGCCCCAACACTATAGCTCAATGCCAGGTAGATATTGAAAATCCGTAAAATCTGCAAAGCCGCTATCTTCCTTATCAGAATAACAGAATAATCCCACTCTATAACCAATAAACAAGTCGAGGGTATATTTCATTTTCAACCTATCTTGAACTTCCACCCATACTGCTTTTTGTGTATCGTAGTAATAGAAAGCCGCAATATCCTTGCTATCTATAAAATCAAATGCTATTTTGAAACGAATATTGTCCTCTATAAGGTCTTTAACTATATAATCTTTTTGGTGTCCCCCATCAACACTTCTTGATCTGACGAGCTTCCTTTCACCATTGTCCATTACCTTCACACCAATAGCACCAAAGTTGCCTTGAAGTGCTACAAGCCCGGCATAATCTCCTGACTTCATTCCATGTGTAGATAATGTGACAGTAAACTCGCAAGTAGGACCACTCGTTCTTTGCGTTAATGTGTTCCTTGCTGATAGAAGCTTGTCCGAATACTTTGCATAAAGTCTCAAATACCCAGGATTATCAGTAAAAGACCAGCAAGTATCGTCTGGGTTGTGATTCCACTCCCATCTAAAATCCATTATATTTTTATCGTGACGGAAACTATCACTTATAATTAATGGACTTGCTATGTACTCCTCAAACGGTACTTCAAAGCTTTTTGGTACTTTAGCGTCTATTCCAATTACCGGCCAACCATCCTCCCACGTTGCAGGAAGTAAATAAGGAATTCTACCTACAGCACCATGGTCTTGAAACAGCATCGTATACCATTTGCCGTCCACAGTATCAATAAGCGCACCCTGTGCAACACCATTGTTGTGAAAACCCATATCGTCATCGAGAATAATTTTTCTTTCATATTCTCCAAGCAAACTCATAGAGCGATAGCAAACCTGTCTTCTTCTTGCGTTTCCATTTCTAGGCCATTCAATAAATAAATGATAATAGTAGCCATTTAGCTTGTATGCTCTACAGCCTTCACAGCGTAAGCCTATATCCTCAGTTGGGGTACTAAAGAGCAGTTGATTTATACCACCCTTTTTCAAACCCGATAAATTCTCATTGAGTTCAACAATCCTAATGTCACCATTACCATAAATGAGATAAGCTCTGCCGTCATCATCAAATAAGAACGACATATCGTGAAACACATCATTGATGACATATCTATTCCAACCGCTTTTTTCAATATCCTCAGTATAATATATAAAGGTCTTTTGCAGGTCATGACACACAAAGCAAGCATAGAACCTGCCATTGTGATACTTGAGGCTAGTTGCCCACTGTCCCTTTCCATATGCTTGTTTACCATTTTCAAGACGGTATATCTCATTATCTTCTATCGTACTAAAGATATATGAGACAAGCTCCCAATGATATAAATCCTTTGACTTTAATATTGGTCCACCCGGCATTACAAACATTGTTGTAGAGACCATATAATAGGTGTCTTCAACTCTTATCAAATCAGGGTCGGGCACATCAATCCACATTATCGGATTAGTTACTATCATTCTTATTCTCCTAAGCTTTCAATAAACTATATAAGCTTTCAATGAAACTCTATAGCTTTCAATGAAACTCTATAGCTTTCAATGAAACTTTATTTGATAAACATTCAGCGCAGTTCGCTACATACCAATTATACCTTTTTATGGCAAAACTTCAAATGTAACCTTAATTCTTGTAAAAAATACTTTTATGCAAATAATGCCAGCTTATGCACCTTTTACTGTAGTACGATTACTGGGTACTTACATAAAGATGCTCTAAACTGGCATTTTTGTGAATATATTTAAATTATTGAATATCGTTACTTAACTAAAAATCTCTATATTATTGTTTGCTACTTAGTATCCTTGTGTCTTGTTCAACTATTACTTAAAGTACTCAACACCTGCTTCAAATAGCTTCTGTTCTCTATCTCCGGGCACATTTCTATACAGGTTTGTGCCAATTCTCTCGGAGTGGCCCATCTTACCTAGAATTCTGCCATCAGGGCTGGTAATACCTTCGATAGCATTTACTGAACCGTTGGGATTGTAAGCAATATCATATGTCGGCATACCGTTCAGATCAACGTACTGTGTTGCAATCTGCCCGTTTGCCTCCAACACAGAAAGTACTTCGTCACTCGCTGTAAATCTGCCCTCGCCGTGCGAGATTGCAACACTGTGCATATCACCCAATTTTACCTTTGACAGCCATGGTGAAAGGTTTGATGCAATTCTGGTTGTAACAAGACAGGATTGATGGCGACCTATAGTGTTGAATGTAAGCGTAGGACAGCCCTCATCAATATCCCTGATTTCACCATATGGGAGCAAGCCCAGCTTTACAAGTGCCTGGAAACCGTTGCATATCCCCAGCATCAAACCATCGCGGTTCTTGAGCATGTTCATTACTGCTTCACTCACAACAGGATTTCTAAAGGCTGTTGCAATGAACTTACCTGAACCCTCTGGCTCATCACCAGCACTAAATCCGCCCGGTATCATTATTATCTGAGAATTGTCGATAATCCTCTTCATCTCTTTTATTGATTCTTCTATATCCATGTGGGACATATTCTTTATAACCAAGGTCTCAACAATACCACCCGCATTTTCAAAAACCTTCTTGGTGTCGTATTCACAGTTTGTTCCTGGGAATACTGGTATGAATATTCTTG
This sequence comes from Bacillota bacterium, assembly GCA_023439045.1. Taxonomy (GTDB): domain Bacteria; phylum Bacillota; class Clostridia; order Acetivibrionales; family DSM-1351; genus Ruminiclostridium. Next base: position 50,707 of record JAEXOY010000030.1, on the reverse strand, counting down.
GCTTAGCAATGGCTGCTGAGGTTGCTGCTTTTCCGTTATTAGCTTTCGCGCATGCTGCTGTTGTATTTGCTGTTGCATTTGTTGTTGCATTTGTTGTTGCATTTACTGTTGCATTTACTGTTGCATTTACTGTTGCATTTGCCCTTGCATTTGCCCTTGCATTTGCTGCTGAAGTCTTGTCATAGCTATATTGAATAGGAGTAGTCCTAATGCTCTTTGCCTTTGTAGGGAATACCTTCTCTAGCGGTTGCTGCCACTTCTCGGCGAGCATTTGAAGACTAAGTACTGTGCCACCTGCCTTGATTGCTCCTTCACCTGTTGTGGTACCCAATACCTTATAATCAATTCCATCAAGCTTAGCTAAATCAAAATCCTCTGCCACTTCTATTATGATTGAACCATAAAGTGGTGCAAATAATTCATTTGCTTTAACGTCCTGTGCAAATTCAAAGCCAATCATATTACCAAATGCCATCTTACTAATGATTTCAGCTATTCCGCCTGCTCTTACTGAGCTAGCAGAGAGAATGCTACCGTCTGTAGCAAGCTTGTGTACCTTATTGTAAACTTTATCAAGGCAAGCAAAGTCTGGTAATAGATTATTGTCCATTGAAACCTTGAGTAAAACTGCCTTGCTACCTGCAGCCTTAAACTCGTTTGATACAACACTATTAACATTTACAGTATCAACAGCGAAACAAACCAAGGTTGGAGGAACATCCAATTGCATGAAGCTTCCGGACATACTGTCCTTGCCTCCAATTGCAGCAGTTCCCAGCTTCATCTGTGCATAGTATGCTCCCAATAATGCAGCTAATGGCTTGCCCCAGCGGGTGCTGTCCTTACCTGGCTTTTCAAAATACTCCTGGAGTGTAAGTCTTGCCTTCTTGTAGTCGCCGCCCATTGCAGCTACCTTTGCAATAGCTTCCACAACTGCGTATACAGCTCCGTGGAATGGACTCCACAAGGAGATTTCAGGGTTATAGCCATAGGACATAAGAGTACCTGTACTGGTATCTCCTGCTTGCACTGGCAATTTAGCTGCCATACCCTCTGCAGGGGTAAGCTGATACTTGCCCCCAAATGGCATAAGCACGGTGTTTGCACCAATTGTACTGTCAAAGCGTTCTACCAATCCCTTTTGGCTGCATTTATTTAAATCCTGTAAATTCTCTATCCATTTTTCTTCTATGTTATTAATGCTGTTGCACATATCCTGCTTAACATCAAAGTATGATTTTTCGCAAGGAGCAGCTATTGCTATATCAATCGTCTGAGTTGCACCATTTGAGTTAAGGAACTCACGGCTTAGGTCAACAATCTTGTTGCCCCTCCAAAGCATTCTAAGTCTTGCTTCTTCTGTAACCTCAGCGACTACTACAGCCTCTAAGTTTTCTGAATTTGAGTATGCAATGAACTTATCTACATCGGCACTATCTACAACAACAGCCATTCTTTCCTGTGACTCGGATATAGCAAGTTCAGTTCCATCAAGGCCTTCGTACTTCTTTGGAACAACATCCAAATTAATGATGAGTCCGTCAGCAAGCTCTCCAATAGCAACGGAAACTCCACCCGCTCCAAAGTCATTACATCTCTTTATCAAGGTGCTTACATCAGGATTTCTGAATAATCTCTGAATTTTTCTCTCGGTAGGTGCATTACCCTTTTGTACTTCTGCACCACACGAAACCAAGGATTCCTCTGTATGTGCTTTTGATGAACCCGTTGCACCTCCACATCCGTCACGGCCAGTTCTTCCTCCGAGAAGGATTATCTTGTCGCCTGCCTGTGGCTGCATTCTAACAACGTTCTTTCTAGGAGCAGCACCTATTACAGCACCGATTTCCATTCTCTTTGCAACATAACCTTCATGATAAATTTCTGCAACCTGACCAGTAGCAAGCCCTATCTGGTTTCCATATGAGCTGTAGCCAGCTGCAGCACCTGTAGTAATCTTTTTCTGTGGCAACTTTCCTGGAATAGTATCCTCTAGTTTTGTTCTTGGGTCGCCACTTCCTGTGACTCTCATTGCCTGATAAACATATACTCTGCCTGACAATGGGTCTCTAATTGCACCACCTAAACAAGTAGCAGCGCCACCAAAGGGTTCAATTTCAGTAGGATGATTGTGTGTTTCATTTTTGAACATTACAAGCCATTCTTCGTTCTTCCCATTTATATCTGCATTTACTACAATACTGCATGCATTTATTTCATCTGAAAGATCAAGGTCATCAAGCTTGCCTTGTTTTTTTAGTGCCTTCATTGCGATGGTTGCAACGTCCATTAGGCAAATGTCCTTGTCGCGGCCTTTATATATATCTTCTCTTACCTGCTTGTAGCTTTTAAAGGTATCCTTTATAATTCCTGCGTATTTTCCATCTTCATATTCAACGCTATCAATTCTAGTAAGAAAGGTTGTATGTCTGCAATGATCTGACCAATAGGTATCTATCATTCTCATTTCTGTTACAGAAGGGTCCCTCTTCTCAGTGTTGGCAAAATAATTTTGACAGAAAACAATGTCATCAAAGGACATTGCAAAGCCCATTTCCTTCAATAGTGTTGATAGTTGATCCTTGCCCATGTTAATAAAACCCTCGATGATAGCTACATCCTCAGGCTGTTCAACCTCCATTTGGAGAGTGAAAGGTTTTTGCATTGAAGCCTCTTGACTTTCTACAGGATTTATATAAAACTTCTTGATAGCCTCAACATCAGCGTTGCTCAATTCTCCTTGGAGAATAATTACTCTTGCAGCTCTTATCAATGGTCTTTCACCCTGTGTAAGCAGTTGAATACACTGTGCCGCTGAGTCTGCCCTCTGGTCATATTGCCCGGGTAAGTATTCTACTGCAAATGCTTGTGCACCTTCGGGAATGCTATACTTTTCATCAAAAACATAGTCTACAGGAGGTTCGGAAAAAATGGTATTACGAGCCATACCATAAACCTCATCATCTATCCCTTCTATGTCATAACGGTTTACTATTGTAACGCTTTCAAGTGCTGATATCCCCAAGGTTTCCTTTAGATCAGAAAACAGCCCCTGTGCCTCAACATCATATGGCTGCTTTTTTACAACAAATAGTCTTTTTACATTTGACATATGTAATACCCCCGCTTTTTATTTGATACCAATTTATTTTAGTGAGTCTTAATAAACCTCAACAAGTTTACTATATTCCTCTTTCCTACTTAATTATATTATGATAAAATATATTAGTAAAATTAATATTATTAATATAATACATAAGGATAGCTAATGGATATAAATTTTGAGTTATATAAAATATTTTATCATTGTGCCACTGAGAAAAGCTTTTCTACAGCTGCTAAAAAACTCTATATAACGCAGTCTGCGGTTAGTCAAGCTATAAAGGGACTTGAGAAGCAGCTGGGGGTATCTCTATTTATCAGAAACGCCCGTAGCATACAGCTGACCAAGGAAGCAGAGCTGCTATATAGTTATGTTTCTCAGGCTTTTAATTATTTAAAGACGGCAGAGTCAAAACTTATAGAAATGGAAGATTTAAGTGCAGGTGAGATTAGAATTGGAGTATCTGATTCTATTTGCAAATACTTTATTATGCCATATATCAAAAAATTCAATCAGCTCTACCCCAAAATACTTGTAAAAGTAATTAACAGAACTACACCTCAGCTATATGAGGTTCTAAAAGATGGTCTGGCAGACTTTATTATTGCAACCCCACCTAAAGATTATAGCGCTCACAGCTACAAGAAATTTGTGAGTGTGGAAGATATTTTTGTTGCAGCACCTCAAAAGTATTTTAATCTTATAGAGAGGGACATATCATTAGAGGAACTCAATAATCATCCTTTAATTCTGTTGGATTCAGAAAGTTCAACAAGAAAATTACTTAATAGTTTTTTTGAGAAAAATGGTCTATCTTGCAACGCTGAAATAGAACTAGAAAGTCTCGAACTTGTAATAGAGTTTGCTAGAATTGGCACAGGGATAGCATATGTTCTTCGTGAAAGTGCTCAACAATATATACAGACTAATGAGTTATTTGAGGTAACTCCCACAATTAAGCCTCCTAAGCGTGAATTAGGTGTGGTGACAAATAAAAAAGTAGTCCCCTCAAAAGCGATTACTACTTTTCTTGAATCGTTATAATACTTTTTTAGAGGAACTCTTTGATGGATTTGTCCCGGTTTTTTGAAATATCTAGGAACTGTTCGTCCTCTAACCTCACAACTGGTGCATAGATGCATTGTGACGGGACAAATACTACTTCACCTAACTCACCAGAATTCATTTTTACTTTTGACCCAACATAATAGCTGGGGAGATTTTTAAATAAAACCATTAGAACCTGTGGGTCCATTGCATCATATCCAATCGCTTCAAGCTCTTTAAACGCGTCAAAAGGTGTTTTCTTATCCTTATAAACCCTAACTGAGGTTATTGCATCAAAAACATCTGCAACAGTAATAATTTTGGAATATAGGTTCTTCTGTTCACCCTTCAAACCCATTGGATAACCCTTTCCGTTCTCCTTTTCATGGTGTGACAATATAGCCTTTTTTACCTCGTTACTTATTTCATCCTGGTCCTTAACAATATCATAACCATATAAGGTATGCTTTTTGATAATCTCAAATTCATCAAACGTCAATGGGCCTTTTTTATTAAGTATTTCGGGCGGGATCTTGGATTTGCCTACATCATGAAGAAGACCAGCTAGAATAATCTCCATCAGCTGATTTTCATCAAAATTAAGCCATTTGCCTATAAGCATCGAATAGACCGAGACATTCACAGAGTGAGTATAAGTATATTCATCAGCACTCTTGACCGCTTTTATACATTCAATAAATGAAAAGCAGTTATTAATCTTGCCATAAATATTTCTCGAAATTTTGTCAACCTTAGAAAAGTCTAATTTTTTGCCAGCAGCAATTTCTTGAAGCACCCCTTTTAGCTCTTGGACGTCCTTGGAGTACTCCTTATAATACAATTCATATGTATTTACCTCTGTAGATTCAACAATATCCAATGCTTTTTCAGGCTTATATACAATAACGTCTTCCACCTTGAACTCATAAAGCTTTTTAAGGATATGTTTTGTGATTATTGTTTCTTCTGGTATAATGAGATTTCCTCTCGATGCAAAGACATCTTGAGCGAGCTTTACATCAATCAACTTGTCATTAATCTTTACTCGTATTTTTTCCATATCATCACCTACTGGTTTAACAAAATTAAGCCTCTTGGAAAAGAAAAATGGGTTTATAATGTAAACTTAGTCACTTGTTCTTTTAACCTTTGAGATGAAACCAGGTTCTGTTTAGTAGATGCTTCTACCTTGCTAAACTCTTCAACTATATCCGCTGTTTTTACAGTAATATTTTCCACGCCTACAGCACTCTCATTGACACTCTTAGTAACCTGTTCAACAGCCATAACAATTGTAGAAACAGACGAATTCATTTGCTTTGATGATTGGTTAAATTCGCTCATCATATTTGAGAACTTCTCTGAATCATCACAGTATTGTGAGCCTGTATCAATAAGCTTCTTATAATCATTTAATACATCTTTGTCAACAAAATCTAGTAGCACTCCAGCACTTTCTGTCAAAGCATCTACTGAATGATTTACCTTATTTACAATATTTTTAATGTCACCCGCTGTCCTTGATGACTGGTCAGCCAGCTTTCTAATTTCATCAGCAACAACTGCAAAGCCTTTTCCTGCCTCACCTGCACGAGCTGCTTCTATGGCAGCATTGAGAGAAAGTAAATTTGTTTGCTCAGTAATCTGTAAAATGGCTTGTGCGAGTAATTCTATTTGTGCAACTGCCTGTGCCTGGTCTATGGCAGTCATTAATTGCTGCTTTACATTTATGTACACGTTATTGGCATTTTCTGCAGCTTTCTTTGCACTCTCCTTTATCTCGTATGCCTTGTCATGTATGTTCAAGGCTTCATTAGCCCCAACCTCAGACTTGTGTGAAATCAAGTCAATATTTTTCTTTATTTCTTGAGAAGTAAAATTAATCTGTTGTGTTGTTGCAGCTGCTTGCTGCATTGTAGCGGACAGGTGCTCTGTTGTTTCTAATGTAATATCTGTTTTAACGTGCAGCTCCCGTGCCATTTTCTCCACTTGAGTAGAAGCGCTAAACAGCCCATCTGATGTGTCTTGCATTAAGCTAAGCATATCACGGAAAGAACTTCTCATTTTGGAGATATTCCTTGCTAGTATACCTATTTCGTCTTTTCTACGCTTTATTATATTGTAAGTTTGATCATGGGATAAATCAAAATTCGCAGTTCTTTCAACTACCTGGACAAGGGTTTTTAGTGGACGTGTAAGAGACAATGTAAACCATATACCTACACATATAATAAAAATACTTCCTATTATTGCAAAAATATAAATAGGTATATCAAAAAAAACATTGCCAAAAAAGCCAGCGCCAAAAATAATTATACATCCCAAACAAATACATAATATCTTTTTACTAATTGTCACTGAATTCCCTCCAAATTTTTAAAATAATTACACAAACTTTCATTTTTATACTATCACATAAAAAAAGTTTTTTCTATAGTATTTTAGAATTATAAATGAGCAGAAATCATTAATTTTATTTACAAAAAAATAGGCAGGAATCATGTTTGTATTGGCGCTAGTTTCATTATAGAATAATAGTGTTATATTTAACTAATGTATTAATATCTAAACATAATATAGGAGGCGTGATTATATGTCCGATCAGATTAAAATGATTGCATCTAGAATACGCGATTTGAGAGAAATTGCAGGATTAACTGTTGAGAACCTTGCAAATCAGTTAAATATCGATGTTGAGACCTACACTAAGTATGAGGGCGGAAATACAGATATTCCAGTAAGCTTCCTCTACTTGATAGCAAACAAATTTAATGTTGAATTATCTGCAATTCTTACAGGTGATGCACCTAAACTGCATACCTATCAGTTGGTCAGACGTGGTGCAGGTGTTAGCGTCGAAAGACGAGAGGCATATAAATATCAAAGCTTAGCTTATAATTTTATTGGTAAAAAAGCTGAGCCTTTTATAGTAACTGTTCCACCTGAGAGTGAGACTGAGCCTGTACACCACAACAGTCATAAAGGGCAAGAGTTCAATTATGTATTAGAAGGAACTCTAAAGATTATTATTAACGGACATGAGATTATTATGGAAGAAGGAGACTCTATTTATTTTGACTCCTCTGCATCTCACGGTATGAAGGCAATGAACGGCAAACAAGCAAGATTCCTTGCAATAATTTTTTAGGTTTATATGGAGGTCACAATGCTAGAAAAATACTTATCAAAAGTAGACTACACAACTTACCAAGACTTTGTTGAAAACTTTAAAATTAATATTCCTGAAAATTTTAATTTTGCATACGATGTTGTAGATGAATACGCAAAAAATGAACCCAATAAAACAGCACTGGTTTGGTGTGATGAGAACGGAGCAGAAGCAACTTTCACATTTTCTCAGCTCAAAGAATACAGTGATAAAACCGCGAACTACTTTAAGTCCATTGGCATAAAGCGTGGTGATCCTGTTATGCTTATCCTCAAGAGAAGATATGAATTCTGGTTCTGTATTTTGGCTCTGCATAAGCTTGGTGCAATTACCATTCCAGCTACTCACCTGCTTACAAAGAAGGATATAATATATAGAAATAATGCTGCTGATATAAAGATGATTGTTTGCGTAGCTGAACCAGAGGTTATTGAGCATATCGAAGCTGCGGAAGAAAGCTCCCCTTCCTTGAAGTTCAAGGCACTAGTGGGTGGTGAGAAGGAAGGCTGGCTGGACTTTGTAAAAGGCATTGACCAGAGCTCCCCTGATTTTGAGAGACCTTCGGGAGATGCTGCTTCCCAAAACGAAGACATAATGCTTTTATACTTTACATCAGGCACTACAGGGATGCCTAAAATGGTTCAACACGACTACACTTACCCGCTAGGACATATCTTAACAGCAAAATACTGGCAAAATGTAGAAGAAAATGGGCTACACCTTACGGTTGCTGATACTGGTTGGGCGAAGGCAGTTTGGGGCAAAATATATGGACAGTGGCTCGCTGGCTGCGCGGTCTTTGTTTATGATCTAAACAAATTTATACCCAAGGACATGTTGGAGGTAATATCAAAATACGGAGTTACATCCTTCTGTGCTCCCCCAACAATATACAGATTCTTTATAAAGGAAGATCTCACAAAGTACGACTTAAGTAAACTTAAGTACTGTGCTGTAGCAGGCGAACCCCTCAATCCAGAAGTATATACTCAATTCTACAAGGCAACTGGCCTAAAGCTAATGGAGGGTTTTGGACAGACCGAGCTTACCGTTACATTAGGAACCTACCCTTGGTTGGAGCCAAAGCCAGGTTCAATGGGCATGCCTTCACCAGGATATGACATTGATCTTTTGGACGATGAAGGAAACTCCTGTCAGGATGGTGAAGAAGGTCAAATTGTTGTCAGACTAGACAAGAGAAAGCCAATTGGAATGTTCAATGGCTACTATAGAGATGAAGCTCTCACCAAAAAGGTTTGGCATGATGATATTTATTACACAGGGGATATAGCTTGGAGGGATGAGGACGGCTATTATTGGTTTGTAGGTAGAGCCGATGATGTAATCAAAAGTTCGGGGTACAGAATTGGGCCTTTCGAGGTTGAAAGTGCATTATTAGAGCACCCAGCAGTACTTGAATGTGCTATTACCGCAGTTCCCGATGAAATTAGAGGACAAATAGTAAAGGCAACTGTTGTATTGGCGAAAAACTATGTGGCAAGCGATAATTTGGTCAAGGAATTACAGGAGCATGTTAAAAATGTTACCGCACCATATAAATACCCAAGAATAATAGAATTTGTTTCTGAGCTTCCAAAGACTATTAGCGGTAAGATAAGAAGAGTAGAAATACGTGAGACTGATAAGAAATAATATTAATTCCAAATGTATAGAGGCTGCTTTTGCAGCCTCTATTTATTTTATAATATATTCATTTAACTAACTTCCTAATTAGCCAATTCCCTTGATTAACTAAATCCTTAAATTAACCAACTTCTTTAATTAACCAACTTCTTCAATACGCAGGTTTTTAAGCTCTTTTGACTGCTGAAACCATATATCGGCGGTAGCATCATTGGAATTTAAACTGCCTTCAAACAAAAGCGTTCCTGTATAAATATCGTTTGCAGAAATCCTTATTTCAAAGCCATTATCATTTCTAGCGTGTTGAACCATATATATTTTGTTACCCTTTATCAGTGCCTTGTCAATAAAGTTAAAATAGACCTCTGACTTCGAGGCTCTCTCTAAAACGGTTGTATTTTCTATTTGTCCTGTTTCTTGATTAATACTATTCAGTTCTTGTCCTGTTATAATATAGCTTATATGTGACCCGTCCAAATTATTAATTACAAATGTAGAGTCGTCAACGACTACAAAATCTGGTAAATCCAAGTCATAGAATTCCTTATCGAAGTAATTATACATAAAAAGCTTCTGCTTGACTCCGTTAAAACCTTTTGAAAGTATATTTTCATCTTCAGAATATATAAAGGGATATAAAGGTACTGCAACAATACCAGTATTTTTTACACTGCTATATCTATTGCTAAATGGCAGCTTAAAGCCTATTCCTTCATTGTTGGTCAATAGATTGAACAGTTGTCTGTCATATACTATACCTTTGTCAAGGCTCACAAAATATACCGCCAAAACTGTATCAGTAGGCATACTATCTTGGTTGGTCATAGTCTTACCCACCATTAAGAGAATAGCATTATCGTTATGGACTGTTATGCCCCCAAAAACCGTATTTACAAGGTTTTCAACCATTGGAGGAGTAATTTTTATAACAACCGAGATTGCTGACTCCCTGTTTTTTACTATCAGATCCTGAATCTGCGCACCTTGATTCTGTTCATCAAAATATAATAAGTACTTTTCTGTCTGATAAACATTGTTATAATTTGTTCTTCCCCTGAAAACCTCTTTATTCTTGAGAACAACCTCACTCGCTTCACGCTTTGCATCATATTTGGTTACTCTTTCGACAGAAGTCTTACTGCCGTGTATTAATACCTCTCTAATATCATTGGTTGAGTTTACCCTTATTCCTCTAAAAACTACATCACTGATCTCGTCTACATCTCCAAAAATAGTATTTAAACTATATTGTAAATTAAAAGTATGAGCATTCACTGAAATTACGTAAACTATAATGATTATTGCTGATAATCCAAGTACTCCAAAATTGAAAAATGCCCTTTTCTTGCTCATGCCTAGCCTCCCTTAAGCAGCAACTTTGCGATTTAGCAACAACCTAGCCGAAAATACTGAAATTATAATAAATAATGCACACCACAATATTTGTAAAGCTAATGTCTCTGAGGTAAACAGCCACGAAGTAGCACTTAACCAAATAAAAACATATAGGAAAATTATTAGCTGCAATACTGCGATGATTGCACCCAACCAGCCAAATCCCCTTTCCAGTAAAGGAATTCCAAATAACACGCCAATAAAAGCGCATAGACAAAATACATATACTATAATATTTATACTCTGTGTTGGGGCAATGGTAGCAATAATGCTACTCCCTCTTAACTCAGAAATAAGAGCACTTTGCTGTAGTAATCCATGGTACAGAAAACTTTTAAGAATAAAAAAATTTATAAGGATATTGATAATAAATACAGATACAATAACCCCAAATGATATTAATATCGATATTGCCTTTATTAAATATATCTTTATTCTACTGTAGGGTAGGAGCAGTAAGGTATAAATAGTTTTATTTCTTGAGAACCATTCAATGTACCAGCTTGCCAAACAGTAAAACACAAGTCCTGCCAGCAGCATAATAACACCAATGCTTAACACCGTATTGCCTTCCACTACATTTGACATTCCGAAGGTGCCCTTCCTAGCGTCTATAACACTTTCTATAGTTTTCATTTCTGTATTTGCAATTTCTTCAATGGATCTATTTATTTCATTTACTTTATAAAAGCACGAAATAAGTTGTATCACAGTATATAGTAATATCATAGGAAGTAAAGCTACCATTATTCTGTTAAACTCAATAGCTAGTAAAAAAAACAGCTTACTGCTTTTCTCCTTCATTTTTGTATACCTGCCTCATTATTTCTAATATAGACCTTCCATTATTACTAGTAGCATGAACATCAAAATTCTGTACAACAGTTCCCCTATCAAGTAGAATTACATAATCTGCAAGATCCTCTATTTCGGCTATCTCATGTGTTGTAAGTAGAACTGTCTGCCCTCGCTCAATAAAATCTGTCTTCAGGGCCTTCATAAAATCTTCCCTGCTAAATATGTCTATCCCTAAAAATGGCTCGTCCAAAAGCAGATATTGTGCGCCCTGTGAAAATCCAACCACCAGCTTTAATCTTGCAAGATTGCCTTTTGATAATTCAGAAACTCTTGATTTAATATTAAGTTTAAAGTACTCCAGCATATTTCTAGCTTTTTCTTTATCCCAGTATTTATAGAAGATTTTCATCATATAAAAAATGTCTTCAATTGACATGTTGGGATAGAATGCACACCTGTCTGGTACAAAAGCTAGGTTGTTATAGGTATAACTATTAATTTTCATTCCGTCTATCAGGATTAATCCGTCATCAATCGGCAGTAACCCTGCAATCGCTTTTAACATGGTGGATTTTCCCACTCCATTTATTCCCAGTAAGCAGGTTATTCCACTATTCTTTACACTTAATGATACATGCTGAAGAGCATAAACCCTTCCATATTTTTTTGTTACACCCGATACCTCAATCATGAATCTCCCTACGTGAAACCTAATATTTTGCTGTCATCAGAAAATAGTCAATAAGAATATAGTTTGCATATTATCTAGTATTATACAAAACAAAAGAACCTCAAAGCTAGGATAAACCTAAACCTTGAAGTTCTCTCAATAGAACTGATATTATTTGCTAATAGATTCTGTAATGAAGGAAAACTCATCTTTGTTTAATACCGCATTTAAATCAATAATGGAAAATAGCTTTCCGTCCTTTTTGCCAACACCCTTAATATAATGCTTACTGTTGATATTAAGAATAGATTCTGACCTGTCAACCTGTGTAGAATCTATGTTTATAATCTCAATAACATTATTCACAGCAAAACCCATTAGAGTTGACTCATTATTAATTACAATAATCTTGGTCTTTTTTGTAATCTCGGTATCACCAAGCCCAAATCTTCTATTTAAATTAATAACGGGCACAACACTTCCTCTTAAATCAAAAACTCCATCTATATAACTCGGCATTTCTGGTATAGGTGTCAATGCCGTGTACTTCTCAATTTTATGTACGCAACCTGCTTCTACTGCACAAAGCTCATTATTCAATAGAAAAATTACAATTTGAATATCTGACACATTTAGCACCTCCAACAAATATTAATATAGCATTATAATAGCATAGAAATTATTATTATCAAAGTCCTATTGAAGCTTTAACATGTAATATATACCATTTTGCAAAAAAATGTTACTTCTGTTTAGCCATTTGAGTAGCTGCAGTATATTTACATGGAATTATTACCGTAAATTTACTGCCCTTTCCCTCTTCTGTTTCTAAAACTATCTTTCCACCCATTAACTCAACAATGTTTTTACTTATAGCAAGTCCAATGCCCACTCCACCGTACCTACTTTGCTTTGTTGTCTCAGTCTGCATAAAATACTGAAATATCTGTGCTGTGTTCTGTTTTGAAATACCAATCCCTGAATCAATAACATCAAAATGCATGCATAAATCATCACCTTGCTTATCCACTACTGCATTAAATGTTACTCCTCCTTTTGAGGTAAACTTAAAAGCATTTTTGAGGAAATTATGTAATACCTGACTCAGCCTTACACTATCTGTGCAAATCATATAATTGTCCAGCTCGTCCGATATATTTACACTAAAGGAGATCTTTTTTAGAGCTGCTTCAGTATAATAAGGCATGCACACTTGCTTGACTAAAAGCGATACACTGATATACTGCTTCTCAAGTATCATCTTCTTGAAACCCATACTCGAAAATAGCATTATATCATTTAAAAGGGTCCTCAAATTTGATGAGTATACCTTCAATATATCTACATATTCCTTTTGCTCACTGTCAAGTTCTGTTATTTCCAACAGGTTCGACATTCCAATAACCCCACTTAGGAGGTTATTAATCTCATGACAGCTTATTGCCATCTCTTTATTGTTGTTTGCTAGCTCAGAACTGTTCTTTAATACTTCATTTATTATATAGACTAGATAGCACATACTAATCACAATAAAAGAAATAGTGGCAGCTAGTTGTGCAGTATGATCTTCAACTATAAAGGTTAACACTCCATATATAGCAATAATCAAAAAGTATATAATTGTAATTATAGTCTGAACCTTAAGTAGCTTTTGTATAGAATTCATTTTATCACCATGTTCTTAAATTAAACTTAACTTTTCTAGCACTTGTCTAAACTTTTCCAGGTCAATGGGTTTCCATGCAAATGCTTGGCAACCATTCTCGTATGATTGAGTTACTGTATCCCTGTCATTTAAAGCAGTAATCATTATTATCTTTGAGGCCTTACACTCCTTTTCCTTCTCGAGATTACGAAACATTTTGAGTAATGTAATGCCATCTAATTTGGGCATCATAACATCTAGACAGATTAAATCAAATGGCTTCTTATCTACTATTGATGCCATAAATAAATCTAGCGCTTCTACACCGTCAACAGCTATTTCACACTGACCATACTGCGATAAAAATTTCTGTAATAACTTCCTTCCAGCAAAATCGTCTTCAGCTATCAGCACTCTCATAAAAACCTCCTTGTCTACCAATCATTATAATTGGTACCTTAAAACACAAATTTACTTATTTAAAGCTAGATAATCATTCAATAACTGTGGAATTTCCAGCAGTGCTGCCTGTTTTATTACTGCTCCAATATTGTTTGCTACCATTGGCATGCCGTAGACTACACAACTTTTTTCATCTTGCCCTATAGTAAAGGCCCCTGCCTTTCTCATAGATAATAAACCTTTTGCACCATCGCTACCCATTCCCGTCAATATAACTCCCACTGCCTTGTTTGCTGCATTCTCAGCAACCGATTCAAAAAGAACATCTACTGAAGGACAATGTCCACTTACTTTTGGACCGCTATAGCACTTTACGTAGTATCTGCCATTATTTTTTCTGAGTTCCATGTGTTTGTTACCAGCTGCGATAAGGACTTGTCCAACCATTACTATATCACCATCCTCAGCTTCCTTTACACTCATTTGGCAAGTATTGTTCAGCCTTTCAGCATACATTTTGGTGAAACCTGGTGGCATATGTTGTACCACCACAATACCAGGATAAGTTGCGGGTAGATTTCTTATGATACTATGTATCGCTTGAGTACCACCTGTTGATGCACCAATTGCAATAATATTATCACTAGTTTGAATCATGGTTCTATTCCCTTCTATAATAGCTAGTAAAACTTGAGCTTTTTCTTTTTTTGAGTGGTATCTCAATGGTAACGGTAGTCCCCTTGTCTTTTTCACTATCTATGAAAACACTACCACCAATCAGATTAATATTTTGTTTTACAACGTCCATTCCTACACCTCTTCCCGAATACTCCGTGACATTTTCAGTAGTAGTAAGACCTGGCAGCATTAGTAATGAATATATCTCTTGGTCAGTTACTTCTTGTTGGCTTTTTTCAACAAGTCCCTTCTCTCTGGCTTTTTTAAGAATTTTTTCCTTATTAACCCCTTCACCATCATCTCTAACTGTAATAACAACATTATCCTCTGTATTCTTTACTGCAATGCAAATCTTTCCGTTCTCTGGTTTTTGCTTCGAAATTCTTTCTTTTGTACTTTCAATTCCATGGACCATTGCATTTCTTATAATATGTATAATAGGGTCACAAAGCTTATCTACTATATTTTTATCAACCTCTGTTTCTTCACCTTCTATTATAAGATCTACCTGCTTTTCAAGTTTTTTGCTCATGTCTCTAACTATTCTATTAATCTTTTGAAAAACAACTGCAATTGGTATCATTCTGATTGAGATTATAACTTCCTGTAGTTCGTCAGTTAGTTTTTGCAATTGTGTTACAGAATGATATACGCTGTCTTGATTAAGCTCCTTTATTTTTTGGTCATTAGCAAGCCTATCTTCCGTTATCGCTATTTCATTCACTAAATCAAATAGCTTGTCAACCTTCGAAATATTTACACTTATAACATTTTGTTTTAAAGGCTTGGCAACTTCATTTGAAAAAATTGAACTTGCTTTGTGAGTAGTTGTCTCTGTCGGAATACTTTTTACTAGCCCTTCAAAGTCTTCTATCACGTCTAGTTTAAAGTTTTTTATAAGCATTGCCTGTTCAAACTGATTGTATATCTCCTCAAAGGCCTCGTTGCTCTTGAAATACATGGAAAATCCATTCTTTTGAATGATTTCACAAGTTGTTGAATCCTCTATAAGTTTTGAAGGCCAATAGTGCAATTCTGAACATAGCTCATTGATATTATGTACAAGAGAAAAAGCCCTAATATTCTCCATTTCACAATCTTCTTGAAAGAACACTTGGGCTTTGTAGCCCTTTATTTCTTTTAGTATATTTTTAGGTGTTATGTAAAAACGCTCTTTTTGCTCCTCTGTTAATTCTTTCTTGTACTCTCCAAACTGGTTGGTAAGGTTAGTAAGATAGTTTTTCAGTTTTGTGGTAAGCGCTTTTTCAGAACTCCTGTTATCAAACCCTTCCTGTATTTTGGATATCTCCTCTTTTATAAAATCAGAGGCTTCTAAAACCAGATCACACACTCCCGAACAATCAGGAATAGTCAACTTTTTCTCGCGAATGTAGTAAAACAAGTCTTCCATGCTGTGAGCAGTAGCTGCTATATTTTCAAACATCATCATAGCAGCGGTACCCTTAATTGTATGCATTATTCTGAATATTTCGTTTATACTTTCGGTGGATAAATCATTATTCTTTTCAACATTGAGTAATATCTCTTCTAACTGTTCTATCAGCTGATTTGTTTCGATAAAAAACATATCCAGCATCGGATCAGTATTCTGCATTATATCCATACCTGTGATCCTTTCAAACGAATAGCATGCTTGAGCTTATTCTAGTTTTTTTAATGCATTTACAAGTACTTCTTCTTTAAAAGGCTTAACAACAAAGCCTCTAGCCCCACTAAGCACGGCCTCTGCAACTAGGGCATCTTGACCCATAGCTGAGAGCATAAGCACCTTTACATTCTTATTAATATCTTTTATAGCATTCAATGCCTTTATTCCATCCATCACAGGCATAGTAATATCCATAGTAATAATATCAGGGTTTAATTCCTTATACCTATTAACTGCTACAAGCCCATTTTCTGCTTCACCGCACACCTCATATCCATTCTTCTCCAATATCACTCTAAGAGAAGCACGCATAATTCCAGCATCATCAACAATCATAACTCGCTTCATAACAAATAATCTTTTCCTTTCCGAGCATGTTAATGCATTAAAATATAAAAGCCTTCAACTCTTTTTCATAGAATGAATATGCAGGCTCAACTTCCACCTGTGCTTTTTTAACCGGTAATTTTACAGTAAATGTGCTACCTTGGTTAGGTTTGCTGCTTACTTCTATTTTTCCACTAAGTACTCGTGCTAAATCATGGCTTATTGCTAGGCCCAAGCCGAAACCACCGTGTTGCCGTGTATAAGATTCATCTCCTTGCGTATACGGTTGGAAAAGCTGGGAAACTTTCGACATATCAAAACCTATACCGGTGTCAGTTATCGAAAAGCACAACTCCAAATCTTCAGAATTATCTGAAACAAAAACTGCTTCAGCAGATACCATTACATTTCCTTCATCAGTAAACTTTATAGCATTGTCAACTATCTGTTTTAGGATAATTGATATCTTCTCAACGTCCCCAACTAATGCACTTGGCATATTGCTGCTTACAATGTATTCGAAAGAAATATTTTTCTCGACCAGTCTATTATAGAATATATCGGCTAAACTCATAAGAATTTCGTCAACTTTAAAGGTACGCTCCTGTTTTGTAATCTGACCCGTCTCTATCATTATCATCTCAGATATATTATTTATAAGCTCTATCATCTTCTGGGTAGATTCTTTTAAAACATTTACCGTACTTTTTTGTTCCTCATTAAGATCCTCCATCTCAAGCAACTGAACCATTCCAAATATTCCATTTATAGGTGTTCGAAGCTCATGACTCAGATTGTAACGGAATACACTCCTAACTCTTTTTGCCTCCTCAATTGCATTTTCTGCTTCACAATTGACCTTCGAGAGGTTTTGCTGAAGGTCTATTCTATCCTCGAGTTCCTTTTTGAGCTGATTCATGAGTATAGAGTTGTTGAGTATAATTGCCACAAAGTTACAAATGCTATCCAAAAAAAAGTGGTCCTCTTCAGTAAAAACAGCCATTCTCTTATATCCAAAGCAAATAACTCCCAAGCAATTATTTTGGAACAAAATAGGGTAACAGCCTGCTAATTTTATACCTTCATTTATATATGATGGAACATGCTCTTGATCTGGAATATTTTTGGATAATGCCATATTTCTTTGCTTTTCTAAGTATGTCTTTCCCATTATACCTTCCCCGGGGGAAACATGCCTGAATAGGCTAGCAAACTCTTCACTTAGTCCTGTTGTTGAGTAAAGCACCAACATCTTGTACACTTCGTCATATATATAAATGGATACATAATCAACATTTAAGGTATCCAGTATTATTCTATGTACGCTTTCTAGTCTATCCTGTAATTCAACAATCTTTGAGCTGTTGCTGTAAAGTAAATTTAGCATTCTCAGCCCCTTTTGCTTCTTATCTACTTGACTTTTAACCTTGTTAAATTTCATCTTTATCATATTGCTCTCTACAAGCATAGAAAGCAAATCTTTGTAATAATCAATAATGCTATTAAGTTTTACACTAGAATACCTTGGAAGGTTACGTATTTCTGATATGTATTTTTCTTCGTCTAACCCGCATTCCTTTGCTTGGTTTTTGAAATAAGCCTCATCAATAACTTCATCTTCATACCAAAACTGACCAATAATAATAGTGGCTACATGAAAACCATCAACATTAACTGGTACTCCTATCTCATTTAGACCATTTTGACATTTGTAACTAATAGTACCTTTCCAAACATTGTTAATGATATAGTTAAGGCTGGAGTTACATCTTTTTTGGCACTCTAAGTAAACCATGTGTGAGTTCTTGCAAAAGTTTCTCCATCCAACCATTGCTAGGACATCACCCTGATCATCAAGAATACCGACAGGGATACCTGCGGCATCGTAAAGACTGTTTACCATTTTACGTAAAACATCAATATCTACAAGCTCATTAATGCTAATAGTACTCAAGAAACCACCTCAATTTTACAATATAAATAAAGTAAATAAACGTTATGTCGTATTGCGTTTTCTAAAAGTATTGCATTAAGTCGTAATAAAATGTCTAATATTAACTTATTCTGCATAATCCATAAAATTCCTCTTTATATTTTAATAAAGACAACTCTTTTTGAGATATTTATTTGAGTTGCATCAGAATATTTGCTATAATGTTTTAAGTTTATGAATAGCAAAGTATTTGGATAAAATACGGATAGCAAATATAAATTTTCTAATTGAAGGGATAAATATGGAAAAGAGCAAAATTGAAAGGCTCAATGAGCTTGCAAAAAAGGCAAAAGTTACTACACTCACTGCCGAAGAATTAACGGAAAGAGATTTACTTAGAAAAGAGTATATTGCTTCATTTAAAGCAAATTTGAAAGCAACTTTAGATAATGTAGTTATAGTAGACAAAGAAGGTAATAGAAAAAGCCTTAGGAAGGATTAGAACATGTCAAAAGCGTTTATTGTAAAAGGCAAAGAAAGCAGGGTTGAGTATGGGCATCCCTGGATTTTTAAAAGTGACATTTCGCATACAACTGGAGACATTTATCCCGGTGATATTGTAGATGTTTACAGTTTCAAGAACAAGTTTCTTGGACGAGGCTATATAAATCCTAAATCTCAAATTACTATAAGAATGCTTACCTATGAGCAAGAGGATATCAACTATGATTTTCTATATAAAAGAATAAATGATGCATGGGAATATAGAAAGAGAATAGCTGATACCAATAGTTGCAGAGCTATTTTTGCAGAGTCCGACTTTTTGCCTGCACTTATTGTTGATAAGTTTTCTGATATTCTTGTTGTTCAAACACTTGCGTTGGGAATTGATAGATTCAAACCACAAATAGTTGATATATTGGACCAAATAATTAAGCCAAGAGGTATCTTTGAACGCAATGATGTTCCTGTAAGAGAACTAGAAGGCCTCCCTCAACAAAAGGGATTTCTCAAGGGTAAATTTGATACAACTGTCGAAATGATTGAGAACGGTGTCAGATTTATGGTTGATGTTGAGAATGGCCAAAAAACAGGTTTCTTTTTAGATCAAAAAGAAAACAGGGCTGCTATTGCACCATTTGTAAAAGCTGCTAAGGTCATGGATTGTTTTACTCATACCGGCTCATTTGCTTTGCATGCAGGTTTATATGGAGCTAAGAGTGTTCTTGGTATTGACATATCTGAACATGCCGTTGAATATGCCACAAAAAATGCACATCTTAACGGACTTCAGGACGTAGTGAAATTTAAAGCTGCAAATACCTTTGACATACTGAGGGATTTTTATGATAACGGAGAAATGTTTGATACAATAATCCTCGACCCACCAGCATTCACCAAGACAAGAAATGCTGTGGAGGGCGCTGTTAGAGGCTATAAGGAAATAAATCTTAGAGCTATGAAAATAATTAACAGCGGTGGCTTCCTCATAACATGTTCCTGCTCTCACCATGTCGATCCTGAATTATTTATGGATATACTTTATGATGCAGCTGCTGATTCAAAGAGAAAGGTACGCTTAATAGAATATCGTTCCCAAGCTAAGGACCACCCTATTTTATTGGCTTCTACTGAAACAGAGTACTTAAAATGTGCAATATTGCAGGTAGTTTAGTTTGCTGCTACTGACCTTTTAATTTTAACAATTCTGATACAGTGACAAAGCTATACCCTCTTCTTTTAAGCTCAGGAATAATTGTTTCAAGTGCGCTAGCAGTTTGGCCCATTGTTGTGTTATTATCATGGAAAAGTACTATATCACCACTGCTAGCATTATTCAGCACCTTTTTTACAATTGTATTCACACCCGGGTGGGACCAATCTCGTGTATCCTGATCCCAAGACCACAGTATCATTTTAAATCCCAGCTTTTGCGTATATCGAGTAGCGCTTTCATTCAAGTCTCCATATGGAGGACGCATCAATACAGGAGTACTTCCTGTTATTTTTTTGACTACATTTTGAGTCTTTTTCATTTCTGTTTTATATGCCTTGAAGCTAAGCTTTGATATTTTCGGGTGAGTATAGGTGTGATTTGCAATTTCATGCCCATAATTGGCCTCTCTCCTAACTAAGCTGGGGTATTTTTGTGCCTTTGAACCAATAACGAAAAAGGTTGCTTTTACATTGTATTTTCTTAAAATTTTAAGTATCTTATCAGTATATCCTGGAGTTGGACCGTCATCAAAGGTTAATGCTATTACCTTTTTATTCTTTACTGGTACTTGCCATACAATTGTATTATTCTTTTTTGTATTCGAAATGCTGGTAGTAATGCCGGTAAATGCGCTAGAACTCTCGCTATTACTGTTGTTGGAATAATTAAAATACAATACTAGTGTAATAAAAAAAACAGCTAGTGACATTTTTAGTATCCCATCTAGACTGATAAATTCTTTTATATAATCATTGAAAAACCTTTTTATCATTTTAAAGTCACGTCCAAGCATGTTAGTTATTGGTTATTTTCTCCAAAACATGCTCTTACTATTACTTTTTTTAACAAATAGTAAATGTATTTATATTTATTAAAGCCAAAATAATTTTGAGTTTGGTTAAAGATTTATAGTAGCGGGGACATTAGCCTGTATATGCTCTCTTCTATTTTTGAAAACAGGCTTCTGCTCGAATACTCGTCCTCGGTGACTTGAGTGCAGATATCAAGGTCCTTATAGAATATTTTTGTACACTTGCTTGCAAACTCTTCTCCGTAAAGAAAGGCATTCACTTCAAAATTAAGCGCAAAGCTTCTCATATCAATATTTGATGTTCCAATGGTACACATTGAATTATCCACTATCATCATCTTTGCATGAAGAAATCCAGGAAATTGGTATACTTTTATGTTAAACTTAAGCAAATCTGCTATATAGGACGTAGTAACCTTGTATACAAATCTTTTATCAGGTATGGAAGGAATCTGTACTATTACTTCTATGCCAGCAAGAGCAGCATTTTGCAAGGCCTCCAAAAATGGTTCATCTGGAATAAAATATGGGGTCTGGATAAGAATTCTTTTCTTTGCAGAGTTAATTATTTTAATCATGCCCCTTTTAATCTCTTCTCCGTTTGTATCGGGGCCACTTGATACAACCTGTATACCGGTATTGCCCTTGTCATGTTCATTTATAGGGGCAAAATACTTCATTATATCATCATACCTGAAATCATCTCTACAGGCATAGTACCAGTCTTCCATAAATCTCATCTGCAAGCAATACACGCTGCTACCGGTAATCTTTAAATGTGTGTCTCTCCACGGTGAGAGTTTCTTTTTCATTCCAAGATATTCATCCCCTATATTAATACCTCCCACATAACCAATCTTCCCATCAATCACTACAATTTTTCTATGGTTTCTAAAGTTTACTCTCAAGTACGAACCAAATGAGATAGGGAAAAACCTCTTAACCTCTCCACCATTTTCAAGTATTGGATTAAATGCTTTGTAGGGCGTAAAAAGGCTACCTCCGTGGTCATAAAGCACACGTACAGTAACTCCTTGCTTTGCCTTTTCAGCCAGAGCATTAATAATTTTTTTCCCTATGTCATCATTATTTATTATAAAGTAAAGCATGTGTATAGATGAGGTCGCTTCTTTTATGTCTTTTAGTAAGTCTTCATATTTATATTTTGCATCTGTATAAACAGTAACCTTGTTATCTTTGGTTAATGGGCTTGCAGATAGGTTTATATTGAATTTTATAATCTGCTTTATTTCTTCTAAGGTATACTCTTTGGCCTCTTCCTCATTGTAAGTGACATTTGTTAGTGTCTTGAAAACAGCAGTACTATACTCCCTATCCTTTTCTTTTTTTATTAATAATGATTTTTTCTTTTTTATTCTGAGGTTCCTGCCAAAAACCAGATACAAAATAAAGCCTAATGCAGGTAGCATCGCAAGTGTTAGAACCCATGCGAGTGCCTGTATAGGCTTCTTTCTCTCAAAAAAAATTGTGGTCAGTATAAATATTATATTTGCTACTATAACTATAGCTGAAGCTATTGTGTATATCCTAGTATCCATTAGTAACAACCATATCCCTAAGTAAATTGTATATATAGCTTTTTGAGATAAATCCACATTGATATCGGTTTATTAATTTTGCTTGTATAGCTTGTTATAGTTTGTTTAGCATTCTACAGGTTTTTGAGGTAATCTAGCTTGTTATAGGTCTTACCAAGGTGTTCCTTGATATACCTTTTAGATAATTCAGATAGCTGCCTTACCGAATCATCAGATAGATTAAAGCTAAAAAGCTTCTGTGGATTTACATAAACTATATATTTTAAGGCTTTAGCAGTAGCTTCTGAAATTTTCATGGTATTTGCTCTCTTGGCACAATTTTTGCATACAATAGAGGAGTTATCAAAATCAAAATAGGCATCTGAATCAATGCCTTTTTCACACTGCATGCAATAAACAACTTGAGGCTCATAGCCTAAAAGGCACATCAGCCTCAACTCAAAAATTCTTATAATTAACTCCAAAGCTCTGTCTTTACGAGCAATAATGAATAGAGTATTCAATACCAACTGTAAAATTTCAGAAGACGGGTCGTTCTCTACAATGTTATCATTGACCAGTTCTAAAATATGAGAACAATAGGTAAGCTTCACAATATCTTTTCTAATCTCATAAAAAGATTCTATAACTTCACAGCTAGAAATATTGTGTAATTCCTTACCCTTAAACATCATAAATTCGCTATAACACAAAAGCTGCGTTCCCGCAGCCAGTGGGTTTTTGGTCCTTCTAGCATTCTTGGCGCTGGCAGAAATTTTGCCATATTCATCAGTCAAAATAGTAATAATTCTATCTGCCTCGCCAGTGTTTACTTCCTTGATAACTATGCCTTTACAGCTTCTGTACCCCATTTTAGTCCCCAATAATTACTTATTCTATCCTAATGTTATTGCCTCCTGTTTGACACCTTGTTCAGCTTCATTACTTTGGTTTGCCTCAATCTGATTTGCCTCAAACTCGTTTGCTTCAATTTCGTTTGTTTCAATCTCGTTTGCCTCAATCTCTTTCATAAAAACATAAGAATCAATACTTCCTGTTTTACTGAAAACGTTCCATACAAAATCCACTAACATAAATGTCGCCCCTTTCAGCTATTGTTATGTTATTATATTTTGCATTTGGGCATAAGAGTATACTACTTTTTATATCCTAATTCTCTCAGCATTAAATCGTTGTTTCGCCAATCAGGTTTAACCTTGACCCACAGCTCTAGAAATACCTTGGTATAAAGCAATCTCTCAATTTCAAATCGCGCAGCACTTCCTATTTTTTTGAGCATAGCACCTTGCTTTCCAATAATAATTCCTTTGTGCGAGCTCTTTTCACAATATATAGTAGCCTGAATATTTATAAGTCCGTCCTCCCTCTCCTTGAAGGACATTATCTCAACACCCACGCCGTGTGGGATTTCATCATCAAGATTAAGAAGAATCTTTTCTCTAATCATCTCAGCAACAATCACTTTTTCTGGCTGATCGGTAAGTGTATCATCAGGAAACATTTTGTCACCTTCAGGTATAAACTGCAATGCCTCCTTGAGAATAATTGCTGTACCGTCATTATTGAGAGCAGATATAGGAATTATTGATTTAAAATCCATCATTTTGCTATAGGCATCAATGATTGAAAAAAGCTTGTCCTTAGAGATAGTATCAATCTTGTTGATTATGAGAAATACTGGAGTTTTAATGCCTTTAAGAGTCTCAATAATCTGTTCATTTGCGGTAGTTGACTTAGCATTTGCCTCAACCATAAAGAGGATTAAGTCCACCTCTTTCATACTATCTGAGGCTACATTCACCATATATTGCCCCAGCTTTGTTTTGGGATTGTGAATCCCGGGTGTGTCTATAAGTACGAGCTGACATTCATTGTTTGTAACCACACCTCTAATTGTGTTTCTAGTAGTTTGGGGTTTGTTTGACAT
The DNA here is from genome assembly GCA_023439045.1 of Bacillota bacterium. Taxonomy (GTDB): domain Bacteria; phylum Bacillota; class Clostridia; order Acetivibrionales; family DSM-1351; genus Ruminiclostridium. The sequence continues at coordinate 26,213 of JAEXOY010000030.1, read as the reverse complement.
TATTGCAATCTTCTCACCTGTTAAAGCATTGAGAAGGGTTGATTTACCCACATTTGGCCTTCCTATTACTGATACAAAACCTGATTTATACGACATAAAACCCTCCTGTTAAAAGCTTCTAAATGCGTTAGGGAGTATTTCTCCTAACTTAATTGTTTTATAGCTACCATCTTTTTTAGTACAAATAATCTCCATATCATCATTAGCAAACTCAGCTAGTACTTGTCTGCATATACCACATGGATAAATATAGTCATCTAAGTTGCTTACAATCGCTATCTTGTCTATTTCAATTTTTCCTTCCTCAGAGACGGCCTTGAAAACAGCTGTTCTTTCAGCACAATTTGTGGCACCGAATGATGCTATCTCAACATTGCAGCCCGTATAAACATTGCCTGACTTTGTTAGTAGAGCAGCTCCGACTTTAAACTTTGAATATGGTACATGTGCATTTTCCTTTGTTTCGTTTGCGGCCTTTATTAATTCAACGTCTTTCATCAACAAATCCTCCATTAGGGTTATTTATCATATTTTGCACCATTTTTACACTTACCATTTAATTATTTTATCAGTTCATTGTTTACATTATCAGCTTATTATTACAATTATCTTATGTAATAGTTTATCAAATAATATAACAAATCCAATAATTATACTAAAAAACGCACAAACCAATACCCCACCTGCGGCAATATCCTTAATAATCTTAGCCTTTGGGTGATATACATCAACAATTATGTCTACTAGTAATTCAATAGTTGTATTCATTATTTCAAAGCATATAACAGCAGCACAGGCTAAGCAAAGGACTGCGAATTCAGCTCGAGATACACCCAGCCAAACAGAAAATAATAGTATTAAAACTGTCGTAAAAAGATGAATTTTAAAATTTCGCTCTTTTATAATACAGTACCAAATTCCTTCAAAAGCATTTTTAAAACTTTCAAATATGCTCTTGTTTTTCATTTTTTCAACTCCTCTTTAAGCCCTCTAGGAAGTAACACTGGTACCCTTTTTAGTCTCTTTGTAAACCCATCTTTAAAAGAACAGCCTCCTGCTTATCTTTCATTACTTCCTCTTCTTCAGGCTCCATATGGTCATACCCTAACAAATGAAAGCAAGAGTGCGCCGTCAAAAATGCTATTTCACGAAGAAGACTATGCCCGTACTCCTTTGCTTGGCGCTCGGCAGTCTCTGCAGAAATAATAATATCTCCCAAAAACAGCAGTTCCTCATCTAAATCATAATCACCGACATCAGATATCAATTGTCCATTATGGAAATCTACCATTGGAAAGGACAATACATCAGTAGCTTTATCAATATCTCTGTGTTCTTTATTGATCTCTCTTATTTCAGAGTCGTCTACAAATAATACACTTACCTCATAATCTTTATCAAGATTCTCACTCTTCATGCTATATTCAATAGCGGTACGTACAATATTTTCTACTTCAGCAGTTATATCAACTTTATCCTGTTCATTTTCTATTAATATCAACCTTTTCTCCTCCCTGCTGGGTATTTTCTAAAGTATTAAAGTGCTCCTTATCCTCCAAGAATACTTCCTTTTTTGTTATCTCAGGATATTGCTCTCTTGCATGGAAATACCCGCTTAGCACCTTAACGAAAGAGTTAGCAATAACGTCTAAATCCTTTAGTGTCAGATCGCACATATCTAGCTGACCATCATCCAACTTATCCTTTATTATTTTCCTAATCAATGCTGATATCTTCTCTTCTGTCTTATCAGGCATAGATCTAACAGCAGCTTCCACCGAATCGGCCATCATTACAACTGCAGCTTCCTTTGTTTGCGGTCTAGGTCCTGGATATCTGAAATCTTCCTGCTTAATTTCATTATCTCCATCAACCCTGCTGTTTATTGCCTTGTGGTAAAAATATGCCACTAATGTTGTGCCATGGTGTTGAACAATAATGTCTTTTATGACCAATGGCAACTTATATTTGTTGGCAATTTCTAGGCCATCCTTAACATGAGAGGTTATAACCAAAGTACTCAATGCTGGTGTCATTCTGTCATGGGGATTATCACTGAGCTGATTTTCCTTGAAAAAGTCCGGTCTCTTGAGCTTACCAACATCATGGAAAAAAGCACCTACTCTTGAAAGTAAGGCATCACCACCGATGCTTTCTGTAGCAACCTCAGCCAGATTTCCTACCATGATGCTATGATGATAAGTTCCCGGTGCTTCCATCAGCAACCTTTTTAATAGTGGATGATTAGAATTAGTAAGCTCTAATAGTTTGAGAGGTGATGCAATATTAAAGGTTGTTTCCAAAAATGGGAGTAACCCAATAGTAAATACCATTGAAATTATACCATTACAAAAAACAATGACTGATTCTGTAATAATAGTAGTTGAATCGGCTTTCTGAAATAAATTGTAGCCTACTATAAAGATAACACTTATAAAGCCTAGAACAGCACCATTCATGCTAAGCCTGCTTCTCTGATGTGTTCTAGTAGCTAGATACGCGGCAATCACACCACAAATTAATCCTAAGTATAGGAATTTGTAATCTCCTTTTAGCATGAGTGATATAGCGATTGTCATAGAGAAATTTAGTACCACTGCAAGCTCAACGTTCATTAAAATAGCTATAAGCATGGTTCCAACAAAAACAGGTATAGCCAATCCATCAAAATAAGGATAAATATACCGTGACACAGCAATTATCAGTATAACTATACTAGCGATTAATATCAGATCTTTTATGCTTTTATATATATGCTTATTGTACTTTTTGATAAAAAATATGCTGAGTATGGCCAAAAACAGTATTGTCGAGAACACGCCAAGTGCGAATACATAGTCAAACTTTCTGTTGGTCTCCAGAAGATTTAACTCATCTAAAATATTGTACTTATCCTCTGCAACTACTTCCCCAACACTAATAATTCTTGAGCCCTTCTTAATCTTTATTATATTTGCAGGGTCATTTTTTGCCTCATTTCTTTTTATCTCGGTAGCCTCTAAATCCACCTTTCTATTGGGTTCCAAAATCGATTGAGTAAGCTGCGAGCCAATTGCTTTGAGCTCGGTAGATATATTTGGGTTGCTTTTAAAGCTATTTTGTATACTTTGTAAGTGAATCGCAAAATTGTTCTCGGTTATACCCTCTGACATGCTGTCTGCAAGCAGCTGTCTGGTAAGTTCTTCAAATACCTCCAGCATAGAATCGTCTAGCTTTACGACAAGATAATTTACTTGATCTTGTGAGAGTTGAATACCCTGATTGCTAATGTCGACAGCAAGAGTATTTGCAGCCATAGTTTGAGACTCAGCAAGATAGGTCGAGTAGGTATTGCTATCTGGGGTGACTCCAATTATATTCATCCTAGTAGTAACACTACTTCTGGCATTTTTTATTACCTTAAAGAAATTATCCTTTTTGTTAATAACACTAAAAAAGGTCTTTGTATCCTCTTTAGTAACAGGCTGTACACTTTCCGCCGCAGCTTGCCTGTTTTTTTCAGTAAGAGTTTCGTTTACCACATCTCTAGGCGCAGTAATATCATACGTAGAAATATCACCTAAATTAAGCTTGTACTTTTTTGGCATAGCACCGCTGAAAATAATAAAAAATATGACCATCACTGTAAATATGGCCAAAAAAGCACGTTGAAAATTAATGTTGCGAGCAACCCTCTTTAACTTTCCCTTGCTTTTTTTTTCTTTAGTCATCTAATACCCCCATAAAGTAATTATAGAATATCTATTTTTTGTCACCAGCATCATATTTATCATATGCCCTGATTATTCTTTGGACTAGTTCATGCCTAACTACATCCTTTTCGGTGAGATAGACAAATTCTAATCCTTCTACCCCTGATAAAATTTTGGAAGCTTCTTTCAAACCGGACTTCTTGTCGCCTGGTAAATCAACCTGGGTTATATCACCAGTAATAACAGCCTTTGAATTAAAACCAAGTCTGGTCAAAAACATCTTCATTTGCTCGGGTGTAGTATTCTGGGCCTCATCTAGTATAATAAATGAATTATCCAGCGTTCTACCCCTCATATAAGCCAAAGGAGCAATCTCTATCATACCTCTTTCAAGGTATTTAACATAAAGGTCACCGCCCATAATTTCATACAAACCATCATACAAAGGCCTTAAATATGGATCTACCTTGTTTTGTAAGTCACCCGGTAAAAATCCCAGCTTTTCTCCCGCTTCAACAGCGGGCCTAGTAAGGATTATCCTATCAACTTCTTTGTTTCTAAAAGCTGTTACCGCCATAGCAACAGCCAGGAAGGTTTTCCCCGTACCAGCAGGTCCAATTCCAAAAACTATATCATTGTTCTTAATTGCATCAACGTATTGCTTCTGTCCTCGTGTTTTGTACTTGATTTGCTTACCCTTTGCAGTGAGGCATACCGAATCCTTGAGGTATTCATCAGCCTTCTCAATTTCCTTATCATCTGATAGACCAATAAGATAAATTACATTTTGTCTTGTAATAGTCTCACCCTGTCTCGAAATATCCAAAAGCTTCTTTACAACCGACTCTGTATTTTCAACATTCTTCTCTTCACCACATATCCTTATTGTTGTTCCACGTGTCAGTACCTTAACCTTATAAGCCTCTTCTAAAAGCCTGATGTTCTCATCGTAATTTCCAAATACATTCATGGCATGTTCCATGCTTTCAAAGTCCAAACCCTTTTCAATTATATCACCCAACTAGTTTTGTCCTCCAATCTCCTGCGTTACACCGATGTCCTCAAGGCACTCTATGATTGCCGTAGCAGTGTTAACACCATTATCTCCCTGTATGATAGATACATCCCTCTTGAGGACCTCTGCACCTTCTGGCACCTGGTCCATCGCTAATTGAACTGCTTTGCCGGCAGCAATAGACCTCGCGTCCTCCATGCTGATCTGTTTTTCAAAAATTTCATATTCATAGTATCTATCTGATATCAGCTGAATAGGAAAAACCAAATCCTCCCCAATTGACAGCTTATTTTTTATTTGAACGTGCTCTGAATTATTATATGGAATTTTGCCGTGAAATAATTTAATATTTTTTGTAAATAAATCGAGTGTATATAGATTTTTGTATTTTCCTGTCCTCCTATTTTCAACTACTTTTGTTTCAACAAGAGAGGACGCTTCATACCAGGTTCTAGCCTTGACACTTCCCATAGAATGCACTGTCATAAGCTGCTCTTCTGGTTTGTCCTTATTCATAATAGTACCAGAAATCAAAAGCTGCCCTTTCGTAACCGTCTGACCTGGTTTAACTGCCTCAACGCCTTCTTTTGCTGTAACAGATAGAATAACTCCATCCTTTGTAGCAACGATATTACAAGGCTTTTTTTTATCAATCAAATCAGGTGGCTTAATTCTCTCTGCTACATTAACAGTAACCTTTGTTCCCTTGATAGCAATACTCATTCTTGCAAGATCACTTGTCTCAAGTAGAATTTGGTCCGCCACTTCATCTATATCCATTCCCAGCTTAAAACTTCCCGGCTTAATACCATGTTCATACAACTTTTGCAAAATAGCCTCAGTCTTTATTTTTTCGTTCCCAGTGACTGAAACATCCCAAATAAAAGAGGTCATTAAAAAAAATACTGCAAAAAATGTTAATGCTCCCGCTATAAATGCCTTACGATTCTTGTACTTGTGCAAGGTAAACGGAAGCCCCTTCTTTTTTAATATATGTACCCTGCAACGAGTTTTAAAAGCAATGGGTCTGAGCTGCTTAAACGCATCAATACTCATATTCATTGTCATTTTGTTTCTTTCCCTGTACTTAACATTCCACAATAGCAATTGTCTATGAGCACATATGTTAATAAACTTTTCAAGGAAATAACCCTCAACAATAATAATAACATATCCCCTAAGATAATTCCATATTCTCAAAAGTAACATTTTTATAACCCCCGTTTATCTCATTTTTAGCTGTTGTAATACATGAATGCCGCATTACTTTAGAAACTCCAGCATGGATAGGCTTCCATAAATCATTATGTTTTCAGAGGTAATTTCCTTTATATACAGCTTTGAGCCAGTGACCTTTACCACACCTGTTTTAGTATTAATCCTTATGGTATTGTCACAGTATTCTATTATACCCTTGTAATTTTCTATAATTAAATCCCCATTCCCCAACATGGTAAGCTTTGGCATATCCAACACAATCTCTTTGGGTAGTTCCAGCATCTCGGTAAAACGCTCCATTAGTCTCGGTTTACTTGAAGCTTCTTCACGCTTATTTTTTTTTGACTTACCCTTGTTTCCCCTACGCGCCATATTCATACCTCAATTTGCGAGAGATTCAACGTCTCCAAACTCATAGCCCTGTGCCCTTACACCCTTGATTATCATATCCAGCGCATCCGCATTGTCTTTTGAAACGGCATGCAACAGCATTATTTCACCATTATGTAAGTTACGCATCACTATGTCATAGGCATACTTTGGACCCCTGATTTTATCCCTATGCCAATCATCATATGCAAAACTCCAGAAAAGGTTGACGTATCCAAGCTTACTGGTAATATTTAAACTTTGCTCGGTATATTCACCTTTTGGTGGTCGTAGAAAGACCATTCTCTTTCCAAACTTCTCAGAAAATGCTCTGTCCAGACCGAGAACCTCTTCTTCAATCTGAGTTTCACCTATTTCTGCCATGCTGGGATGATGTATGGTATGGTTTCCCACTGTATGGCCCTCATCAACCATTCTCCTTACAAGGTCTTGATGTTCCTTTAGATATGGACCAGTTATAAAGAAAGCTGCTTTTACATTGTTAGCCTTTAAAACGTCCAGTATTTGACCTGTATAACCATTCTCATACCCCTCGTCAAAGGTTAGAAAAATAATTTTTTGTGAAGTGTCTCCTATATATTTACCTTTGTATTTTGTCAGGATTTCATTTGCACCGGGATCCGCTATTGGTGTCTTATTATCGGGCTGTCTTCTAATGCCCCAACATCGTTTTTTATCAAATCTAGGTACCTGATCCACTATATTTTCATCTATTTTTTCTTCACTAAGATGGCCTGTTATTTCATGTGAATAATCAATGTTATTGCTACCAACACTTAAAGCCCCGCCTAAGTCGCTAAGCTTATTATCCACTACAGAGTTTTGATTTTTTACTATGATAATTGAGCAGATGATAATAAAAGCTAATATATTAGAGATTAATATTATTACAGTCCTTCTTTTCAATAGTATCCCCCCACATATCTTCCTTTGCAGGTAAAAATAATAATATCCTTATATATTTATACTTTAATAAAAAATAAATATTACAAAAAAAGGCCTTGTCATATTTGCAATGACAAGGCCTCATCTTTTGCTTTATTTCTCAACAGGTTTCATTTTGTCAGTTCTAATAAGTTCTTCACTTATCTTCGGTATTATAACCTCATTTGATTTTTCCACCTTTACATCAATGAAAACCCTAATTCTCTCTAACTGTCCACCAATCATGTTTAACGCGTTATCTGCATCGCTAGGTTCAACAATAGCCTTTATTACATATGGCGGGAAAACCTGTCTGCCATTGACCAGAATTGAGCCTCCTGCAACTCTTACTTCAGTAGTAGATATAACCCTTTGGTCATTTATTGCCAAGGCCTGAGCATCTGTTGCCCTCAGCTCGTTAAGAACATAAAGTATATCATCGTCCTCAACGCTGAATGCATCATTTTTGTTAAATGTAACAACAATGCCCTTTCCCTTAACATCAGTTAGTCCACAAACTATCTTGAGCTTTGCTATTTCTTCAGACAGCAGCTTTAAATTTGCGTCGCTATTACCACGCGCATCCTCAAATTTTTTGACCTGAGTTTGCAATTCATTGAGCTTTGTTCTGAGATTCTCATTATTCTTTTGCTCATTGAGCAATTTTACAATCAAATCGTCCTTTTTCTGAGTTTCCAGGCTCATTACCTGGGCATTGGTTCTTATGCTTTGAAACTGCCAGGATACTGAAAGCCCTAAAATCACGCATACAACTGCAATTGAAATATTTCTATTTATTTTCTTTACTTTCATTATTTATGACCTCCAGCTTTGAAATAAGTCCGTTTATATCATTAGTGAATTTGGGTATTTGTATTTCATCCTTTTGTTCTATACTAACCCTTAGCTTATTTTGTAGCATTATAGCATAAATACTACTCTCTTTTATTGCCTTTGAAAGTTGTTCCGGGTCTCCTATTGCCTTTATCTCATATGGTACTGCATACCTATTGCTATTAACCTTAATAGTTGGGCCTGCGCAAATCTGTTCACTTGTGGAAATTAGTCTCTCATTATTAATTGAAATTGCTTCTGCACCTGCTACTCTGAGTTCATTTATAACATGGAGGACATCTCTGTCATGAATTAGCCTTTCTAGTACATTATCGCCCTCCTCGAGCTTTTCGGCGTCATTCAAAGTTACAATTACTCCTGGTCCCTTTACGTCAGTAAGTCCAGTTTTGTACTTCAGTTCCTCTAACTCTACTAATTTTGTATTTGCTACTGCGTTATCAGGGGATGCTACAAGAAATGCTTCCTTTTTATTTTCCAGCTCTTCTATCTGAGACTTATAGCTTTCTCCTAGCTTAATTGTATCTTCAAGCTGTTTTTTTAATCTGTCAATATTTAATGTTTCGGTTGACTGATTATTTGCAGAAACTGTACTTCTAACCTGAATTGTGGCAACTGTTCCAAGTATAATGAATATGACTAATAGTATTATTGCATCATCTTTAAGTTTAAACGTCATTTATATAATTCCTTTTCAAAAATTTAACGTTAATTAGTGGTATAAGTATTATTTTACTTTTAATAGGGTTATTTTTCAATAGCCCTGAAAAATTGGTGAAATTTAGGTGAAATTTCACATGAAAAATTCATATGAAAAAATCCAAGAATCTGTTGACATCAAATTGATGCTATTGTATACTAATAAGGCGCCGTAAGTCGCGTATTAAAACATATAGGGGAGTGGCTCAACGGTAGAGTAGCGGTCTCCAAAACCGTAGGTTGCGTGTTCGAATCGCGTCTCCCCTGCCAAAGCAAAAAAACACCTTTCGAGATATATCGAGAGGTGTTTTTTTGCTTTTCATATAGATCTATAGCTATAAAGTATGTACGTCCAAACATCTACTTCCACCAATTGCCTAAATTGACAAATAGTATTATAATAAAAATATCTAAATAGAAGGTTATAGGAGAGCATATTCATCTTTGCTCAAACTAGCCTACAGAAATATTACTGATTAACTTCACTTATCTGGAGGTGAGAATTATTAAAAATTCAATTTTAAGAAAACTAGAATTAAAAGCTTTATCCCATGCAGAATAACGATAATGTTATCTATTTCTGTATGGGATAAATAGGTATACATTATCTGCTTATTCTGCCTTTATTTATCTAAATATAAATAAGGAGCGGATTTTATGAAATATAAAAATGCAGCAGATGTATTACCAGAAAGACTTTTAAACGAGATTCAAAGATACATAAAGGGCGATTTGCTATATATCCCCAATAACAATGCAAAAAGAGGATGGGGAGAAAAAAGCGGCTCCCGTGCATACTACTCGTTAAGAAACAACGAAATAAAAAGTTATTACAAAGATGGGAAATCCATATCTGAGATATCTGATCTGTATGGATTAGCATTTGATACGGTCAGGAGAATTATATACACTTAAATTTGAAGGGGACTGCAACACAGTGATTAAGATTTATTCATTGTGCAACAGTCCCTTTTTATGTCATAAATAAGTATAACTATTTGTTGCATTTATCCCCATTACTATAAATGTTAAAATCAGGTTATAAATGTAGTGTTATTTACCACTAATGAATCAAAGCAAGGCTATAAACTCTGGCAGGGTTATTAACTTAGTCATTAACTTGGTTATTTAATTTAATAAGGGTTATATAAACTTAACTACTAATAATGATGATAAACTTGCTCAATAACCAGTGATATGTGGTGCTAGACTAATAACTAATGACTAATTATATGGGAGGAAATTATATGCGTTATGAATTTAGCTTTTACAAAGATGAAGACTTTGATGGAATTGAAGCTCTTATATTAGCGTCTTACCAATGGGAATATCCAGTTTGGGGACTGAGCAGGAATGAGTTTATAAGGGGACTTCACCCCGCTCACACAGGACATTATGGTGCATGGTATCGTACAGTGGGCGTGTACAAAGAAAGTGGTAAAATTGTAGCTTGTGTTATCAATGAAGGAAACTACGATGGTTCAGCATTTTTCTTATTTGATTCAAAAGAACGTGGACAAGAAGTAGAGCTCCTCAAGGATATGATAAAATTTTCCAAAACATACGTTGCAGCTGTAAAAGATGACAGAAGGACAAGATATGTAAATATATATGTACCTACTTGGAATACAACACTTAAGGAAATGGCTATCAAAAGTGGCTTTTGCAAAGAAGAATTGGGCCATGAAATATATGTACTCCCCTTTAATAATCAACGCTTCGACGTAAAGCTACCTGCTGGTTATACCCTTGTTGATGGTAATACAGTGCCTGACTTCTATCTTACTAATGTACATAGATTATCTTTTAATTATGGTACAGAGTCTCACGCATGCGAACACGGAGAACAGGCTTTCCATGACTTAAGAAAAATGAAGCATTATAGAAAAAATCTAGATTTATGCGTCCTTGATGAGCAGAACCGACCTGTTGCCATTGCAATTATATGGTATGACGAAAAGATGCCTTACTGTGAATTGGAACCGCTAGCTGTGGTATGGTGGGAAAGAAGAAAGGGAATTGCTACCGCCATTCTACATGAGGCTTCCAACCGTGTTATGGAAATGTTCCCAGAATGTACCGGAATGTTAGGCGGGGATCAGACCTTTTATCCAAAAATCGGATATGAAAATAAGGCCATTATACCGATGTACCACTGGGAACTAGAAATCATTATTTCTTGGGAAAAGGAGTCTTACGACAAGGACTACGCAAAAGAAGTATAAAGATAAAAAACCACTATCTGGTTTGGACAGCAGTAAAATGTAGTTTAAAAAAAGAAGGCTTAGATGCTTGGACTAAGCCTTCTTTGCCTATATGAAAATAACATTTTTAATCAGCCTGAGCCTTTAAATACTTATCATATGCAGCTTCCATCAAAATGAAAAAAGCCTGTCCCTCTGTTGCAGTGCCTGGCCTGTCAAATTTAGGAGTACTACATACACCTTGTACCAGTCCATATTCATCAACCTTTTGGTATACTGCTTCCCGGTACTTATCAGCATACTCTATGTAGCTTGAATCCAGCCATTTTTCAGTGACACCGCTATAAATAGTGTAGGCTAACATCTGAGGTAAATTGGTTTCAACAAATGTAGTGCTATCATCTATGACATCATAAAAAAGGAAGTCCTCCCTTTGGTATCTTATGCATCCGTCCAATATGCTCTTAACAAATGCAGCGAGTTCCAATTTATCCCTTTTTCTGTTGTCTGGAAGCATTCTGATAACCCTTGCAATTCCAGATGCCGCCCAACCATTACCTACTCCCCAGAAAGCCTTGCGCTCAAACCTCTTCAGGTCATCATCCCACATATGGCTAAAAAGCTGATGTTCTTCGTTCCATAATATTTTCTTCATACCCCATATCTGTTTTAATGCCTCATCATACTGCTCTGCATAAGCAAGAAATGGCGGTGCCATAAAATATGAATCCACCCATACCATACCCTCATTTTCATTATGATACAGGATACCCTCTCTAGTTTTTGGCGCCCTATATATCAAGTAGTCCAACATCCTGTCGGCAGCATTCTTAAAAACTATATCTCCCGTAGCTTTGTACGCATATAATACTGGTACGCCATTTGAGGCTGGATCTGTTGCAGCATACCTATCGGTTTTCATAGCAAGCCTTCCATCTTTGCATTGGTTTATTATTGCTTCCTTTGCAAACAGAATCACAAGTTGATGCTCTCCTGCTTCTTGCAAGGCTGTCCCCAATGTTCCCTGTTCCCATGGCCAACGCTGCATTGTCAGGGCTGCAATAATAACTTTTTTGAGTCGCTCCTGTCTTTTCATACAGCTTCCTCCCCCCATATTTATGTAGTGGCTGCCTGATAAACGCAGCCCAATACTGAATAACTATACTTAAATCAGTCTATAGATACAAGCTTCAAAAGGCTGTAGCACCATTTTTTGTTGCAGCTGCTCGGCTTTCTGCTCAGCTTTTTGCTCGGTTTCCTGAACTTTCTGCTCTACTTCCTGCTCGGCTTCCTGAACTTTCTGCTCTACTTTTTTATCAGCCTTCTCATAATTGCTTATCAGCAACTGTCCATTTCCCTTCAAATATTCCTTCGATAGGCCAAACTCTACAGATTTGCCGGTAAAATTCAAAATAACTAGTAGTTTTTCCCCTTCATACTCTCGTGTATATGAGAACACATTATCATGGTTATTATCGGCTTGCACAAACCTGCCATAGACAAGTGAAGGATATTCATTCCTAAGCTTAATCAAACCTTTGTAGTAGTTGAATATGGACTTTTCATCTCTTAGTGATTGCTCCACATTAATGTCTACGTAGTTAGGATTCACAGCAATCCATGGCGTTCCACTTGTAAAACCCGCATTTGGGGTAGTGTTCCACTGCATTGGCGTTCTGGCATTGTCCCGTCCTTTTTTGTAGATAGAGTCCATTATAGAGTCTTTATCATATCCCTGCTTTATTCTTTCGTTGTAAAAATTAAGAGTTTCAATATCTCGGTATTCTGAAATATCGCTAAACCTTACATTGGTCATTCCTATTTCTTCACCCTGATAAATATAAGGAGTACCTTTTAGAGTAAGATTCATTGTAGCCAGCATTTTTGCAGACTCTGACCTGTATCCGACATCATCTCCAAATCGCGATACCACCCTTGGTTGGTCATGATTATTCAGGTAGTTACTATTCCACCCTTCACTTTCTAGCTCAGTCTGCCATTTTACAACAATGTTTCTAAAATCGTGCAATGACCAAGCTTTAACGTCCCACTTACCCGATGGCTGAGCATCAACATCCATGAGTTCAAATTGAAATAGCATGTTCAATTCCTGCCTATCTTCACCTGTGTATTCCCTAGCTTGCTCTGGGGTAACGCCTGGAGTTTCTCCTACAGTCATAATATCGTATTTTGACAGTACCTCTTTATTCATTTCCTGCAAGAACTCATGCATTCTAGGGCCATTAATAAAATATCTACCACCCCAACAATACCCTTCTCCCTCCACTGAGGGGAGGCCTTCTGTTTTGGAAATGCAATTTATAACATCCATCCTAAAGCCATCAATTCCTTTGTCCAACCATCTTGTCATCATTTGATATATTTCCCTGCGAAGGACTGGGTTTTCCCAGTTCAAATCCGGTTGCTTTTCTGAAAATAGGTGCAAGTAATACTGGCCCGTCTTATCATCGTACTTCCAAGCTGAAGGCGTGAAAAAGGATGACCAGTTGTTGGGTTCTTCGCCATCTTCGCCATCTTTGCCATCACGCCAAATATAATAATCTCTTTTGGAATTATCCCTAGACGAGCTTGATTCAATAAACCATGCATGTTCATCTGAGGAGTGATTTACAACTAAATCCATAATGAGTTTCATTCCCCTTTTATGAACTTCTTCCAAAAGCATCTCCCAATCGTTCATTGTTCCAAACTCAGGCATAATATCTTCATAATCTGAGATGTCATATCCATTGTCATCATTTGGGGATTTATATACAGGACAAAGCCATATTACATCTATGCCCAGATTTTTGAGATAGTCGAGCTTTTCAATAATGCCCGGAATATCTCCAATTCCATCACCGTTTGTATCAAAAAAGCTTCTAGGGTATATTTGATATACAACGGCTTCTTTCCACCAAGCATGTTTAATTGTCATAGCAATCTCCCTTTTATATAATAGTTATTGATAATATTAGTTAATTGATCTATTACTGACTAACTAACCCCGACTTTTATAACAAATAATTTCTGATAAAATTCTAATACTAGCATACCCAAAATATGGGGTACAACCACACCATACCTGCAATTAACAGAAAAATATTTTCCGTTACAAAATAATTTTATCACACTAAATATGCAGAACCTATAATGTTATATTCTATCATAACCATCGAAATACAAATGAGTCTACAAGATTTATCTAATATAGCCTACAAATGTAAATGAGCCTACAATTTTTATTTAATAATATAACCTACAAATGCAAATGAGCCTACAATTTTGTTAAAACAGGTAGGCTCTATCTATATTAGCTATTTAATATTTATTTAACATTTTCTTTTGCAGCTGCAACCGCTATCTGCCTTGACTTTTCAGCCTCTATTGCCATTTCATCAACAGTCTTTGTATGAAGTCTTGCAGCTCCTTTATAATCCTTATGAGGAATAAGATTGCCCTTTGCCCAGCGAGCTTTTGCTCTCTCTATTGCTTGAGAATACTGAGGTAGCCACCTTTCCTGCGCTATGAGAAATTCATCTACCATTTGCCAAACTTCATCAGTATTGCACACCGCACCAGTTAGTGGGTCCATTAGCATTGCCTGTCTGAGAAATAAATCATCCCCTGAAACTGCTGCTTCTACAGCTAATCGCTGTACCCATATGCTTTGAGAGCAAATAGCAGCACAGCCAAGTGGTAAATCACCTACCTTGGGAATATTAATTCCGTTGCTATTTACATAACAAGGAACTTCTACAATCGCATCCTCCGCGAGGTTAGTTATGCATCCATTGTTAACAACATTGAAGTGACCCCTGTAAACTCTCCCAGTTTCTAAACTCTCTAGAATATACGAACCATGCTCCTTGCCCCTCTCAGAACCATCGTATTTCTTTGCTGGTTCCTTTAGCCAATTTGGAAAATCAGTATCAAACCAATTTCTACTCTCGGTACAAATTCTCAAGTATCCCCCTGTTTCTCCATTTACCCAACAGCCTAAATCAATCCACTTATTAATCTCCTCAGGACGCTTTCTATACCATGCAAGGTACTCTGAAAGGTGACCATTTGATTCAGTTGAAAAGTATCCAAAACGTTCGAGCATGTCAATTCTGACCTTTTCTTCTTTTGAGAACCTTTCATGTTTCAAAAATCCTTCAAGTACCTTATCTTTAAGTTCTACTCCATTATGCTTCACAGAAATATACCAGGTCTGATGGTTTATCCCTGCACAAATCACATCCAAGTCCTCATACTTGAGGCCAAGAACTTCAGCAATCTGCTCTTGTCCGTGAATAACTCCATGGCATAAGCCTATTGTTTTGATGCCTCCGAATTTATTACATGCCCACGTTACCATAGCATTTGGGTTTGAATAATTAAGATGTAGTACATCCGGTCTAGAAACCTCTCTAATGTCCTTACAGAAGTCTAGCATCGCTGCTATAACTCTTTGACCATACATTATTCCTCCTGCACACAGGGTATCACCAACACATTGGTCAACTCCATATTTTAGAGGAATATCTATATCGGTTTGAAATGCTTCAAGTCCACCGATTCTCACACAATTGAATATGTACTTTGCGTCCTTGAAAGCCTCTCTTCGATCAGTTGTAGCATGTATTTTTATGTCAATACCGTTTTCATCAAGATCTCTCTGACAAAGCTGTGTAACCATGTCGAGATTTGCTTGATTTATATCTGTAAATGAAACCTCTATGTTATGAAATTCCTTTACTGACATCAAATCAGTAAATAGCTGCCTTGTAAAGCCTATACTTCCTGCCCCTATGAAAGTAACCTTAAACGACATTAATTAATCCCCCTCACTTTCTGCCTTTAATATACACTAATTCTAAAGTAAGCAGGTAAACATTTATACATTTATATTTACAAATGTAAACTATTATGATATTTTGAAAATTACATGCAGGACTATTTACACCCTAGGAGTAAATTTTAAGGAGTGTTACATCATGATACATAGCATCTATAATGATGAAAAAAAACGTTTATGGCCAAAAATTGATTATTATTATGCACAAAACTACAACTACTATGATATGGACTTACATTCCCACCCCATGGCTGAAATAATGTATGTTGTTACTGGTAAGTGTACCATTCACTATTTACTCGAGGGAACTGAACAGCTAGTAGCTTTAAAAGAAAGAGATTATATCTTCTTTGACAGGAACATACCACATAGACTAGTTGTAGAAAAAAATTGCCCCTGCAGAATGTTAAATATTGAATTTAGTATAATAAACACTAATGATTCATATTTCAATATCCAAAGTCTCATGGGATGCTCTTCATCCCTACTAAATTTTTTAAAACAGAAGCAAAGTGTTATAAAGCTCAATGACTCTGGTGTAATGTATGACATTATACGATTAATACATAAAAGATTGGAAGGCAACAATAATAGTATCGAAAATGTAACATCGATTAATCTTCTATTAGCTCAATTTCTATTGGAATTGTCTAAGCAGTCAACAAACAATGCCATCACGCTGCCAGGCATTATTCATGTAAAGAAGACGATAAAGTTTATTGATCAGAATTTTGATAAAGATATTTCAATAGACACTATTTCATCGCATATAAAAATGTCCCCTGGCTACCTCCAGAGGTTATTTTCTGAGCATGTGGGCTTGTCAATAATTGAATATACAAATAAAAAGAGAATTGAAAAAGCAAAGATATTATTAGAAACAAGTAATTTGCCAATCGTAGATATTGCAATAGGTGTTGGTTTTAATAATAGGCAGCATTTTTCTCATATATTTACCAGGCAAGAGAAAATATCGCCTGGTAAATACAGAAAGAACAAGGGAAATTATACCCTTCATACAAGTGATGAAAATTAGTCCTAATATGCTAATTATTAGCTGTAAAAATGTAGTGAAATAATGCTTAAAAGTCAACAAAATTAGTTCTTAAAGTAATTTAACACCATGGCTTTTTTCTTATAAAATACTTTTAAGAAATTAGTACTTAGGCCCTTTTTATCATATCCCCCACTACCCCTATTAAAAATCGAGAGTGCAACATCAAGTTGCATCTTTTTGTCCTTGTGCTTTGTTACTCGCTTATCCTTCATTATATTGGATATTAGCGTTGTTCCCCAATTCATATTAATTTTGCCATCCAACGGCTTATTTGCTGTTTTCAGAAGCTTTGAGAAGTAATCACAGTTCTGTTTACTTAGTTGAAAAAGTCCCCTATAATTTTTGGTTACACATTTTTCATTGAAGCCACTTTCTAGGGCAATAAGTGCTAGCATATCATAATAATCAAGATCTTTTTGTTTACAATAATCCCAAAGTGCCTTTTGATACTCCTTCTTGAAAGGTAATTTCTTGCTATACCAAAGGCTTTCATCATCTCCTGTCACTTTAGTAATTGCTGCAGACGAGGTAATTGCCGCTGAGGAGGTAATTGCCGCTGAGGAGGTTATTTCCGCTGAGGAGGTTATAGCTGATGATGTTGTTATTCCGGGTGTCGTGGTATTCTTTGATGGTATAGCTATTGAAGATTGCGAAGTGCTTAGCTTGTCAGTATTATCTAATCCAATTGCACCATCAGTAGTGTTGACTTTTGTTAATGCATTACTATTGTTGTCTTTTTCTTGAGTATGTACATTAGTTTTTGTATCCTCTGCAGCTTGAACTGTCCCGAATAATGATAGTGGAAAGCTATTCAGCACCATGATCAAGGCCAGTAGAATGCTTATCTTCTTAATAATACTCATCTTACCCCTCTTTCAAATTCTGTTTTATGTGCATATTGTTGCTATTATATCAAACTATTCACCTAAATGCAAAGAAACCAAAGATATCCTTCTTTGGCCCTTGCATTCCCGTATATAAATACTATGTTGGATACATATATATTTTTAACCAATTAACTATAGACTATTCTATAACATTACATAAAAAGTACTAAAGACTATTTAATAAACATTACATAAGATAGTATTAAAGACCATTTCATAAGCCTTTCATAAAAAATTACTAAATACTACTCTATAAACATTACATAGATAGGTAAAAAAGCTGCTAGTAAGGAGACACCGTATACGGAAATACCGCTTAGCCTGCTGTGATTTCTATAAAGCCAAGTACCATAGCTCATGGTATATACTACAACCCAAGAAACCAACACAATTACAACTGCTTTATACATATTACTTTCCCCCTTATTCAACAGTTTCATTGAGCATATTTCCAGACTTATCAATTCTAAATTTAACTTCTACATGAAATTGTGCCTTAGCAAAAGCATTGTTCCAGTCAAAACTTTCCCATTGCTTTTGAGTCAGGAAATTTCTTTTTGCATAAGCCCCAAAACCTACTATATCTGTTTTGTCCTGATACGCAATAATAGCTAGAAAAGCCTTAAGTTTATCCGAAATATCCTCCCTATATGCATTTTCAAGTAAAACAGCATGTGCCTCATCAAGGTAGTTATATTTACCTTGTGCACCTACAATTTTACCTTTTAGGTACAACAGTATGGATATTTTAGGAATACCATCTTCTATTTTTATCTTGTAGCTTGTTTCAGGTTGGGTTCTAACTATGCTTAAAACATTGTACTTGCTATCTTGCGGATCACTAATAGTCATATATACATTCTCGTTAGTTTTGGTTAGCAAAGAAAAAATGGACATATTCGTATGGTCAAGCTCCGCTACAAGCTTGTCACCCTTGAAAACCGCTAGCCCCTTAATACCAGAGACTGCCCCTTGCTTTGAATTTGCTGAGTCTCTTTTAACAGCATTATTTTCACAAAGCATAGCTATTGGCTGAGTCCCGCTGTTTCTCAACTTATACACAAAATCATTCAATTGAATAGAAGGTGTATAGAATTCCCTCTCATACGATTTAAACAATAGCTCATAGTACTTAGATGGGCTTAACGAAAGATTTGTATCTGTGGCATCAAGATAGCCATATGCACTCCCTGTAGAAATTATAATGTTGGCTGTTGGCCTAATTTCTACGGTATTAACCAAGCCATTGATAATACCCGATAGCCCCTCCTTTGCAATATCCTCTGAGAAAACTATTAGTTTTGCATGGGATAGATTTATTTGCCTGCTAATGGATTCACTTACACTTTTTAAGCCCGATAGAATATTATCTGTTTCAAAACTTTTTAATGTAAGGCTTTCTTCACCGCCACCCGAAATTTTTGTGGGTACCGCTATTTGGAAGGTAAGTTTGAATTCCTTTTGCTGCCCCTTATCTATTCCAACGGCTATCGCATAAGCAAGGTTCTCAATTTCATTACTGTCATAACAGCCTGAAAGAGGTAATACTAACATTGCAATTATTATAAATACTGCTATGATTTTCTTAGTCTTCATCTGTATTCTCCCCCTTACCTTTGCTAATAGCTTTTTTATTTACCAGCACAATTAGAACCAAGGGTAAAAGCATACAAGCATAGCATATGATATTGAAATAGATAGAATCATTTATTGAGGCATTAACCGATATCGGGAGAAGTGCCAAAGACACAGTTATAAGTGCAAAAGCAGGAATAATTGCTTTCTTGTGTTTTAGTCCTATTGCTTTTGCAAATATATTTACCGCAAAAGTAAAGATGGTACCTAGATACATTAATCCTGCAATAGATGTAATTAGCACATAGACTGACTCTATTCTGGAGATGAAGCTGCCAAATTCAAATAGTCTGGCCATTTGAAATAAGGGCATTTTCTTTGTAATAGCCGCTTCATAGGGAAAAGTCAGAATAAAGGATAACACAGACCATATAAGTATTGCTCCTGAAATTCCAACTGTTAAAAAACTGATTCTTTTTATATTTTTACTACTAAAGTAAGGAACCATAAAGAGCAATATAATGATTACAGGTGAAAAAATGGTTACCTTAGAGAATCCTGCATATACAATTGGTTGCACTCCATTCCCAAGAATAGGGAAAATATTATTGATATCAAACCTTGATACCAGTCCAATTGTTATTACTATAAAGGCTGCAATGAGTATGGGTACCAAAATAGCACTTATTCTTGCATTTGCCTCAATTCCTGCAAAACAGCAGCAAATCATTCCAACTAAAAAGAAAATAAAAATATACACAACAGGTGAATTATTGAGTGAAGAACCTTTAATTATATGCGCAAACCCATTAAGCACCAGACTTGAAGTAACCACCAAAACTGCACTAAAGAAAATTCCCACTATTACCTCTATTGATTTACCACCTAGCATACGAGAAATATCAAGCAAGTCCTTGCTTCCTATTTTTTTATAAAAATGCACTACTATACTGAAATAAACTAAGCCCAAGGCAGTAGTTATTATAGGTATCATCCAGCTTGCAGTCCCACCCTTTAATACCATTTCTCTAGGAAATGTAAGAACAGCTTGAACAAACAAAAGGTTTATTAATATTGTTGTTGCCTCCCATGTCCCAAAGGCAATTTTACTCTTCATTATCCCCATTTCCTTTCTTTTTCCAACCTCTGCTAATATGAGGCTGGCTTTTTATATCCTTAGGATTTAGATAATCAGGCCTTCTTTCTTGCTGCCAAACAGGTCTCCTTGTAAGAACATCTGCTACTCTATCCTTTGTTACAGGCCCAAGTGGGGCTAGGAAAGGTACGCCGAAGGACTTTGCAGAAGCCAACAGCAACATATTGATAATTAATCCCAATGAAATTCCCAAAAATCCCGCAATTGCTCCCAAAAAAATATATAAAAAACGCATCAATCTAATGGAGATTGACATAGAAAAGCTGGGCAACGCAAAAGAACCAAGTACTGTTGCTGCAACAACAATTATTAGAATAGGGCTGACAAGATTTGCTGAAACAGCTGCCTGTCCCAAGATCAGACCGCCAACTATTCCTAGAGTAGAGCCAATAGCCCCTGGAATTCTGAGACTGGCTTCTCTAATAAGCTCAAATGAGAATTCAAGCAGTATTATTTCGATAACAGTTGGAAATGGTACCGTTTCTCTCGAGGCTTCTATTGCAAACAATAGATCGGTAGGTATCATTTCTTGATGAAAATTGGTTACCGCTATATATAAACCTGGTAATAAAAGTGCAATTATTATACCTATTATTCGGATAGCCCTTATGAAATTTACAAAAGGATACCTCATATTTGCATCTTCAGTAGTATGCAAAAACTCAGCTGCTGTTGCAGGCATTACTAATACAAATGGGCTCCCATCAAGGGCAACAGCAACATGCCCCTCTGCTAATAGTGTCGCAACCCTGTCAGGGCGCTCGGTTGATATTATCTGTGGAATGGTCATAAAGGTTGAATCTTCCAGCAGTTGTTCAAGTTCACCCGAGTCAAATATATAGTCTACCTTTATGCTTCTAACCCGTCGCAAAACTTCACTGAGCAAAGTTTCATTGACAATATCCTTTATATACATTACTCCACAAGGGGTATTGCTTCTCTTACCTATGGAAACATTCTCGATTATCAAATCCTTATCCTTCATAATCTTTCTCATCAGTGCAGTGTTGGACCTGATTTGTTCATTAAATGCTTCTTGTGGTCCACGGATAACGGTTTCGCTTATCGGCGAACCAACCCCCCTATGCTCCCACCTCTTGGTATCACATACAAATGCATGGTCTAATCCATCAACAAAGACAGCGCATCCTCCAAAATTTACTTCCCCAACTACACTCTTGAATGTATCCACTGCCTTGACCTGATTATATGCAATAAGTCTACTCATAATGAACTTTTCAATGTTTGATTCATTATCCTTGAAGTTGAAGTTAGAAAAAACCATTAGAGGCTGAAGTATATTTTGACTTATCACCCCTCTATCGGTCATGCCGTCAATAAAAACAGAAAAAGCTCTGATAGATTTATCCCCAACAGTAATATTAAAATCCCTTGTGAGAAAATCACTATTTTTAGGTATGCTATATATTTCTTTTATTGTATCTATATTATCATCTAGCTGGTTTGAAATACTCTTTTCCAACAGCTTTTCGTTGCCTTGATATTTATCGAAGTCTTTAAATTCCTTGCCCTTTTTGAATTCATCAAGCGATTCAGAGTTTCTGACTTTACAACTACCCATCTTGTTTTCTTCAAGGACAAATTCATCCTTGGGTTTTGGAATTTCAAACCGAAAGTACCTTCCTACTGATTTTAGTATTCCCAAGTGAAAATATACTCCTTTTTTGTTCAATATCTTTTCACTTATTATGATATTTTACAAAAAATTCTATACAAATGTAATAATATTTGAACATTTTTTTAACCTTGTTACACTTGTTTATGTAGTACAATTAATCTATTATATAATTGTATAAATCTATTATTGAAAAAAGTAGTTTTATTGATGATATTTTAGCCGACATTTTAAATGAACATTTGAAGGGATAATACACCATGAACAAATACAGCCGCATTGTTCTAATAATACTAATTTTTATATATATATCAATGAGTACTACGGTTTTTGCAAATCCGGAACCTGGTGATTTAGTGGAGCCACAATATTCTTCAATATTATTAGAACCCGATAGAGGTCAGATTCTTCAATCAGAAAATTCTTTATATAGAATCCAGCCTACTATTCTTTGCAAATTAATGGCTTCTTTAATTGTAATGGAAAACTCTCAATTGGATTCAAAGGTTACAATAAGCAAAAACGTCGCAAAACTTTCCGGCTCTAATATGACTCTAACAGTGGGTAATCAATACTCTGTAAGCGATTTACTCTATATTGTAATGCTTTCTCAAAACAATGATGCATGCCTAGCTTTATCCGAATATGTAGGTGGTGGCGATATTGATAAATTTGTGAGTATGATGAATCAAAAAGCCAAAACCTTAGGAATGGAGGATACTTATTTTGTTAATTCCACGGGGCTTTATAGCGAAGGACAGTATACCACTGCTCAGGACGTTGGAAAATTTATTAAATATGCACTAGCAAATGTTACTTTTAATAATTATTTTGGGACAAAGGGTATTCCTTGGTTAAATGGTAATGATTCTTTAATACTAACAAATCAAAACAAGCTATTTTGGAGTTATGACGGAGTTGATGGTGGAAAAATAGGATCAAATACCAAAGGTACATCTATTCTAACTACTGCTACTAAAAACGGTAGAAGACTTATCACCTTTGTATTTGCTTCTGATGAAAAAGCAGCTATTGAGAAATCAAAAAACTATTTTGACTATGGTTTCAATAATTTTTATAATGGGATTCTAGTAGCTAAGAATGCAGTGGTTAGAAAAATAGAAGTTTCAGGTCTGCCCGTTGAACTAATCAGTAAAATAGACGTCTATTATACCTTCCCAATTGGAGAAAGCTACATAGAAAGTATTAGTTTTAAACAAAACGAAAAACTGGTACTTCCTATTACAACAGATGTTGTTGTAGGTGTAATGAGTTATAGACTAAAAGACGGTACAAATATTGATGTAAACTTGTTTTCAAATGCCGACGTTGTTGCTGCTGAGGATTATAAGTCTAAAATAATATCGGTGCTTGAAGATAATAGAGATCTAACCATACTGGTACTTATTCTTATCATTGTGGAGATTTGTCTTGTAATTTATCACTTAACTAGATTGATTTCTCGCTTTATAAAGAAAACTCCAAAAACTCAGCAATAATATTTAACAACCTAAAATTAGTGGTAAATGGTTCTGGTAATTGGTTCTGGTAAATGGTTCTGATAATTGGTTCAGGTTAATGGTTCTGATAATTGGTAAGGTAAACTCTAAAAAAAGGTTGAATTATTTATCTTACCATTTCCCATTTTAACTAAATATACATCGTAATACTCTTGTCCAAGTTTTTTTGCAAAATTTTTATCCAATACTGCAAAGTCAAAGCGTTTTTTACCCTTGATTGCACTTCCAGTATCCATAGCTACAGTATATCCAAGACCTTTAATATAAAAAATAGTTCCGTATGGCCAGTGATTTGTATCCACAGCTATTGTAACTCCAGGAACAATTGGGTTGCCGGAGCTTGTTATTCCTTTATTGTTGCCGCACTCATCAGCACTAGGTGTATAAGCAGTACCTAAAAACTTGCCCACATACTTTCCTTTTGTATTCAAGGCCTCTAACGCATTCCCCTGATATATCCTATAGGATTGCGGTGTAATACCTACAGAAGCTGCCTTTTTCAAAGACTTCAGAAGTTCAACGTTTTCATTGCTTATATCACTTATTTTAGAATTCAGCTGGTTAATCTGGTTTTTTAATGCCTCAACCTGCTTCTTTATAGCATCATTTTGAGAATTTAGCTCTTTATTTGTTGTTTTAAGTTTTTCATTCTGCTGCTTGAAGGCATCAGAATTATCTGTAAGATTCTCATTTGATTTAATAATCTTCATTATTTGTAAAGTGTCATCTTGATACTTTGTTTTGTACTCATTTAGCGAGTTATTAATAATAAAAATACAAATAGCAAGAGTAATGCATGTTATAATAAGTGGAATCATCAATAGCTTAAAAAACATGCTATTACTATCTGATTTATCCATGAAGTACTACTCCTCACTCTCTTTTTGGTATTTATTAATTGATTGTTTTCAAAAAAAGTGAGGTTTATACATTTCCTTGTCCTATTCAGCGCTTTTTTCAAGAAGTTTTCTCAATTCCTCTATTTCTTCTTCACTTAATTCATGATCGGTAAGAAATGCAGACATGAATAGCTGTCTTGACCCACAGAAAAGTCTATCTATTAGCTTGCTGGTTTCACTTTTTTGTATGTTCTCCTTAGTAATAAGCGCAGAGCATACAAAATTAGGCTCATCACGCTTAATTGCCTTTTTTCGTACCAGCTGTTTTAGCACTGTATATGTAGTATTTTTGTTCCAGCCAATTTCTTTTTCTGCTAAAATTGTCAAGTCCTTCGCGGTTATTATACCATGTTCCCAAACCAGCTCCATAACTTTCAATTCACTATCACATAATTTAATAGGCTGCATAGTAATCCCTCCATATTCAGATATTTTTAAATTCGACTAAATTGATGGTTATAAGAATTTTGTGTAACTTTTTGACTATTTGAGCATTATCCATGTTTTCAGACTACTATCATAGTGTTAAAAAGTCAATAATATTTAAGTACCTATTTTTCAGAGGAAGTTTCTATACTGTATATAGAGAAAGTTACTATACTATGGCAAGAAAGTTACTATGCAGTATAAAGAGGAAGTTACTATGCAATTTATTCCAAATACAATAAAAAAAGAACTCGTCCATTTAGTCAGGAAAATGGAACAGGTTCTTTTTGATTATAAGCATTAATTAGTGCTTAGTTAGGCTTATTGAAGCTAGGCGGATTTGCATTTGTTTCACCAAATTTATTACTTGGTGACGGGCTTGATAAATCAAAGTACAATCTAGAGTCTTTAGTTACTCCGAAATCCTTGTTTGAACCACTATCCTGCACCTTGTTAAAGGCTTCTCTGAACAGAGCATTGTGTGCTTCTTCCCTATTTAATAAGAAATCTATAGTAGCTCTCACCTTCTTATCAGTAATCTGTCGGTATAAATACTCATAAACTACCTTTGCTCTTTGCTCAGATGCAATATTTGATAATAGATCTGCGCACAGGTCTCCTGTAACTGTTACATAATCACCGGTCCAAGAATAGCCCGAAGCGTTGATAAGGCCTGGATTAAGCCCTAACAGCACATGAGTCTGTATTTCGCCTGCATTTACCGATTGATAATCCACATCATGACCATTTAGTAGATTAATAGTCTGTGCTACCATCTCCATATGACTAAGCTCTTCAGAGGCAATGTCCATAAATAAGTCCTTTATTGCTAGATCCTTAATTCTGAAGCTTTGAGACATGTATTGGAGGGCAGCTTTTAATTCTCCATTACCCCCGCCCAACTGTTCTTGTAATAAAACTGCGTATTGGGGGTTTACTTTTTCAATCTCAACTGGTTGCAGTAGTTGTTTTTCATGTTTAAACAAATATGATCACTCCTTTTAAAGGATAATATTTGTATAAACAGAAAAAATAATACAAGGATCATTTACTAACTAAAGACAAACTAAAGACAAAACTAAAGACAACTGTCTGTCAATAATTTTTGATTATTTCACCCTAAATGTGTCAATTTTATCGCTTGATTATTTCACTATTTGTAAGGTGATTATTTTCGCATTTATTCCACGATCCTCTTGACAATGAGCCTCTTATGGCAT
>JAEXOY010000027.1 GCA_023439045.1 Bacillota bacterium | reverse complement strand
ATGGATATGTTTACGTTGTTGCTGAAGGTGGAGTAATTATGGCCTCCAATAAACTTGTAACCTCAAGTAAAAAAGCAGTAGTTACTCAACTAAAAACAGACAGCAAAGAAATAACAGTATTCGTTGAAAATAATAAGCTGGTATTTTCCCAAAAGCCTTATGTCGAAAAAGGTTTTACAATGGTACCAATAAATGATATAGTGACATCTCTCGGTGGTACAGTTGAAACTAAGGGGACATCGACTTACATTACCTTTAATAATAAGACTATAGAAATAAAAGCAAATAGTGATAAAGTGACTATTAACGGTAAATCAGTAGCTCTTGGAACTAAAGCAAAGGCAGTTAGAAATACGGTATTTGTTCCAGTACAATTTATATCAAATAATCTTGATTGCTCAATATATGTTGAAGGTTTCTCAAATACTATTTATGTTTCAAAGAAATAGTGGGAATTTATAATTCGAGGTAGTAGGATGCTAGCAAAGCGAAGCAGACGGCAAGTCCTCTCACTCCGACCACGTAGGCGCTTGTATTATCTGCGGATAATACAGGCGTTTTTTACGCTGTAAAAAAACGCAAAGCGCCTTACGGGAGAGACCAGTCGTCAGCGCTTGTATTATCTGCGGATAATACAGGCATTTTTTACGATGTAAAAAACGCAAAGCGCTTTACGGGCGAGACCAGTCTCCCCATACGCCCCACTGGCCTCCCGGCGGGGACATACGGCGCTTGTATTTTCTTTAGGAAAATTCATGCGCTTACCCGTGGTCGGAGTGTCGCCTCCAGATAAATCTGGAGGACATTGTACTTATTACAAATTGCTTATTATTATAAGATAATAGAAAATAATTTAATCAAATCGGACAACCCTAATCACGTGGTTATGATAATCAACGAAGTACAAATTGTTGAGGGAGTCTATCCTAAGCCCATGAACGCCTATACAAGCGCATAGAGCAGGCCCGTTATCACCCGAATTACCTTTATTACCGTTACCCGCCACCGTATATACCAGATTTCTTTCCAGGTTGACCATCCTTATTCGATATGAACCAGTATCTCCAATAAAAATATTCCCTTTTGAATCCACTTCTACAGCATGGGGGGATTCAATTCCAATGGTTCCCTTTTTGTGCAACGGACCGCCTATGTAAGCATCATTTATTTTTTCAAATTCAACAATTGGTCCTGGCTCCCCTTTCCCAATTATAGTGGATATTATCCCCGAATCAGCATCTACTTTTCTGATTGCAAAATTAAGGCTATCCATTATAAATACATTGTCCTTGCTATCAATTCCCAATCCATAAACGTCATTGATTTGAGCTTTGCTCGCAAGGATACCATCACCACTATACCCAGGGATACCCGTCCCGGCATACGTTGAAATAATACCATCTATGTTGATTTTTCTGATTCTATCGTTCTTGTAGTCATTGGAATACACATTTCCCTTTGAGTCAACGACAACTCCGGCAGGATAACTTAGGTATGCATCCGTTGCCCTTATGCCGTCTCCGTTATATCCTGTTTCACCAGTCCCAGCAATTGTCTCAATTATTCCTGTTCTGGAACTGACCATTCTTATTCTTTGGTTATATGTATCTGCAATAAAGATATTTCCTTGATTGTCTACGAATAGACCTTCTGGTCCATTTAACTTAGCATTAATTGCAAGCCCCCCATCACCCTCAAAGCCTTTGTAACCACATCCGGCAACAGTTGATATAATTTTTGTTTTATAATCAATTTTCCGAATTGTATTGTTGTGTATTTCAGCTACATATACATTGTTGTCCTTATCTATCGCCAAGCCAGCAGGGCCATTAAGGTGAGCTGCGTCAGCTTTTTCTCCATCTCCACCATATCCTGCAACACCTGTGCCGGCAAATCTATAAATTGTGCCATTTGCCCATTTTTCGTGGTAATACATAACGAATCACCTCCATAAATTTGTAATAATTAAATTTTATATGAATAATACGACAACAGGGCGTCATATTTACGAGTAATTTCATTAAATATTTATTTCTTTTCACGTTGTACAAACGCAAAGCGCCTTACGGGCGAGACCAGTCTCCCCGTACCCCGATGGCCCAAAATAAAATGCTTGTAAACAAATACATTGTATGCTATTATTTACTAACTAATATCATTTTTTCTACATATTTTTTCTAATTTTACTGTTTTAATCTAGCCAAGAAACCAGATAGCCACAAGCAGATCTAGGTTACTCAAAGCAGAAACGGACGCACACAAGCCGAGCCGGACTGCTCCGCTAGCAGAACTAGGTTACTCACAAATATAACCATATAGCTCGCAAGCAGAACTAGATTACTCACAAGAAGAACGGAATTAATTTCTCACAATTTAATAGGAGGTAACTATGAATCAGAAAAATAACCGCGTTATTCCTGTAATTGCTGCTATTGCGATACAACTATGTCTTGGCACGGCTTATATTTGGAGTATATTTCAAAATGGAATAGCAAAAAGTTTGTTTGCTGGAGACAATGCAGCAGCTGGATTAACCTTTTCACTTTTACTTGCTACACTTACAATAGGTAGCACTATTGGTGGTAAGCTTCAAGACAAATATGGACCTAGAAATATTGTTATTATTGGCGGCCTGATATTGGCTATTGGATTCTTGCTAGCGTCATTTGTAAAACCGTCGACACCGTGGTTGCTATGGGTTACATATGGTGTTTTAGGTGGAGTTGGAATGGGCTTTACTTATTCTACAACAATAGCCTGTGCACAGAAATGGTTTCCGGACAAGAGAGGGTTTATAACAGGCATTATTGTTGCATCTCTTGGTTTTGGAGGTGTAGTATTTACACCTATTATTGAAAGACTAATAAAAGTATTCGGTGGAGTTGGGGTTGGAGAACTTAAAACCTTCATGGTTCTGAGCTTAATATTTGCTATTGTCTGCACTATAGGCGGGTTATTTATCAAAAATCCTCCTAAAGGTTATTTACCAGCAGGTTATACACCTCCTGCAGCAACCTCTGCTCATGCAAATGTTGATTACACGCCAGGACAGCTATTGAGAATGCCTCAATTTTATCTGCTAACAGCAACCCTTATGCTGGCATGTATGGGCGGACTTATGATGATTGGATTTGCTAAGCCTATAGCTATTGCAAAGGGAATGGCTTCAACTGCTACAATCGGAGTTTTGGTAATTTCTATTTGTAACGCAGGTGGTAGATTATTCTGGGGCTGGGCATCTGATAAATTGGGCAGAAAAAAGACAATTTTATTGTTACTGGGTGGAACAGCATTTTTTGCACTCTTTGTAAATATTGCCGTGGGGTACTCTATATATGTATTAATAGGGTGTATCGGATTCTTCTACGGTGGCTTCCTAAGTACTTTCCCTGCATACACAGCTGATTTGTTTGGAAGCAAGTACATGGCGACAAATTACGGAATGGTATTGATAGGCTTTGGAATAGGTGCAGTTGTATCTTCATACATTGCTGGATATTTTAAAAACATCGCAGCAACCGATATTAATCTTATGTTCCCGGCTTTTGTAATTGCTTCAGTCGCAGCCATCGTGGGAATTGTGTTGTTTGCCTTTGTAAAAAGACCAAATAGAGCTTAAGGCAGCAGATGTGTTTAATCAGATTAATCGTGTAGTGTATATGCAATTTTTGAAATATAATACATAATTTATACTCAATTTATTTTAGTACTAATTTACTTAATATACACTTTATTTAGTAATAATTTATTTAATATATTTATAATTTTAATGTTATTTAAATTCTTAAAACTTAAGAAGTAGTCCTCGACATGTTAGATTCTTTGTCGAGGATTTTTTGTTTTGGAGCGTTGAAGTGCACCCCTTTTTTTTGGAATATTACAATGCTATAATATTAGTGCTTGTACTAATTAAGATTAGGAAATGTGCTAAGCGTTTTGGAAAGTAGCATGGAGCTTATTATTTCTTAGAAAGTAGTATGGAGGTTATTATTTCTTAGTAAGTCACACGTGGCCTATTAGTATTGTAATAATAGAGTTTACGATGCTTAGTTAGTTTAGTGATAAATTAGTACCTGTACTATGTAAAAGAGGTTGACATGATTAATATATTAAAGACTTTTATAATCAGTATAATTGAGGCTATACTCATAATAATAATATTGGTACTCACAATATTATCTGGCTTAAATATGATGGGTATATATATTGTTTATGGTATTAGCGCAATATTGCTGCCGCTTATTTCAATGGTAGTATACTACAAGCGTTTCAAAGAGAAGCTTATAGTTGTTCCGCTGGGATTTTTACTTTCTGCGCTTTACTCCTTGGGAGTAGCTCTATACAGCTATTATGGAACTGGTTGGTTCTCAGAGACATTCCGGGATACCCTTTATTTTACGTATTTTTTACCTTCTATGGTGTATTGCGGAATTAGCTTTGTCATATATGCAATCTTTGTTACAGTAATGAAAAAAAGAAAACCAATAGCTTAACAGGTGAGGATATTATGAAAGATGCCCCAATAGGATTTTTTGATTCGGGAATAGGTGGAATTACAGTTTTGGGAGAGGCTTTGAAGCAACTGCCTTGCGAAAACTACATATACTATGCAGATACCGATCATGTTCCATATGGTACAAAGGACAAGGCTCAGGTGAAGCAGTATATTTTCGAGGCGGTTGAATTTCTGGTGAGTAAAAAGATAAAAGCCCTGGTTGTTGCATGCAATACCGCAACAAGTATTGCTGTACGTGAACTCAGGGGAATGTATGATTTTCCGATAGTAGGAATGGAACCGGCAGTAAAGCCTGCTGTGCAAAACGGGAATGGCAGCGGCAAGAGGGTGCTGGTATTTGCTACTCCATTAACACTTCAGGAGGAGAAATTTCACAACCTGGTACAGAGAGTGGACCAGGAGCATGTGGTAGATTATCTGCCGTTTCCTGAGTTGGTTGAATGCGCAGAGAAGAATATATTTGATGATGAATCAATGATACCCATTATAACGAACAAGCTCAAGAATTATGATATGAGCACGTATAAAACTATAGTGCTTGGGTGCACGCATTTCCCAATATACAGAAGCACATTTGAAAAGGTACTACCAGAGCATATTGACATAATAGACGGCAGCTTTGGTACTATTAGATATCTCAAAAGGCTGCTCGAAGAAGCAGATTTGCTTGGCGGTTATAGCAATTGCCCAACACCAAACACACCCTATGATGTAAATATTGATTTCTATTGTTCGGGGAAACAAGTAAAAGACCCGAATCATATAAAGACCTTTTACGATATATTGGAAAGAGTTAAATAAGCAAGTGCTGACCTGTGTATTTCATTTCGATATTTTGGAAGCAGTTAAATAACCAAGTGCTAACTTACTCATTTATTACTTACGCTTTTATTTCAATAAAAACTCCATCTTGATGGAACACTTTCTCTTGCGTTGACATAAGATGTAATAAAGTTCATTTTATTTCTGAAGGGAGAGAATTGGTATGACAGGATGCGGTGATAATGGCTATGGCCTCAATCTTGAAGGTGACCTTGCTTTTGCAATGTCTAAATATATAGGCCAAACAGTTACAATTTTTACGTCTAGTGGGGGAACGTCAGGTTGCGGTTTTACTGGAGTTATAATAGGCGTTAATGATTGCTTTGTAAGGCTTATAACTCAAATTGGTCCAGCCCCAGGCTGTGCTTTGGGCAATGCTTGTGGTGGAAGTAATATGTCGAATGGTATTGGATGTGGCAACGAAATGATGATGGGTGCTCCTATTGCCACTGTTGGATCAGTGACAGATATTCCTCTTTGCAGCATAGTTTCTTTTGTACATCCTGCGGTTTAAGGATTTGTGTATAGCATCTGATAAAACGCACGTATATCGAGCTGTGCACAGTACTGTAGCATCTGCTTACAGACATATTAAAACCCTGTATTGAATTGTAAGGATTCCTAAATGTTAAAAAAAGTAGCATTCATTTGGGATGACAGCATTTCAGTTCGGGGTTTTTGTATTTATTATTACCTTTATTTTACGTGGAATAAATTGTTATACAATTTTTGCCTTCAAATTCATAAGTGTCAATAATTTTTGATTATTTCACCCTAAATGTGTCAATTTTATCGCTTGATTATTTCACTATTTGTAAGGTGATTATTTTCGCATTTATTCCACGATCCTCTTGACAATGAGCCTCTTATGGCAT
>JAEXOY010000021.1 GCA_023439045.1 Bacillota bacterium | reverse complement strand
ATATTTTCTTGTTCGCTAGGGAACCCTAGGTTCCCTTCGACGAAACATTTCATGTTTCTGAGCACCCTCCTGAAACCGGAAAGGGGAATCCCCTTTTCAATCCCCGAATATAGAAATTTATTCTTCTGGGATTTTCTAGTGTAAACATTCAATCTCAGCATTACCTACACTTTTGTAACACTCTAAAACTTATAAATTCCTATATTCTAAAAAAAAATAATAAGAACTTAAAATTCATTAGAATTTAATGAATTTTACAAATTCTTATATTTCAATTCTTTTAATAAACTAAGCTAATTATATTATATTTCCATACAATATGCAAGTTAAAAGTGTTAAAAAATCATCAAACTTTTTTTATGCTATGTTTATGAGAAATAAAAATGCCCTTTTAAGTTCTAATTCCTTAATAGAGCATTTAATTTGTACACCTTAGAGAATTTATACTTTTATTAAATCAATATCTTTAATAAACTATTTGCCACAGCACTTTTTGTACTTCTTACCTGAACCACATGGGCAAGCTTCATTTCTTCCTACTTTATTGCTTACAGCCATATTAGCCTTTCTGTACTCAGCAGTAATGTTCTTTCTTGTATCTATGTCGAGAATGCCATCCCATTCAGGCAGTCCATACAGCCAGTCAGCCTTTGCATCCAACATGTTGTAATAAAGCTTTTCATAATCTATCTCAAAATCCAACTCAGTATCCTCTGTGAGTGCTTCGAGATCAATCTGATTTACGAGACTTGTATTTATGCCATCTAGAAAGCCCGAAAAAGTAGTAGTATCCATGTTAAAGGATGCTGCTACATCTGATAACTTTCCTGAAATTTTCTTTTTATTGTTTGCAAGAATATCTGCGTAATTGTCCTTTTCCTTTAAGAAATATTCCTTCCAAAATGCTTCGCTATCCTGTGGAGCTCTTTCCTGCTCTGCAATCTCTCTCCACTGTTCATATAGTGTCATAAATCTTAACTCCTTTATTATTAATAGTGGTTACACCCCGAACGCATTTACGGGGACTGATTAAATACACCACTAATAGTATACATTAGATTTAATTTTTTGCAAGATATTAACATAGCCAATCCAAAAGATTTTTTACGCTTTTGGATTGGCTATTTCTTTTACATGTTAGCCGAATAGATTTATAAAAATACCAGCAGCAACAGCTGAACCAATTACACCTGCAACGTTTGGCCCCATTGCATGCATCAATAGATAGTTTGAAGGGTTCGCCTTCTGTCCTTCAATCTGAGAAATTCTGGCAGCCATCGGTACTGCAGAAACACCTGCCGAACCAATCAAAGGATTTACCTTTCCCTTTGTTAGGAAGCACATAAGCTTACCAAGTAATAAGCCTCCCACGGTACTAAACATGAAGGCTATCAAACCAAGCCCAACAATCTTCAATGTTTCAGCTGAAAGGAACATTTTACCTACAGTAGTAGCACCTACGGTAACCCCAAGGAATATGGTTACAATATTAATAAGCGCATTTTGTGCAGTTGATGAAAGCCTCTCAACTACTCCACTTTCTCTAAATAGATTTCCCAGCATGAGCATACCAATCAATGGCGCTGCTGATGGAAGAAGCAATACTACTAGAATTGTAACAACAATCGGGAAGATTATTTTTTCCTTCTTTGATACAGGTCTGAGCACTTCCATCTTAATTTCTCTTTCCTTCTTTGTAGTGAGCAGTCTCATCAAAGGTGGCTGAATCATTGGTATTAAGGCCATATATGAATAAGCTGCTATAGCTATAGGCCCTAAGTACTCAGGCGCTAGCTTCGAGGTTACAAGGATTGCTGTTGGGCCATCTGCTCCACCAATAATTCCTATAGATGCAGCCAATTCAGGTGAGAAACCCACTGCAATAGCAAGAATAAAAGCAATATATATTCCCAGCTGTGCTGCTGCTCCTAGGAATAAGCTTGACGGTCTGGCAATCAATGGACCAAAGTCGGTCATTGCACCAATTCCTAAGAATATCAACGATGGATAGATTCCCAGCTTAACACCCTGGTATAAATAATATAGTAAACCGCCACTGGCAGAACCTGTAGGTCCGTCCATCATTCCAGTTAGCGGAAGATTCGCTAGCAGAACTCCAAATGCTATTGGCAAAAGGAGCATAGGCTCGAACTTTTTTACAGTTGCCAGATAAATAAGTACACAAGCTACTAAAATCATAACAACTTGCTGCCATGTAATATTAGCAAAGCCTGATTCATTTATAATTTTCTGTAGAGTATCTACAAATGAAAACGACATTTAGTTATCATTCCTTTCACATTTTTGCTATGCCAAGTAAAAACTAAGCATTATAGGTCACCTCTTTATAAAAAGATAGTGGCATTTACTTTAGGGCAGCTAATACATCCCCTGTTGAAACGGTAGCTCCCTTTTGAACTGCGATCTGGGCAACAACACAATCTCTCGGTGCAGCAATCTCGTTCTCCATCTTCATAGCTTCAAGTATAAATAGTACATCTCCTTTTTTAACAGAAGCGCCCGCATTTATCTTTACACTAAGGATTGTTCCAGGCATTGGAGCTTTTAATGGTTCACCATCAACTGCCTGCTGATTCATAGCAGGAGCACTCGCTACTGCTTGTGCAGCTGGTGCTGCTTGTACTGGAGCATGGGAAGCTGTCTCAACGTGAATTGCCTGAGTAGTTTTAATGATTCTAGCCTCACCGCGCTCAACCTCAACTTCGTAATTTTTATCATTAATTGAAACTATATATTTCATTTAAATTAGTCATTCCTTTCTCACCACATTTTGGCGTGGTATTAATTTTCTATAAGCTTTATGGTCTTGAACTGAAGCTCATCAAGAGGAATTTTTGACTCATCACTAACAATTGCCATAATCATAGCAGCAGTTTTTTCATCAACATTCATGAGTTTTAATTCTCCAAAACCAACTGCATCCTTATTTAAAACAGGCTTTTCAGCTTGCTGAACTACAGCCTGAGTCTCTTCCTTGGCTTGTGGCTTTTCACTCTTTTCAGTTGCAGCTAATATCATTGTTAAAACCTTAATACAAAGGCTAATCAATATAAGCGCTGAAAATACTATGCACAAACCAAAGGCAGAAACTATTAAGCTATCTAAAAATCCCATATAGTTAACATTCCTTTCTTTTACAGCATTTTAATCTTATAGCTGGCCTTAACAGCAGTGCTTTCTTCTCTTTCCTTGAAGAACTTTTCAGCTATCTGTGGGAAAAGAATATATGAAAGAACATCCTCATCACTCTTTGCTATACCCTTTAATTTTGCTTTAACTTCATTAAACTCTGGTTTTAGCGTATCGGCAAATCTCTTTGTAATTGGCTTTTCGTCTCCAAGCACCTTCTTTTGTAATTGCTCATCTATTACACCAGGAGCCTTGCCATATTCACCTCTTAAGTAAGCCTTTATTTCCTTTGAAACGCTCTTGTAACGCTCTCCAAGAAGAACATTAGTTGCAGCCTGCACACCTACCATCTGGCTCATTGGAGTAACTAGAGGAGGATAACCTAAATCCTTTCTAACTCTAGGAGTTTCCTGTAGTACTTCATCAAGCTTATCTATAGAATTCTGAGACTTCAGCTGAGCGATAAGATTTGATAGCATACCACCAGGAACTTGGTATACAAGTGCATCTGTATCAGTTCCCATTACAAATGGATCCATAAGGCCAGACTTAACATACTTTTCCTTGAGAGGTTTATAGAAATCATTAATTTCCTTTAAATAAGTTTCATTGAGTCCGGTTTCATATCCCATTTGCTTAAGAGCATAGTTTAAGGTTTCTGTTGATGGCTGAGATGTTCCACCTGAGAAAGATGATATTGCTGTATCTATACCATTACAGCCAGCTTCTACTGCTTTCATATATGTAATAGGCCCTAATCCTGTTGTTGAATGAGTATGTAGGAATACTGGTATCTTTACCGATTCCTTTAAGGCTTTTATAAGGTCATATGCTTCCTGCGGACCCATAATACCAGCCATATCCTTTACGCAAATTGAGTGAACACCCATATTTTCAAGTTCTTTACCCATTTTTGCATATTTTTCTAGAGTATGTATAGGACTTGTGGTATAGCTAATTGTACCTTGGGCATGTGCGCCCCTTTTAATGGTTTCGTCTACTGCTACCTGTATGTTTCTATAATCGTTTAAAGCATCAAATATTCTGAAAATGTCCATTCCATTATCAACGGAATGCGCTACGAACTTTCTTACAACATCATCGGGATAGTGCTTATAACCAAGGATGTTCTGACCTCTTAACAGCATCTGCAGCTTAGAGTTTTTCAGTTTATCCTTTAGCATTCTTAGTCTCTTCCATGGATCCTCATTCAAGTATCTAAGACAAGAGTCAAAGGTAGCTCCTCCCCAGCATTCTACAGAATAATAACCTGCTTTGTTAATGGTTTCAAGAATGTCCTCAAAATCTGAGAATGGCATTCTTGTTGCAATAAGAGATTGGTTAGCGTCTCTTAACACTGTTTCAGTGATATTAATCTTCACATAGCTCACTTCCTTCTTTATGTATTTTTTGTTTCCTATAAAAATTGGGAATAATAACTTTGAATAATACTTTAAAATAACACATATGGTAATTATAGTACTATTTTCAACATTTTTCGGCAATTTTCACCGATTATATTGTATAATAGCGATTTAGCCATTTCAATCAGATTAAATGCCATTACACTAAAATATCAGGCTTTTACTTAGCCTAGCTTAATTTATATGGCATAGGCTCTTAATTTCAAGTTTTAGCACCTTATGCTTTCTACTTAATATAAATCATTTTTAAGAAACAAAAAAGCAGAAAACTCACCTAAGCGAGCTTCCCACCCTAGAAGCTGAAAGTTCTTGAAAACGAGATAATCGTTCAACCGAAATTTGATAAAATGTATAATTATTAGAAAATATTACTCAGCTATTATTATAATAATGCCAATAATTTTAGTCAATTAAATATAAATAAAAAACAAAAAAGTCGCTGCAAAGTAAAATTACTTGCAACGACTCAAAATATTTTATGTTTAGCTAATAGAAGTCCACATAAAGAAATAGCTCTATATAAATGGCTCTATTGTTGTAAATGGCTCCATTAAAAATCACAAGATCCTGTAGTTCTTGGGAATGGAATTACGTCTCTGATATTGCTGATACCTGTCAGATACATTATTGCTCTTTCGAACCCTAGACCAAAGCCTGCATGCTTTGTTCCTCCGTACTTTCTGAGCTCTAGATACCACCAATAGTCCTCTTTATTAAGACCCATTTCAGCCATTCTTGCTTCAAGTATATCGATTCTCTCTTCTCTCTGGCTTCCACCTATAATCTCTCCAACACCTGGAACAAGTAAATCCATTGCTGAGACAGTCTTGTTATCGTCATTTACCCTCATATAGAAGGCTTTAATTTCTTTTGGATAATCAGTAACAAAAACCGGCTTCTTGTAAATCTGTTCAGTCAAGAAGCGTTCATGTTCTGTCTGCAAGTCACAACCCCATTCAACAGGGTATTCAAACTTGTCCTTATTCTTTTGAAGAATCTCGATAGCTTCTGTATAAGTTACATGTCCGAAGTCTGATTTAACAATATTGTTGAGTCTTTCCAATAAGGTCTTGTCAACAAAGCTATTGAAAAACTCCATTTCTTCAGGAGCATTTTCCAATACATAATTAATAACATACTTAAGCATATCTTCTGCAAGCATCATATCGTCCTTGAGGTCAGCAAAAGCTATTTCTGGTTCAATCATCCAGAATTCAGCAGCATGCCTAGCGGTATTAGAGTTCTCAGCTCTAAAGGTTGGACCAAAGGTATATATGTTCTTGAATGCAAGAGCGTAAGCTTCTCCAGTCAACTGTCCGCTAACAGTAAGGCTGGTTTCCTTCCCAAAGAAATCCTGCTCATAGTCAATTGCTCCATCCTTTGTCTTAGGTGGATTATAGGCATCTAAAGTAGAAACCTTAAACATCTGTCCTGCACCCTCACAATCACTTCCTGTAATGATAGGGGTGTGCACATAAACAAACCCTCTCTCCTGAAAGAATTTGTGAATAGCAAAAGCTGCTAGTGACCTAATTCTAAATACTGCTGAAAAAGTATTCGTTCTAGGTCTTAAGTGTGCTATTGTTCTCAAAAACTCAAAAGAGTGTCTCTTCTTTTGTAATTGATAGTCAGGTGGACACAGGTTCTCTATAATAACACTCTTTGCTTTTACCTCAAATGGCTGCTTTGCATTTGGTGTTTCAACCAAATCCCCTTCAACAAGGATTGAAGAGCCAACAGAAAGCTTGGACACTTCTTTGAAATTTTCAAGTGTATCATCAAATACTACTTGCAAATTCTTGAAAAAGCTTCCATCATTAAGCTCGATAAAACCAAATGTTTTTGAATCTCTAACTGTTCTAACCCATCCTGGCACTGTAACCGTAGTACCGATATAGGTCTTTGGATCTCTGTATAACTTCTTGATATCATGATAACTCATATTGCGCGTGCTCCTTTTAATGTTTCTTGGCAATAACAGGTAATATTTTAAGCCTTACCTTGCTATATGGCTATTATACAACTCTTTTGTACAAATACAACTAAAAGAGGTATATGTAATTATTTCCTGTTTTAAAGCAGCTGTATATTATTTTCAGTACATTCTTCTATCATATCATTTGGCCAAATAGAAGCCTGAACCTCACCTATATGAGCCTTTCCAAGAAGAAACATACAAATTCTTGATTGGCCAATTCCACCACCTATTGTATATGGAAGCTCTTTATTTATAAGGTCTTTGTGGAACTTGTAGTTCTTGCGATCTTCACATCCAGCCTTTTTGAGCTGAGCTACTAGTGAATCCTCGTCCACTCTTATACCCATTGAGGATACCTCAAAGGCCTGATCCAGAACAGGATAATAGAAAACAATGTCTCCGTTGAGACCCCAATCATCATAGTCCGGTGCTCTTCCGTCATGTTTTTGTCCTGACTTAAGTATGTCACCAATCTGCATAACAAAATATGCCTTTTTCTCTCTGGCAAGAGCAGTTTCTCTCTCTTTTGGCGTCTTATCGGGATACATATCCTCAAGCTCTTGAGTTGTAATAAAGAAAATTTCTTCTGGAAGGAACTTTTGCAATTTAGGATAGAGAGATGCAAGATAGTCTTCAGTCTTTTTGAAGACCCCATATATCTTTCTCACTATATCCTTTAGAGTTTCTAAATTTCTTTCATCTTTAGAAATAATTCTTTCCCAGTCCCACTGGTCAACATAGACAGAATGAAGATTATCCAAATCCTCATCTCTTCTTATGGCATTCATATCGGTATATAGACCTTCGCCTAAGCTAAAGCCATATCTCTTTAGGGCCATTCTCTTCCACTTTGCAAGAGAATGAACAACTTCCACTGTATCTCCGCCAACACCCTTAACGTCAAATGATACTGGTCTCTCAACACCATTTAAATTATCATTGAGACCTGTATCTGGCTTAACGAAAAGCGGTGCAGATACCCTGGTCAAATTTAGCGCCTTTGCTAACTCATTTTCAAAAAAATCCTTTGTCTTCTTGATTG
This sequence comes from Bacillota bacterium, assembly GCA_023439045.1. Taxonomy (GTDB): domain Bacteria; phylum Bacillota; class Clostridia; order Acetivibrionales; family DSM-1351; genus Ruminiclostridium. The sequence goes on along the minus strand of JAEXOY010000021.1, from coordinate 270,037 downwards.
CTACCTCTGTCTCTCTAATATCCAAAAAAGACTTATAGCCAGCAGGTTTATATAATGTATTCATTTAAAGACCCCCTTGTCTTTTTTCTAACCCTTTTAGTATATAACAGTAAATATAATACTACAATATTTTAATAAAGATAATGTAAAGGCTGTTTTAACAACATAAAAGTTGCTAAAACAGCCATATGACTTAATAATCTCTATATCATAGTATCAAGTGTGTTCTTAACCTCTACAAGGAATTGCTCTGTGTTCACAACCTTGATGTTATCCATTTCAGCAAGCAGTGCAAGGTCCTTTGTCATTATACCATTTTCAATGGTCTTGATTGATGCCTTCTCTAGCTTATCAGCAAACTCAACAAGTTCACTTATTTCGTCAAGCTCCCCTCTTTTTCTAAGAGCTCCTGTCCAGGCAAACAAAGTAGCCATTGAGTTTGTGGAGGTTTCCTGTCCCTTAAGATGCTGATAATAATGTCTTTGAACAGTTCCATGTGCTGCTTCATATTCATAGAAGCCCTCTGGAGATACTAGAACTGATGTCATCATTGCAAGGCTTCCGAATGCAGTTGCTACCATGTCAGACATTACGTCACCATCGTAGTTCTTACAAGCCCAGATAAATCCACCCTCTGATCTAACAACACGAGCAACAGCATCATCAATAAGAGTGTAGAAATACTCAATGCCAGCCTCCTTGAACTTTGCATCATACTCCTTGTCATAAATCTCTTGGAATATATCCTTGAACGTATGGTCATATTTCTTTGAAATAGTATCCTTTGTAGCAAACCAGAGATCCTGCTTCTGATCAAGTGCAAAGTTAAAGCATGCTCTTGCAAAGCTTTCAATTGATTTGTCAATGTTGTGCATACCTAGTATTACGCCTGCGCCCTTGAAATCATGGATAGTTTGACGCATCTCTTCACCGTTTTCTCCTGTAAAAACTATCTCAGCCTTTCCTGCGCCAGGCACACGATATTCTACATCTCTGTAAACATCGCCATATGCATGTCTTGCTATAGTAATAGGCTTGTTCCAGGTCTTTACAAAAGGTTTAATACTATCAACTAATATAGGTGCACGGAATACTGTACCATCAAGAATAGCTCTGATTGTACCATTTGGACTCTTCCACATCTGCTTGAGGTTGTATTCCTTTACTCTTTCGGCATTTGGAGTAATTGTTGCACACTTAACCGCAACACCGTATTTTTTTGTTGCAATAGCTGAATCAGTTGTTACCTGATCATCTGTCTGGTCTCTGTATTCTAGACCAAGGTCATAGTACTCAGTCTTTAAATCGATATAAGGTGTGAGTAGTATATCCTTAATCATTTTCCAGATTACTCTGGTCATTTCGTCTCCATCCATTTCGACAAGTGGAGTTTTCATTATAATCTTTGCCATATCAATACCCCTTTGTAAAATAATTTTATGTTAAGTAAGAGAATGTTGAAATTGTTATTGTTTTCACATACTTTAATATAGCATAATCAATACTCAAATGTAAACGTGATTTTTTGCATAAATTTTCAAAATTTTTACCTGTTTTTATAATAGAAAACTGCCAATTGTGTTCTGTCCCTAAGAGATAATTTTTCTAACAATATACTTATATAGTTTCTCACTGTTCCTTCGCTAAGAAAAAGCTGCTCAGATATTTCTTTATTATTAAGACCATCGGCTATCAATGTGAGCAACTCTACTTCCTTTTCAGACAGGTTGAAATGTGCAAAATTGGGTCGTTTCTGGTCATCATCAAGTAAGTGAGGTAGCTTTATTATAATCTCATCTCCAAATACTCTTTGTCCCGCAAAAACCGCCTTTATTGCTGGTACAATGCATTCAAAGTTCTGTTTAAGAATGTATCCCTTCGCACCAATTCTAAGTGCCTTTGCTATGTACTCATCATCTAAAAATGTGGTGAGAAAAAGAATCTTTGCACAAGAATACTCTGTCAAGATTTTTTCAGCCGCTTCAAGCCCAGTCATCTTATCCATTCGGATGTCCATAAGAAGAACATCGGGAGAATACTTCCTATATAAGCTAATTGCCATATGCCCATCGTTTCCTGTCTCAGGTACATGTATTTCTCCATCCGCTTCTAGTATAGTCTTGAGGGAAGTACACACCAGCTTGTCATCATCTACCACTAAAACCTTCATTTTGCCCCTCCTAAATGTACAAATGAGTAAATTCGATATGCTTCGTTTTTTTATTCTTGCTTGGGAATAGTAATAAACAATCTGAAACCCTCATTGGCTGAAACTGTAATATTACCCCTTAGTTTGTTCACTCTATCCTCTATATTTTTTAAGCCTATGCCATTATCAGGGTCGAAATTTTTTACTTTTCCATCATCTTCAATAACAAGTTGGTAAAAGGCTGGGTGTTCTCTGACAAATACAGTTACATTTTTAGCGTTAGAATGCTTTACGACATTAAACAAAGCCTCCTTAACAATGGCTATAAAGGAGTATTTTATATTGCCAGATACGTTAGTGCCCATATCATACTCCAGACTAATGTTGCAAAAGGTGAATTCCTGAACTATTGATTCAATCTGCTGCCTCAAGTCAATGGATTCTTCGTGGATATTGTGAACACTGCTTCTAATGCTATCCATCGCTTGCGACAAGGTATCCTTGATTTGTCCCAGTGCTTCCTTTTGTGCGTTATCCTTGTTTATTGCCATCATTGCACCTATTTGAAGTAGGCAGCGAGATAAAAGATGACCTACATTATCATGAATATCACGCGCTATTCTATTTCTTTCATTCAAAGTGGCAAGACGCACTTCATAGTCCTGCTTTTCAATTAGTTCATTATTCTCTTTTTCCAATAGCAGTGAGTTCTCAGTATTGCTATCTACATATTTATTGTACTTATTTATAAGAGCATTGTTTTGTATAGTCTTATAATTTATAAGTAACGAAATTATTGCCAGAATTATTATATAAATAGCAAAAGGAACTGTTACTATATCCTTATGTGAAATAATTGGAACTATAGCTACTGCTGTCAGCCACATATTTTTTTGAAAAAATAGGTCATATGCTATAAGAGGTAAGTAACTCAATAATTCTGGCATATACATACAGCCTAATAAATATGCCACAAAAATATAGCTATGAATCCTTCGATTATCTATATAACTCATTGCAGCACTGGCTGTAACAGCTATTATTACTGCAACTGCATTTATACTAAGTACTAAATCATTCGCCAATACAGCTGTACATATCGCGAAGATAATCACTTTATCCAGAAGCTCTGTCATCTTGGTACCTCTATTTACAAATAGAATATCGTTTTACATATAATTTTAACAGTTTATATGACATTTGTCATATAAAATACTGATTGTGCTCACTTATCTCAAATGGGGTAATCTCGTAAAATATAAATATAGATAATTAGTATTTAATCATATATCAATTAAAAACCAAGTCAAAATTATATAGGAAGGGAATTGAAAAGATATGTTAGTTTCGGTAAAAAATTTAGTAAAGAGGTATGATAGCCTTGTTGCACTGGACCATCTTGAATTTGAGGTAAAGGAAGGAGAAGTCTTCGGATTACTTGGACCTAATGGCTCCGGCAAGTCAACTGCAATCAATTGCATATTGTCACTTCTAAAATATGATAAGGGAGAAATAAAGCTCTTTGGAAAACCCATGCATCCTGAAGCGTATGATATAAAGAGGGACATCGGTATAATAATGCAGGATGTTGCTGTTTTTGAAGAATTGACAGTATACGAAAATATTGATTACTTCTGTGGACTATATATAGAAGACAAAGCAACCAGAAAGCAGCTAGTAGAGGAAGCCATTAATTTTGTGGCACTAAACGACTTCCGCAAGTTCTACCCCAAAAAGCTCAGTGGAGGTTTATTGAGAAGATTGAATATAGCGTGTGGAATTGCTCACAAGCCAAAGCTGATAATTCTCGATGAGCCTACTGTAGCAGTTGACCCACAGAGCAGAAATAACATACTTGACGGTATTAAAAAGCTAAACGAAGAAGGCGCAACTATAATCTATACCTCTCATTATATGGAGGAGGTAGAGCAACTGTGTGACAGAATAGCTATTATGGACAAAGGAAGAGTAATCGCTTCGGGTACACAGGAAGAACTCAGGTCTATGATAAGTATGGGTGAAAAAATAACTGCTGAAATCGTTTCTCTGTATGATAAACATGTAAACAGTATTAAGGCACTTTCAAACGTAAGCAGTGTCAGCTACAAGAATAAATTGCTGGTTGTAAAGTATAGTAAGGGTAAAAATAATCTCACCAATCTACTAGAGTATTTAAACAATAATGAAATTGTAATAACCAGAATATTTTCCGAGCTTCCTTCTCTTAATGATGTATTCTTGGAGATTACCGGAAAAGAATTGAGAGATTAGGAGGGATATTGATGTTAAAGCATATTTATTTAGCAAGATTAAAATGTCACACAAGAGATAAGACAGTTCTTATATGGACTCTAATATTTCCTATCATCCTGGCAACTTTTTTTGGAATTGCTTTTTCCAATCTATATTCCGGAGAAATATTTCACAAGATTGATGTAGCGGTAGTGGACAATGAAGCATACACAAAAAATCAAGCTCTTAGGAGTGCGCTAGAGTCCGCAAACAATGGTGATTCTCCAATGTTTAACATTACTGTCGCCCAAAACGAAGATGCATTAAAATTACTCGACGATAGTAAGGTTTCAGCTGTAATAGATGCTTCTGATGACATTAAGCTTATTGTGAAGAATGAGGGTATGAATCAAACTATTATAAAATCCTTTTTAGATCAGTTCAAGCAAACCTCTAATGTAATTACTAGTATTGTCTTAAGTAATCCATCAGTAATGAGTAGTGGATTTATTGAAAAGGTAAATGACAGACAAGAATTTCTCAATGAAGCACCAATAGCGGGTAACAAGAAACCCGATGAAACCCTAAACTTTTTCTATGCACTAATTGCAATGACTTGCTTGTATTGCTCCTTTCTAGGATTAAAGGAAGTTAACGATATTCAAGCAAATCTATCAAAAAAGGCTGCTAGAATTAATCTGGCTCCAGTTAATAAAATTAAGCAGTTTATGGCGGGATTTGCTGCAGCCTTAACAGTTTGTTTTGCAGAGCTTCTAGTGTTACTGGCATACTTGATATTCGTCATTAAAGTGGACTTTGGCACTCAAATACCTTATGTTCTACTTACTTGCTTTGTGGGTGCTTTCGTTGGTATATGCTTTGGAGGAATGGTCGGTGCAATGGCAAAAAAGAGCATTGGTATAAATATAGCCATACTCATAGGTATATCCATGATACTTTCATTTTTATCGGGACTTATGGCTACAGGAATAAGCTATCTGGTAAAAAAGAACGCTCCAATACTAGCCTATATCAATCCGGCAGCATTAATAACAGACTCCTTCTACTCACTATATTATTACGATACTCACACTAGGTTTTTCATTAACATATCCATTTTGAGTCTAATAGGATTGCTATTCTTCGGAATTATGATTCTATTGTTAAGGAGGCACAAGTATGAAAGTATTTAGTCTATACTTTAAAATAATCAAAAAACATATGGGTCAGATTTCTATATATTTAGTTGTGTTTTTGGCATTGTCCATTTTTTTATCAAGCAACTCACAGGTTACGGAGATAAACACCTTCGCTCAGGAGAAAAGCAGGGTTGCATTTATTAACCAGGATGGGGATACTGCTATTATTAATGGTCTCAAAGAGTACCTTGGAAAGTTCAGCGAGTTTATAGATATACCTGTAGAGCAGGAAAAACTACAGGACGCATTATTCTATCGAGATGTAGAAAACATCATAAGAATACCTGCCAACTTTTCAAAAGATTATATGGATAATAAGTCTGTAAAGATAGATAGGACAACAGTACCTGACTCCTCAAAATCGATCTATACAGATATGATGATCAACAGCTATTTAAATACTGCTAAGCTTTATATTGAAGCTAATCCCGGTATATCACAGGAAGATTTGGTTGCTATGGTAAAAAAGGATATGGATATAGAAACCAAGGTAGAAATTCAATCTTTTGGCGTAGCACAAAAGGAAAATACCAACCTAAATTACTATTTTAACTTTCTATCTTACTTTTTCTTAAGTTCACTTGTACTTGCAGTAAGTACTATAATGCTTATATTTAACAATAAGAATGTAAAGAGAAGAAACTTATGCTCTCCTATTAAACAGTCGCAGATAAATATTCAATTACTATTTGGAAATATTGTATTCACACTGTTTTGTTGGCTTTTGATGTTAGTTTTTAGCTTTGCCCTTTATGGCAATCAATTGTTCACCAAAAACGCATTATTGTTTATAATAAATTCATTGGTATTTGCATTTACAGCGCTGAGCATAAGCTTCCTTGCAAGCATATGTATAAAAAACGATAATATGCAATCTGCCGTTTCAAATGTACTTTCTCTGGGCTTGTGTTTCTTAAGTGGAGTATTTGTACCCCAAAGCCTGCTTAGCGACAAAGTTCTCATGGTAGCAAGCTTTAATCCAACCTACTGGTATGTTAAAGCTAACAACTCAATAGGTATGCTTTCAAACTTTAGTTGGGAGAATATCTCACCTGTTGTAAATGCTATGCTAATCCAGCTTGGCTTTGCTATAGCAATACTAGCTATTGCCCTAGTTATCGGAAAAAGAAGACCTCGTGAGAACTAGAATCAATTCAGGTAATAAACATTAATATAATAAATAAGAGTGTAATAAAAAATTATAGTAGTAATAAAAACCCTTGATGTCCAAATTAAATTGGCTCAAGGGTTTTTTTGTACTTACATATTCTTTGTATTCTCTGTTTTATTGGTCTGATGGCACAAAGCCAAAATAGTTTAGTATACCTCTGTAAATGGCATATGCGAATCCATATTGGTCATCTCTTAGCTTTTCTGCGTCCTGCGCGTTAGTGATGTATGCGAGCTCCACCAAAAGCGATGGCATAGTAGTGTTTCGCAGAACGTAGAGCGAACTATTTACACGCATACCGTTATCCTTAGTACCCACTCTGTTTACAATAGAAGCTAATATCTTCTCGCCCATATAGTAACCCTGTGTATATTGACTAAAGGTGTATACCTCGGTACCGTTGATGGCGGGATTTACATTTGCATTACAATGAATACTTATAAAATAGTCTGCAGGCCAACTATTTGCCATCATAACTCTCTCCCGCAAGCTAGAAGCGTTATTATAGCCCAAAATTTCCTCGGGTGAGTTTCTTGATGTTCTTACTTCAAATCTTGGGTCTTCACTTAAGAGGTCCGCAAGGTAGGCTCCTACATTATAGGTCACATCCTGCTCTCTTAATCCAAAGCCTTCTGCACCGGCATTGACCCTCTCAGGGTTATGCCCCTGATCGATAAAAATCTTTATAGCCATAATATACTCCAGTAATAAATTAATATATAATATAATATTTATTTAGAATAATTATGGTTACAAAATATCGAATAAATTTAAATTATGATAATAAACTACTGCCGAATAAAATGCTAATTAGAAACTATCACCTAAATCAAGTAGTAATTAGAAACTATCACCTAAATCAAATTGAGATAAAAAAAAAGGCAGCTAATTAGCTGCCCCTTTCTAATATTTTCTTAGCTCTCGCTACTTCCTCACTAGTAGGTGAAGGAACTCCCTCCAGAGGGTATTCCTGATTTAACTTTTCCCACTTCACCTTACCCATAGAGTGATAAGGTAACACTTCAATTTTCTTAATATTCTTGAATTGCTTTAAAAACTGATGTGCACTGAGCAAATCTTCTTCACTGTCGGTATAACCTGGCACTAACACATACCTTACCCAGACCGGCTTATTTATCTCAGCAAGATATCGGTAAAACCTTTTTATCTTAGTGTTTTTTACGCCTGTAAGCTCCTCATGTTTTATATCATCAGCTTGCTTAAAGTCAAGCAAAACAAGGTCTGTAAGCTGGATAACCTCCTTGACGTTATCGTATTCAACATAACCTGAGGTATCTACAGCAGTGTGAATGCCGTTTTGCTTACAAAGGGTAAAGAGCTGCTTAACAAACTCTGGTTGTATTAAAGGCTCTCCACCACTTACAGTAACGCCCCCATTAGAGGTAGTTAAAAAAACCTTATATTTCAGTATCTCGTTCATAACCTCTGAAGCAGTATACAGTTTTGCACCTTCTGAGCACCATGTATCTCTATTGTGACAATACTTACACCTTAATGGGCATCCCTTTAAAAAAACTACAAATCTTATTCCTGGTCCGTCCACTGTTCCAAAGGTTTCAAATGAATGAACTCTTCCTTGTACTTCCATAATAGAACCTTCTTTTCTAATTATTACTCGCAATTGCTGTCTTGCATCATAAAAAAACTATTTAAAGTGCCCATGCTACAATCCATTATGCAAATAATATTAATCTTCACCTAATACTATTATACACTTTCATGAATTGTTCTGTTAATAACATCAATCTGTTGTTCCCTTGTCAGCTTAATGAAGTTAACTGCATAGCCTGAAACTCTTATAGTCAACTGTGGATACTTCTCAGGGTGTTCCATAGCATCTAATAAAGTCTCTCTTTCAAAAACATTGATATTAATATGGTGACCGCCTTCTTTGAAATAAGAATCAAGCATAGCTGTAAGGTTATTGATTCTATCCTCTTCACTCTTACCAATAGCTTTTGGAACAATTGAGAAGGTATATGAGATACCGTCCTGAGCAAACTGGTAAGGAAGCTTTGCAATAGATTTCAACACAGCTAAAGCACCGTTTGTATCTCTTCCATGCATTGGGTTTGCACCTGGTCCAAATGGTTCACCAGCTTTTCTTCCATCAGGTGTATTACCAGTCTTGGCACCATACACAACATTTGAAGTTATTGTGAGAATGGAAAGCGTTGGAACTGCATTTCTATAAGTTCTCTGCTTTTCAAGCTTTTCCATAAATCTCTTCACTAGCATTACGGCAATGTTATCAACTCTATCGTCGTTGTTTCCGAACTTTGGATAATCACCTTCGATATCATAATCAACTGCAAGGCCTTCTTCGTTTCTTATAACCTTAACCTTTGCATATTTAATAGCACTTAACGCATCGGCTACTACAGAAAGTCCAGCTATACCGCATGCCATCGTTCTGAGTATATCCTTATCATGCAGCGCCATCTGAATTCTCTCATAGGCATACTTATCATGCATATAGTGGATAATGTTCAATGTGTTCATATAAAGCTTTGCTACCCAATCAAGTACCACATTGAATTTCTTCATTACATCATCATAGTTAAGATATTCAGTATTAACAGGGGAGAACAATGGACCTACCTGAACACCTGATTTCTCATCTTTTCCACCATTAATAGCATATAAAAGAGCCTTCGCCATATTACAACGCGCTCCGAAGAACTGCATCTGCTTTCCTATTCTCATTGCAGATACGCAGCACGCAATACCGTAGTCATCGCCCCAGTAGTAACGCATTATATCATCGCTCTCATACTGTATAGAGCTTGTTTTAATTGATGCATATGAACAGAACTTCTTAAATCCTTCTGGTAAATGAACAGACCACAATACAGTCATGTTTGGTTCAGGTGCAGGACCTAAATTGAACAGAGTATAAAGCATTCTGAAGGAAGACTTTGTTACGAGGGTCCTTCCATCTAAGCCCATACCTCCGATACTTTCAGTTACCCATGTTGGGTCCCCGGAGAAAAGCTTCTCGTATTCTGGAGTTCTCAAGAACCTAACTAACCTAAGCTTCATTACAAAATGGTCAATTATCTCCTGAGCCTGTTCCTCTGTTAATGTACCTTCTTTGAAATCACGTTCAATATAGATGTCAATAAAGGTTGATACTCTTCCTAAGCTCATAGCTGCACCGTTCTGTTCCTTTACAGCTCCGAGGTAAGCAAAATACAGCCATTGAACCGCCTCCTGTGCATTTTCAGCAGGCCTACTAATATCAAACCCATACTTTTGTGCCATCTTCTTTAGCAATTCAAGTGATTTAATCTGTTCCCTGGTTTCTTCTCTTTCCCTAATTGTATCACCGTCGATGTAGTCAACCTCTAAGCTCTTAAGCTGGCGTTCCTTGTCCTCAATCAATCTGTCTACACCATATAGTGCTACTCTTCTATAGTCACCTATGATTCTTCCTCTACCATAGGCATCGGGCAGACCTGTAATAATTCCTGCCTTTTTAGCTCTCATCATTTCAGGAGTGTAGGCATCGTAGACACCATCATTATGTGTCTTTCTATACTTTGTAAAGGTCTCTACAACGTTGTCATCAATATTCTTGCCATATGCCTCACAGCCCTTCATGACCATCCTAATTCCACCAAAGGGCATTATTGCTCTTTTTAGCGGTTCATCCGTCTGTAAGCCTACAATTCTTTCAAGTGATTTATCTATATAACCACTTGCATGAGCATCTATAGTAGATATTGTATGGGTATCTATGTCAAGTACTCCGCCATTTTCTCTTTCCTTCTTGAGTAAATCACTTGCCTTTTCCCAAAGCTTCTTTGTATCCTCAGTAGGGCCCTTAAGGAATTTGTCATCTCCCTCATAAGGTGTGTAGTTGTTAATGATGAATTCTCTAACATCTATCTCATCACACCAGTCGCCCTTATTAAAGCCTCTCCATGCATCCATCTACATCAGTCCTCCCGTTGAAGAAAATAAAGTTGAGTTAAAGTTACTACTCACATATCATATTTACCCACAAAAATGTTGATGTACCAAAAAGTATATTTGTAAAATAATCCAGTAGAACGTGGTTAGCCAATCTCCAAATAGAGTAATATCAAGGCCTAGACATACTAAAAGGAACCCCCTTATTAGACAGCTTTTGTCTAATAAAATGAGTTCCCTTCTCTTTTTGGCTATTGTTTTTTAGTAGTTAAGTCTCTCGTTATTGCGTCTTCTGGCCAGCAGGATTCAGCTTCTCAATAATGAATTTTTGTGCAAAATCCTTGCTGAAGGGTACCTTAACCTTGTCCTTCGCACCATTCCCAAATACAACCATTGTTACTTCATCACCATTTTCGTCCTTTTCTACTGCAATTTTTACATCTTTTGTGCTGAACTGGTGCTGTTCACCTTTAATGGTCAGGTATGCTGTACCATTATCTACCCTGAAGCTAGGAAGATTTGCATATACTGTAACTCCAATAGCGATAATTGCAACTAAAATAGTCAACTTCAGCAAACTTTTTGCCAGCTTTGCTACTAAAAGAATAACTACAGCAGCAATAATTATTGGTATCCAAAAGGACTTATCCATAAATCCGATTCCACTTAATATCTCCATATTTTTCCTCCTTGTTTAGCATTAGTTAGTAAGTTTAGAGATATATTAACTACTTATTATTCTCCCTAACAGCTTTATTCTCCTTCAAAAACTTTTGATATTTTAAAGGTTTTCCTTCTTCCCATGGCATATATGTGTTTGCAAAGTCTACTCTTTCCTTGAATTCAGGGTGATCAAAGTTCCATAACATATACAAAAGCCCAACTTCGGGAAGAGCATAGCTTTGCTGATGAAGTTTTACTGTAGCAGTGGCTGTTGTAAAGTTATTCTTTGTAAGCTCCAGTTCGAATCGGTCTGCCTCCAACTCCATATTTCTAGAGTATGCGTTTGAAATAGGTGTAACAAAAAACATTACTAAGTTTAGCATTAATATTATCAGCGGAAGTGCTGCCACATCGCATAGGGTATGGAAGCCCAGTTTACTTTCAGGTTTTCTCATAAGCCATTTACATAGTTTATCAACAATATATAGAACAAGAATACTTCCAAGCCCTCCTATAAAAATAGATTTCCATATATGACCCATCAAGTAGTGTCCCATCTCATGCGCTACTACACCCAAAACTTCATCTTGAGTTAAATTATTAATGGTTGTATCCCATAACACTATGCGCTTTGTGTTAAAGACACCAGTCATATAAGCATTCATCTGATTTGTTTCTTTGCTTTTATCAACCTGAAATATATCCGTCTTTCCAATATTAGTTTTATCAAGTAAAATATTTATCTCGGAGGATAGTGTGGTATTCTCAACAGCTTCATATTGATTAAAGATGGGATCAATTACTATAGGTTGAATTAAGGACATAAATAGAAGATATGGCGTCATTAACAACCCTAAATAAAGCCACCATCTTTTTGGTGACTTTTTAATTATAGAAAATGGAATCCATACAACCAAACACCCCAATAAAGAGTTTACTATAAAGCTTTTTATAAGCTCAATCAACCACTGTACAAAGGTTTGGTTTGATAGACCATACTCATGCATTCGAAAAAAGCCGGTATAAATATCCAGAGGCAGATAGATAAGTGCTTCTAGCAGAGAATATGTAACAAAATAAATCGCAATAATTACAACCCATCTCTTTGCTCTCTTGTGTGCCCAATCTCTTATACCTACAGATAATTTTGAGAACACAAAAAAAGCAGGTACCGCAAAGCTTAAAAAGAGTCTAATAAGCCAAGTTGTAACCTTACTCTTCTGAAAATCAAAAGCCTCAATAGAAGGCTTATACACCTCAACAATACCAGGTGTAGCAGCTGAACCTTTATCCGGATAAGTGTCCATTATATGCCGCGCATTAATAGCCTCTGTAAAAAGTACTGCTGCAGCAAATACAATAAAAATACACAAAAATGCAACAATTGCCTTTTTAATTTCTTTGCTCAAATTATTTCACCTCCACAATAATTAAATCGGACTATAACGGCTATTGGCTAATACCTTAAGCATTAGTAACTCATTTTAATGATAGCTTAAAAAATGTGGTATTCCCATATTTACCTTATTTCAATATGTTGTCCAATTTTATTATATGAGGCGGCATAATTAAATCATGCTTCAAATTTCTTTCCCATAGCATACACTTCACAAATGTTTAGCCGCTTGTCACATAATACAAAATCAGCATGTTTTCCCACTTCAATTGTACCCTTAATTTGGTCAATTTTAAGTACAGTAGCAGCATTCTTCGTTATTACAGAAATTGCAGCTTCAATAGGTATATTATTCTTTTGTATAGCGTCTCTAATTTCCTCAAATAAAATTTTACTGCTTACAGTCTCCGAAGATATAACGTTTCCATTTTCATCAAAGACAGGCACACTTCCATTTGCATCTGAGCTCATGGTTACATGTTCTAAATTCAAGCCCTTATCTATTATCATTTTTATAGCATCATATGTGGGTATACATTCGGTGTCATTTTCATCGGGTATAAATCCGGCAGTCAAATCAATGTATCCACCTATTTGAAGATATTTTAACGCATGCTCAAATAGTCTTTTGGTTCTGTTAACATGAGTAGGCAAAAACTGCTTCTTGGGAATTTCAGTTTTTTGCACCAGCTCAAAAAGCTTATCAAGCCTTCTATCACCTGCTCCAAGATGAAAGTGCACCAGGCCAGCCTTTCCAGAGATCAATGCACCATTTCTAACCTGTGCAGCTAATCTGCTCAGCTCGTCAAATGTCGGTTCGAAGGACCTGTTATCCTCTATGCATATCTCGCCCACTCCTATTACCTTGTCAACAAAAATCATATCAGTCTGAACATTACCCGTTATTGTCGGCACGGGCACCTGATAGGCACCTGTATATATATATGACGACATGCCTTCTTGTTCAAGCTGCTTGGCCTTTGCAAAAAGGTTTGCCATACTCCTTGTTACACCATCCGCTCCTAAAACACCTACAACAGTAGTAACGCCATAACAAAGAAGATCCTTCGCCATCACCTCTTTTGTTCTCGTAGTATAGCTGCCTTCTCCACCACCACCAGTTATGTGTACATGTAAATCTATAAATCCAGGAAAAAGATACATGTCATTGCAGTCAATAACATCAATTTTTTGTTCTAAATTGAAATTGATGTTATCTTCAATTGAAATGATTTTATCACAACACGTTAAAACATCCTTTTTCCCTAAATAATAAGGTGCATATACTTCAGCATTTCTAAAAAGTTTAAACATGGCTATACCCTTTCTACATGTGCACGGTTTCTGCTAGCTAATGATGCTGGGCTGTTACAGCACTTTGCTCAAGAATTCCTTTGTTCTTGTATTTTGAGGATTTGAAAATAACTGTTCAGGGCTATTTTCTTCAACTATTTTGCCTTCATCCATAAAAACTACTCTTGTTCCTACTTCCTTTGCAAAGCCCATTTCATGAGTAACCACTGCCATTGTCATACCTTCTTTGGCAAGCTTTTTCATCAAATCCAGCACCTCTCCTACCATTTCAGGGTCAAGAGCGGAGGTTGGTTCATCAAAAAGCATTACATCGGGTTCCATTGCCAAGGCTCTGACGATTGCTACTCTCTGCTTTTGTCCACCTGAAAGCTGTGCAGGATAGCTCTTTGCCTTATCCTCCAAACCAATTCTTCTGAGCAGGCTCATCGCTCTTTCATTTGCATCCTCTTGGGATAATTTTTTTAACTTAATAGGTCCCAAGGTTATATTTTCAAGGATGGACAGGTGTGGAAAAAGGTTGAAATTTTGAAAAACCATCCCCATCTTTTGTCTCTGCTTGTTGATATCATTTCTCTTATCAGTGATATTTATGTTTTCAAAAATAATTTCTCCGTCAGTTGGCTGCTCTAAAAGGTTGAGACAACGTAGAAAGGTACTTTTTCCAGAACCGCTTGGCCCAATTACTACTAGCACTTCACCTTTTTTGATATGAATATCTATTCCCTTTAAAACATGCAACTTTCCAAAACTCTTGTGAAGATTCTTAACCTCTATCATCCTTATTCATCCTCCTTTCAGCAACTCCCAACACTCTTGTAAGTGTAAATGTAAGTGCAAAGTAAATCACTGCCACTACCAGTAATGGTTCAAACGGTCTATAAATTGCACCTCTAATGATATTTGCAGACATCATCAGCTCTGCAATTCCTATTATTGAAACTATAGAAGATTCCTTAATTACTACAACAAATTCATTTCCAAGAGCGGGTAAGATATTCTTGACAGCCTGTGGCAAAACAACATATTTCATGGCTTGCCCCTTAGTAAAGCCCAACGAACGCGAGGCCTCCATCTGTCCCTTATCAACCGCCTGAATGCCAGCTCTGATTATTTCTGCAACATATGCCGCACTGTTAATTGACAAGGCTATAACACCAGGTATAAATCTTGCCATTTCAATTCCAAACAGCGTAAAGTCCGGAAATGATACCATGTAAAAAATAATATATATTTGTACCAGCAATGGGGTTCCTCTGATAAATTCAATATATGCTGATGCAATACCACGTAATATCTTGCTATTTGATATTTTTAACAATGCCAAAACTGTTCCTAGAATAACTCCAAAAAGAACTGTTAATATGGCGATTATAATAGTATTTATTGTTCCGCTTATAAAGTACGGATAATACTCTGATAGAAAACTAAAATCCACAAAAAAACCTCCAATTTTATTAAAACCTAGTATATAATAAAAGGCCGCTCTTTCTAGAGCCGCCTCTTATTATAAATAACAGTTATTTCTAAAAAGTATCTAAACTATTCTACTTCATTCATTTCATTTGCTTCTTTTACGTACTTATCAATTGTTCCGTCGTTCTTAATTCTTTCTAGTGTCTTATTAATTGCATCTACAAGCTCTTTATTATTCTTCTTTATAGCAATTGCAGAACCACCAGTTTCATCCTCAACCTGAATCTCTGATAAAGCAAGGTCATTATTGTTTGCCACATAGCCATTTGCAACAGGTAATTCAACTATAAGTGCATCTACCTTTTTGTTCTTTAGTTCCATCATAAGGTCAGGAATCTTTCCTAGAGTAACAAGTGAAGAATCCTTCATCTGAGTCTGTCCAATTTTCTCCTGAACTGTTCCTAGCTGAACTCCTACCTTTTTACCCTTCAGGTCGTCAATACTCTTTAGCTTGTCCTTATCCTCTGCTCTTACGAGAACCCCCTGCTTTGCTTCATAATATATCATTGAAAAATCTACTGCTTTTTTTCTATCCTCATCTGGTGTCATTCCAGCTATTACAATATCAACCTTGTCGGTATTAAGTGCCTGAAGCAGACCATCAAAGCCCATATCAACTATTTCAAGCTGAACCCCAAGATCCTTAGATATCTCTTCAACAATCTTTATATCAAAACCAACAATAGTGTCTTTACCATCTATCATCTTATGATACTCATATGGAGCATAATCAGCACTAGTTCCCACAACCAGCTTGCCTGTTGTTTCTATTCTCTCCATAGTATCACTTCCGCCACAGGCAGTAATTGAAATTCCCATTGCTACAATAACGGCTGTGCATACTAACTTTTTTATTAGTTTCCTCATCGAATAAATCCCCCTTGTAAGATTACGTAAATTATTCATATATTTTATCGTATTATGTATAAAAATGCAATATAAAATAATAACTACGTATATTTATTATGTTTACATTCAAAGCTATCATTTCCCACATAATCAATGCTTATATAACTAGCGGCACTAGCATTTTAAATAAAACTGTCATATACTACATTATGCATCGGTATTATTATACTATCTTACAATACTCAAAAAGGGGTTTTTTACAATGTATAAAAAAATAATAAGCTTATGCACTATTTTATTTCTGCTTGTGCAGACAACTACATATGCAGCTGCCTCTGACGTTGCCGTTTCATCTAATATAGATGAAAATATTTTAACTGAAGCCTTATTTTATCAGGATGATTTACAAAAAGCTATAGACAATGCCAGCAAGCAGGCCCAACCAACTACTCCAGGTGCTATAAATGTAACTTCAGGCGCTATAAAGTCAACTCCAAATGTAATACAGCCAACTCCAGGTGCAATAGGTGTAACACCAGGTGCAATAGAGGCCAAAAGAGCCCAATTGCAAAAGGATATTACAGCCACTACATATCTAAAATACATAAAGGATCTGGGTTATTACAAAAAAAACAGTAAGACAGATGAAAAACTTAATATAAGAGACGCTATACTATTATTTCAGAGCAATCATAACATGAGCGTTACTGGTAGCTATGATGAAAAGACAAAGCAAATGCTTATAACAAGGCTTTTATCCTCCAATTTCTCATTTAATGACAAGGTCAACAAGGCTCCTACCGATAGCACATGGATCGTTGTAAATAAAACTACAAGGGTGTTAACCTTATATAAAGGCACTACCCCCATAAAAAAATACGCCGTTGCAGTAGGTAATCCATCATCCCTAACTAAATCTGGTAAATATAAAATCGTAAACAAGCTTATAAACCCCGACTGGGGCGGCGGAGGTTTTGCAAAGCCTGTCAAGGGAGGAATACCGCAAAATCCTCTTGGTTCGAGATGGATAGGTATCAACAGAACTGATGGTTCATATGGAATACATGGAACAAATTCCTTCTATTCTATTGGAAAGTATATATCACATGGTTGTATAAGAATGCAAAACTACTGTGTTGAAGAGCTATTTCCATTGGTTTCGGTAAAGTCCTTTGTATGGGTAGGTACTGCAGATGAATTGAAGAAGTGGGGTGTTGTCCAAAACCAATTTACTTTATCAAATTAAAGCCTTTAAACCGTCAATAAACTGCCATTAAACTTATAGCAATATATAGCAATTTTATTATTGTATTTTTTTAGTTCTTATGCTACAATACACAATACAAACACATTTGTCGATGGATGGTGGACATATTGAGAATTTATAACGAATTAACAATATTTTTAATCATCAAATATTCAAATGCTGCTACAATTCACATATAATAAAAAAATATAGTATAAAGTTTAGGGGGCATAACCATGGCAAAGTTAAAGGTTGGTATTATTGGAGGAACAGGAATGGTTGGGCAGAGATTTATTTCTCTACTAGATAATCACCCTTGGTTCGAGGTTGTTTCTATTGCTGCAAGTGAAAAATCTGCTGGAAAAACATATATTGAAGCTGTCGGTAATAGGTGGAAGTTATCTTCTCCAATGCCAGAAGCAGTTAAGAACATAGTTATAAAAAATGCAACTGAACAGGTCAAGGAAATCTGTGACGAAGTGGATTTTGTGTTCTGTGCAGTTGATATGAAAAAAGATGAAATAAAGAAGCTTGAAGAAGTTTATGCTAAGCATGAAACTCCTGTAGTATCTAATAATTCAGCTCATAGATGGACTCCTGACGTTCCTATGCTCATTCCCGAAATAAATGGTGAGCATGTGGCTGTTATAGAAAATCAAAAGCAAAGGCTTGGTACAAAGAATGGCTTTATTACTGTTAAGCCAAACTGTTCCATTCAGAGCTATGTACCTGCTCTCACCCCACTAAGAAAGTTTGGAATTAAAAATGTAGTTGCATGCACATACCAGGCAATTTCAGGCGCTGGTAAGAACTTCACTGATTGGCCTGAAATGATAGATAATGTGATCCCTTACATTGGTGGAGAAGAAGAAAAGAGTGAACAAGAACCATTAAAGATATGGGGTAGCATAGAAAATGGTGAGATTGTCAAGGCTCAGGATACACTTATAACTACTCAGTGTATCAGAGTTCCTGTAACAGATGGGCATCTTGCTGCAGTTTTTGTTTCCTTTGAGAATAAACCTTCAAAGGAAGAAATACTTGAGTTGTGGCAAAATTATAAGGGTTTAGATCTTCCAAGTGCCCCAAAGCAATTTATAAAGTATTTTGAAGAAGATAACAGGCCACAAACTAAGCTTGACAGAGATGCTGAGAATGGAATGGGCATTACTGTAGGTAGATTACGTGAAGACCTCTTATATGATTATAAGTTTGTTTGTCTATCACATAATACCGTAAGAGGTGCTGCTGGTGGTGCAGTACTTATGGCTGAATATCTTATGGCAAATGGCTATATAAAAGCAAAATAATAAAATAGTGTTAATACTTATGTATTATTTACCGATAAATTAATATTAGATATTAGAATTTAACTTAAAGCCTTTTTTTGACGAAAAAGGCTTTTAAGTGCTTGTTTTATTTTTTTGCTAACGTTCGTATTCTTTATACCTACAAGGAGCATGACTATGAGCATAAAGCCAAATATTTCGGGACAGTATACTGCCAAGGCAAATGAAATTATCTATACCCAGGACAGTCTTACTACCTCAATACTTTTGCTTTTAAAAGGAAAAGTTAACATACTACTTAGCCCAGACAATACAGAAAATAGAGATTTTGAGGCACGTCTTTTTAGCTTAGATGGTAACACCTTTTTAGGCATAAGCGACGTGTTCACAGAAGGAAAAACCACAATAACATTAAAGGCGGAAGAGCCGTCTGTCTTTTATTGCTTTCCTGCTAGCTGTGTAGATGACGCAAAGAAAATACTAGCTTCGCAAAAGGATTATTCCGCTTATATGCTGTCATCTTTGGCAACTCTGATTGATTACTCGTATACTGCATATCAAAAACTATATACAATTTATGCTGATTTAAGATACTTATCTGACACCATGCTCATTTACTACTTGGCTCTAAAAGATAGGTATTATTTTAAGTATTCAATCCTCCATTCCTCTATGAATGATATTGCTAACAGATATGAAATAATGAAGAAAAAGGGACAAGCCTTTTTTCCTGTTGAAACTGATGTGCTTATTAAACCACTTTTTTCAGATGATAATGCATCACTTTCTGAAGCGGACATGCCTGACATTGAATACTTCATACGACTACTCAATATATCTGTAGACTCAAGGAAAGCATTCTTTTCTGCTGATGATTATGTCTGCGAGTACCATTTGAAAAAGGGTTCAGAAAGGCTGCGCTCAATATTATCAGCAATAAGATACATATTAAAATCCATACAATCGGATATAGGACTCCTCTACCAGCACTCAGATAATCTTTTTTCAGCCTATTCAATGATTTCACTAGAGCTAGTTAATGATAAGGAAGCTGCTCGTTCAGCAGTAGGAATACTTGAGAATGGTATTAAAGTCTTTACCAAGAATATAGAGAGACTTCAAAATGAATTCGACTGCCTGTACAGTATAAAAACAGATAACCTTCCAAATATGCTGCAGAATATAATAAACTCTACAGGGTTGAGCCAGACTTCTATATCAGATTCGGACGAACTCCCCTCAGAACTCAACAACAGTCTTGAAAATATTCTTACTTATTGCAATTTCCCAAAAGATAAGACTGAAATATTCTTAAAAAACATGGGAATGTTTCGCAGTCTGAAGGATAAGTCCTCCTCGGCACCTGAAATACGTGAGCTTAGAGGTACTATAACTGCCGACTTTTTTGAATTATACTCTATTGCACTACACAAGGCATTAGAAAGTAACAACAATATTCCTAAGTACATAAGAATGTTTCTAAACTATGGTTACATGGATGAAAAGCTTTTGACACACGAGCAAATTTTTACACTCTACAGAATGTGTGAAAAGCAGTATAGTAGTGGAAGATTTGATGTGTCTTCATGTATTCAGTGGTTTGATATGATATATAAAATGGAAAAGGACCCAAGTATCAATGAGTTTGGATTGGACTACTATGATAACTTCAGAGATATGAAAAGACGTAAGCAGGTTACCGATCAGGATAAAGCTGACTATGACAATGATAGTTTGGGTAGACTTAAGTTTGAAATAAACAGTATGCTCAAGCCAAACCAGAAAATATGTCACGGGCATATCAGTAGCTATTTCCCTATCTTACATAAAGATATGATCACCAGAGACCTTGAAAAATGTGCGGTTACTCCTGAGAAAATAGAGGAAGTACTCCAAAAGCTGCTACGTATTGACTACTCTGCTTTTTATCGTGAGGTATGGTTCAGAGCCGGTCAGCAGCAGATAAGTATGGATAGAACACCTATTATGAAAGAAGTTCTTCCAGACATTATAATTGTTCCCACCTTTGGGGCCAGAGGTTCAATGTGGCAGGAACTCTCAGGCAAGGCCAGAAACACCCCGGGGCGGTTTATATTACCAGCCTTCTGCGATGAAGACCTTAATGATATAATATTGAAGCTTGTGGGTAACTTTAGATGGGAATTGTGTAGGACAATGATGGGGGCAGCTTGGAATGATGTAACGGAAAAGTCCCTTACCTCTGAGTATAGTGACTATATTCAGTTCATAAAAACCAATAAGGATCTCTCTGACGATGTGAAAGAAAAGATTAAAGTACAGTGCGCTAAGTTCAGAAATGTGGTTAGAGATATATTTACAAGTGACTATGAGTCTTACATAAATAGTGAATCTACGGGAATACTTCGGTTAAATAAGGTTGCAAGAAGTATCTTGTTTAGATACTGCCCTTTCTCACGGCCAATACGTGAAAATCTTGCAAAGCAGCCTGCATATAGTGAATTGGTGCTCCAAATGACAAACCAGCGAACAAAGTACGGAAAGCTGTTAGAATCCAAATATAACAAAGCATTTAATCCGGATAACAGAGATATAGAGATGGAAGATACAATTACCTTTTATAAAGACTTTTAAAAATTGTTATAATATGGGCTTCATCTCTGACAAAATGTTGACATAATATGTATCCAGAGGTGAAGCCCATGAAATTGCTGAAAGATATTACAATGGACGGCATTCTTTGATGGTGGCAATAAAGAAAATCATGATAAAAAATAATGAATTCTATAATTATTCAATTATCGCTACACACTCAATTTCTACAAGAACGTCCTTTGGTAGACGAGCTACCTCTACACATGATCTTGCAGGAAAATTCTCAGTAAAGTATTTCTTATAAACCTCATTAATAGCAGCAAAATGATTCATATCCTTAATAAAAACTGTAGTCTTTATAACATCAGTAAGCTTCGCACCTGCAGCTACAAGCACCTCCGATAAGTTTTTGAGTGCCTGTTCAGCCTGCTCAGCTGCACCACCTGGTACTACGTCCCCTGTAGTCGGATCAGTTGGAATTGCCCCTGATGTATAAATCATATTTCCGCATTTTACCGCCTGAGAATAAGGTCCGATTGCTGCCGGTGCCTTTGTTGTTGATACTATTTCAAATTTCATATAGCCTTTCTCCTTTCACCCTCTACTTTATTTTTTGTACAAAAACTTTTACATTGTTGTAAACTTATTATACATTGTAAATCTTATTCTTAGTTAAAGCCTATTCTTAAGTTGAAAGCCTTGTTCTACAAAATTTTATATATCCTGTACTCTCTTGCTTATTGTCTTGTGAGAAAAGCTTTTTTTATTGGTCGCATAATCATCGACAATATGCCCCTCTCCCGCAATCATATATTTATAGCTTACAAGACCCTCTAACCCAACAGGACCACGGGCATGAAGCTTGCTGGTGCTGATGCCTACTTCAGCTCCAAAGCCATACTTAAATCCATCACTAAAACGAGTAGACGCATTCCAGAATACATTGCCTGAGTCTACTAGATTCATAAACCTTACCGCAGTATTTTTATCAGAAGTAACAATACTGTCGGTATGGCCTGACCCATAAGTATTAATATGTGAAATTGCCTCATCACAATCATCAACAACCTTGATAGAGATAATATAATCCAGGTATTCGGTTTTCCAGTCCTCCTGCGAAGCAGGTTCTATATCAATAATATCCAAGGTCTTTTCACAACCAAGCATCTTTACCTTCTTGCTTTCATATATACTTTTTATAGTAGGCAGAAAATCCTTGGCTATGTCCTTGTGTACAAGTAATGTCTCGGTTGCATTGCATACCGCAACCGACTGAGTCTTTGAGTCAACTGCTATCTTTAATGCCATATCCATATCAGCCGCTTTATCTATATATACATGACATATTCCATCAGCATGCCCCATTACAGGTATAGTTGAGTTATTCATTATATATCTCACAAAGTCGTTTGACCCACGTGGTATCAATAAATCTATGTACTCGTCCATTTTTAGCATTTCATTGACATCGTCTCTGCTTTCAAGAAGAGAAATCCAGCCCTTTGGCAAACCAGCTTTTTGTGAAGCCTCGTCTATAATTTCTGCTAGAATTCTGTTTGTATTTATAGCCTCTCTTCCACCCTTTAGCAGTACACTATTGCCACTCTTGAGGCACAGTGTTGAAATCTGCACCAATGCGTCTGGCCTCGATTCAAATATTATTCCAATAACTCCAATTGGGCAAGTAACCTTGAAAAGTTCTAGTCCACTATCCATTTCGGTTGAAAGGAGTGTTTTTCCTATAGGGTCCTCCAGCAAAACCAAGCTCTTTATTCCCTCAACAACATCATTAAGCTTCTTTTCATCAAACTTTAGCCTTTTTAGAAGTGGCGCTGCAAGACTTTCCTGCTCACTTCTTTCTAAGTCCTCCATGTTTGCCTTTATTATTGCTTGCCTATGTTGCAAAAGACTATCAGCAATAGCAAGAAGCGCATTGTTTTTTTGTTCGGTTGTGGCAGCTGCCATTTGTATTGAAGCATTGCTTGCATCTATACATAACTTTTTTATATCCATTGTTAGACCTCCAATTTATTTATATTCACCATTTCAATTTTACGCCCTGTACCCATTAACTAAATATTATATTCTCCAATGTAATTTATACGTTCTATACTTGTTATAAATATTAATATAAAAATACCCTAAATACAATAATTAAAGCTATACCTCCCATTTAAGAGAGCGTTCAACAGCCTTTTTCCATTTAGTATATAAGTCATCAAAATGCTGTGTGTTTAAGTTGGGGTAATACTTTTTGTCCAGCCTCCAACTGTCAGCTATCTCATTCTTCGAGCTCCATATTCCAACACCTAATCCAGCCAAATATGCAGCACCTAATGCTGTAGTTTCATTTATTACCGGTCTCTGAACAGGGATATTTAGAATATCTGCCTGAAACTGCATGAGAAAATTGCTTACACTAGCTCCACCGTCAACCTTTAATTCATTTAGCTTCATATGGGAGTCCCTCTTCATAGCTTCTAGCACATCACGGCTTTGATACGCAATTGCTTCGAGAGTAGCCCTGATAATATGCTGACGGCTAGTACCTCTGGTGATGCCGATAATTACACCTCGTGCGTACATATCCCAATATGGTGCCCCCAATCCAGTGAAGGCAGGAACCACATATACACCTCCCGTATCTGCAACCTTTTCTGCTTCTAAATCACTCTGGGGTGCACTTTCAATGATATTAAGTCCGTCTCTGAGCCATTGGATGGCAGAACCTGCATTAAAAACACTACCTTCTAAGGCATAGTTTATTTCGTTACCAATCCCCCAAGCAATGGTGGTCAATAATTGATTCTTTGATTGTACTGGGGTTTTGCCCGTATTCATCAGAATAAAGCAGCCTGTTCCATAGGTGTTTTTTGCGTCCCCCGATTCAAAGCAGGCCTGACCAAATAAGGCAGCATGCTGGTCCCCCGCCATACCTGCTACAGGTAACTTTACACCAAAAATGTCCTCCTTGGTATAAGTACAAACACCTGAGGATGGGACTACTTCCGGCAGCATATTTTTAGGAATATCCATTGCAGCAAGCAACTCATCATCCCAGCATAGCTCCTTGATATTAAAGAGCATTGTTCTACTGGCATTTGAGTAATCTGTAACATGTGCCTCGCCACCCGATAAATTCCATGCTAGCCAGCAATCAATGGTCCCTGCAAGCAGTTCACCTCTTAAAGCACGTTCTCTGGCTCCAGGAACATTATCCAGAATCCACTTAATTTTTGTGCCTGAAAAGTATGCATCTATTACTAACCCTGTTTTTTCTCTAATGCTCTGGGCTAGTCCTTCAATTTTTAGATTATCGCAAATTGCAGAGGTTCTTCTGCATTGCCAGACAATAGCATTGTAAATAGGCTTTCCTGTATTTTTATCCCACACTACTACTGTTTCGCGCTGATTTGTAATGCCTATCGCAGCAATCTTATAAGCACTTATACCTGTCTGATGAAGCACTTGTCTTGCTGCAGATAGTTGATTGTCATATATGGTTCTAGCATCATGTTCTACCCAACCCGGATGAGGATAATGTTGTTCTAGCGGTATGCTACTCATACCTACTATAGTACCTGTAAAAGCATCAAAAATTACCGCTCTTGAACTAGTGGTACCCTGGTCTAACGACAAAATAAATCTTTTGTTCATACTTATCCCCGCCTTATGTGATAGTAGTATTTAAGAATATAATCAAATAATCTTTTATATTGCACTAATCCACTAATCTTTATAATATCACATAATACAGTTATAAATAATGAGCAAATTGCTCAAAAAATAATAATGCACTGCAAGTATTAGTAATACCTAATACCTGTAGTGCACTTAAAACGCTACCTAATAATACTATTTTGATAACTCTGACCATATTTTGCTGCAAGCAATATCGCTTCTGTCATGCTAATATCACTCGCTTGTCCTTTCCCTGCAATATCAAACGCAGTTCCATGGTCTACAGAGGTTCTTAAAAATGGCAACCCCAGAGTTAAAGCAATTGTTCTTTCAAAATCCAAAGTCTTCGTCGCAATATGTCCCTGATCATGGTAAAGAGAAAGAACTGAATTATACTTTCCCATCAAAGCCTGGTGAAATACCGAATCAGGTCCTATAGGACCTTCAACACTATAGCCAAGCAATTTCGCCTGCTCAACAGCAGGAATAATGTGTAGTTGTTCTTCATCTCCAAACAGCCCATTATCCGAGCTGTGTGGATTAA
The DNA here is from genome assembly GCA_023439045.1 of Bacillota bacterium. Taxonomy (GTDB): domain Bacteria; phylum Bacillota; class Clostridia; order Acetivibrionales; family DSM-1351; genus Ruminiclostridium. The sequence continues at coordinate 244,321 of JAEXOY010000021.1, read as the reverse complement.
GCCCAGCTATAGCCATTGTGCCCTTTTTTACCCCTAGACTATTCAAGGCATTGGTACAACGGTCAATATAGTCTAGCAATCTGTCCTTTGTAATTAAATCACAAGCCCTTCTAAGGGAAACATGACGTGTAAGGAAAAACACTCTCATTCCTCTTACTTCAAACATAGTTAATGGATCGACAGTTTTCGTCAATCCAGCCAATATCTCTGTATGTCCTATAAAATCTATGTCTGCCGCTTTTAGCGAGGGCTTATTTATTGGTGTTGTAGCTACTGCGCACACCTCTTTTATACATGCCAATTCAACACACTTCTTTATATACTCAAATGCAGCACGTCCTGCCGGTGCCTGCACCTCACCATATTTGAGGCTTGCAATATCAATATTATTGATATCTATTACATCTACTGTCCCAACTTCATACATACCTTCACTAATATTGGCTATAGAATTAAATAAGACATCCAATCCACATATTGCTGCTGCGGCTTTTAGCACCTTAATGCTTCCTACTGCTACTGGCCTGCACACATCATATATTTCAGCTCTTGAAAGCGCCTTTACTACTATCTCCGGACCAATCCCCGCTACGTCCCCAATGGGAATTGCTATAATTGGTCGTGTAACTGTTCCTAAACTGGATTCTATACTAGGTTCTATACTAGATTCATTACTAGGTTCTTTACTAGGTTCTATACCATGTTCTTTACTAAGTTCTATACTGGATTTCATCACGAGCTAATCATCTCCAAACTATATGATACTTGAATTAATTAGAAAACAAACTGCTAAAACTAATGCCACTAAAACTGATTTAGTGGCATTAACACATTTAATATCAACAGATGCTACTAACTAATCCATCATACCAACTAATTACTTATACTATCAATAAGTTTTTGAAGATTAGCAGAAACATTTTCATAATTAATCGCAAAATCATAATGTCTACCGTTTTGGGTGGTAAATTGAACAACTATGGATTGGGACTTATCATGGCTAACATTCATAGCCAGCTCAATTAGTTCCTCCACAATCTGCTTATCAGAAACCTCAACTGTTCTAGGCTCATAAATTGCTGTTTTAGGACCCTCACTCTGCCTATTATTATAGTTAATTAGTAGAGTGGAAGCTATTTCATCGGAAGTTAACATCATTTTTTCAAGTAGACCATTTTTTTGAAGGAATTCTTTAGTATTATGATAAGAGCTACCGTACTTATATTCTATTACTTTATTGTCTTTATCCTTAATAGCAATAGTAATTATTCTGTCATAAGGATTACTGATAATATCACTATATTTTAGGTTTTGAACGTCCTTTGATATTGATAACTGAAGTTGAGCGAGCATATCCTTGTCTGACACAATTATATTCTTTCCGTCAACCCACTCATTTCTTATCTCAATATACTTTATGTCCTCTGCGGTCTGTTTCAAAATAGGGTACCTGTTTTGTAGATATTCCTCACTTTTATATACCGGTGATAACTGCTCTTCAAACTCGGTCTTATCATAATCATAATACCTTCTGATTTCAGACCCGTTTTTTAGCTTATAAATCAGATAATTTCCGTTATATTTGTTGTCCTTCGGGCGCTGTTGTAAAATCGCCTTATGAAAAGTAGTAATACCCTCTATATTCTCTTGCGTTGTAAATACGTTCTGATTGTCATCATTATTGTATTCTGGATTATTCCTATTCTCCCAGTAATAGATGTTATTCCCAAAGTATACTTCTGCAACGCTTTCCGGAGCTGGTACTTTGTTTTGATATCCAAATATATCAACCTTGACACCCAGTAGCAAAATAACCATTACCAATGCAAATCCTAAGTAACCTTTGTAGGTATTTAGTACCTTAAATGTTTTATTAGTAATCATCTGTACAATTATATATGCCAATAATGATCCCAAGAATAATCCAAAGATAGTAAATTCCATAGGCATTGTATTAAACACACTTGAAAAATATGCACCACCTAACAGCGCAACGCAGGTGGTTACACCAAATATAAATATTGGTCTCACCCACCGAAAAGCAATAACTTCTCCAGACATTTCAGGTTTTCTTTTTTTGAAAGCCCACAATCCGCCAGCAAATAGAGCAATTGTTAATGTGATAAATAATACTATTACACTAGCTGATAAGTTTCTCTTAGTTAAAAACAGCATACTCATTGGCAGTTTATCCATAAAAGAATCATTAGAGTATGATCTAAAACCATATAGTAGGCTTTGAAGGTTGCCCCCTACAAATTCTACAAGATAATACGGCAGAAAGTTTAGTATATATACAAATGCTATCTGAGCAACAGAATTTCCTGTGAAAATCCCCGTAAATATTGTCATTGATAGGAATAGCACACCAAAAAGCAGTTGCAGTCCAACCCATCTGAATATCATTGAAGCAGAATAAATATCTGATAAGTCTGTAAAGCCATTGAGCAAAAACATTACCCCTGCATTAAACAAGATAGGTATAACTAGTAATATTACTGCAGATATGCAACTATTAATATACAGGACCGCCCTAGATAAAGGTAGACTGTGATACAGTGAAGCTGCCTTTGATTTTTGCATATACATAAATAACAGTGTTCCTATTATTACAGGTGCTAATATCAGAAATATAGCACTACTGCCCTCCAAATATCTCAGTTCGTCCTGTATGTTTAACTTTATAAACTCCATGTCAGCAACTGATGTGGTGAACATCCTCATGAAATGTATCATAGGTGTGGCTAGAAAGAGTGCTAAAGCATATAGTGCACTTACCCACCAAAAGCGTTTTAGGTCGCTAATGATTATGCCCTTTTTAAATAATGATGTTATTGATTTCATAGCCTTTATCCCCCAGTTCATAAATAAATATTTCTTCCAAAGTAAGAGGCAGTATATCTAGTATTACAGGGTTAGTGCCTCTGACCTTATTAATTATGGTAGTCCTATCACCCCTGACAATATATTGAATAACACTTCCACTTTGTGTTTGATGCAGTATACTTTCTGAATCCAGGATTTTCTCAGGTATATACCCCGCATATGCCAGCTGAAGCTTGTGTATATCCGACTTCATATTATCTAACTCGCGCTCTATCATCATCTTTCCATTAAACATTATTCCTACATGGTCGCAAATGTCTTCAAGCTCTCTTAGATTGTGAGAGGATACCAAAACAGTAGTACCATATTCCACAACATCCTGAAGTACCAAATTCCACACCTTTTTTCTCATGACTGGATCCAGTCCGTCCACCGGCTCATCAAGAATCATTACCTTTGGCCTTGCGCATATGCTGAGCCAGAAGGCAACCTGTTTTTGCATACCCTTTGAAAGCTTTGTAACCCTTCTTTTTATATCAATAGGAAACGCCTGCTTCAATGTCTCAAATCTTTCCCAGCTCCAGTTGGGATATAGGCTTGCGTAAAACTTTGCCGTCTCTAAAATACTATATTGTGAGAAGAAGAATACATCATCTGGGATGTAGATAATTTTACCCTTTACTTCTGCATTATCAAATACATCCTTACCCTCAATCTTTACTGTGCCTGTTTCGTTTTCAAATACTCCCACTAGATGCTTTATGAGAGTTGTCTTGCCTGAACCATTTGGCCCTAATAATCCAAAAACTGATCCCTGCTTTACGTGTAAATTCAAACCATCAAGCGCTTTATACTTACCGTAAGTCTTTGTTAGGTTCAAAACCTCTATCATTTGTGACCCTCCTTGTACGTATAAACATTTTCTATGCAATCAACTACCTTATTCTTTGGAGTTTTCAAATATACCAGCTCCTCAGCACACTTCTGTATTTCAAAAAGCAGCTGTGCTTCCCTATTAATTACCGTTTGCTGATCCATAGGCGAAATAAAGTTACCCTTTCCCTTTACAGTATAAATCACTGACTCTGACTCAAGGTCTCTATATGCCTTTTGAATGGTATTGGGATTGATTGTAAGAGTCTGCGCAAGTTCTCTTACCGACGGAATCTTGTCGTCCGGTTTTAAAATGCCGCTTATGATCAAACCCTTAATTTTTTCCTTTATCTGTTCATAAATAGGTTTTGAGTCTTTAAGGTCAATTTGTATCATAGGCACCTCCTTTAACTGTATTATAAGTAATAGTACACTTAATACACTCATTATATGTTCATAGTTTATAGTTGTCAATAATTTTTTTGAACGATTGGTATCTGATTTTTTATTTATGGCAAACTAAATTAGTACTATAAGTGATTAATACTCTTAAATAACTGTCAAGAGCATGCTTAGTTTTAACACCAAAGTTTAATATATTATATAGGTACACTCGGAGGTAAAATGTTTAATATTTCGGCACTTACATGGCTAAACAAACCTGAAAAAAGTGATATACAGGCAAGTAAAATAACAATAACAACCGAACCTTCTACCGATCTGTGGCAAAGAACTTATACCGGTACGCAGAACGACAATACACATGCGCTTCTAATGGAAATTGACAGTGACTTCACATTTTCTGTTAAAGCCTCCTTTAGATATAACAAGCCCTATGACCAATGCGGAGTACTCATTTATCAGGATAGTGATAACTGGTTTAAGGGTTCAATAGAGCACGAAAACTTTGAGTTTTCGCACCTTGGAAGTGTCTTAACTAATAACGGGTATTCTGATTGGTCCACTTCACAAGTAAGCTCTGGGGTATCATCAATGTTTTATAGAATAAGTCGTCAAACCGATGATTTTTTGTTAGAGAATTCAATAAATGGAGTTAACTTTAAACAGATGAGAATGTTTCATTTATTTAATGGAAAAGGAGCCCTCAACTTTGGAGTATACGCATGTAGCCCTCTTCAGTCGAGTTTTGACGCTGTATTTACAGACATGAAGCTAACTAGCTGTATTTGGCCAACAAACATGTAAATAGCATTATATGAGTATTTTTGTGTGTATAAATATGTGATAAAATAAATAAAGTAATAAGTAATTGCAAAATTATTTACAAATCAACAGTGTTTATGGCAAAATATAACTTTAAAGTGACATAAGAACGACATTACAAAGCAACCTGAAAGTAGAATAGTACAATACAAACAAAAATACTAATGGAGGTACGGATAAATCCGTAAAATACAATGTCTATCTCGGTTGATTTATTAGATTATTTAAAGCAATACAAGCATGTGTTTATTCAAACACACAACTTCCCGGACCATGACTCAATCGCTTCGGCATATGGTCTTCAGTACATATTAAAGCAATATGGAATTGCTTCGGATATTATTTATAAGGGTGATATCCAAAGAGAATCTCTCAACACAATGATAAGACAGTTAGGTATAAATGCATACTCATATATCGATGCAGATATCACTGTGCATGATAAACTCATATTAGTTGACAGTTGTAAGGGTAATAGTAATGTTGAGGATTTAATAGCTGAAGAAGTTGCAGTTATTGATCATCACCAAGTTACAGCACCAGAATGTATTAGATTTGTAGACATAAGGCCGGAGTACGGATCGTGTTCTTCTATCATTTATGAATACTTTGTTGACTTGGGAATTACTATTCCAAGAGATATAGCAACAGCTTTGCTCATTGGACTAAACATGGATACAGCCCAGTTGACAAGAGGGGTTTCACGCAATGATATAGTTGCTTACTCTGAATTATATTTGGTTTGTGATATAACCTTTGTAAACTCAATACTAAGGAACTATATACAAACACAGGATTTACATTTTTATCAGAAGCTGCTTGATAATCTTGTTATTAAAGAGGGCTTTGCTTTCTGTTACTTCGAAGGTGGATGCAATCAGAATTTGCTTGGCATCATGGGAGATTTCGTCATGTGCTTGCAAGAAATAGAATTTGTTGTGCTGTGTGCAAACAATACCCACTCCATCAATTTTTCAATAAGAAATGAGAATCCCAATTTGAATGCTGCAGGTATAATTCAAAAAGCACTTAGTGGAATAGGCTTCGGAGGAGGACACGCTGATATGGCTGGAGGAATAATAAAAGACATATCTAAGTTCGACAAGACAGCAATTTTTGAAAAATTTCACTCTATGGTTAGAAAAACTGAAATTGCATAAGGCGTAAAAAGAGGTAAGGGTTATTCCCTTACCTCTGCTTTTCTAATAAGTGAGTATGATAGCGCTGCAAAAATTAGTGTTACCACCAATAGTGTAAACATTGCTATGTAGGGATTGTGTCCGTTCCCCATCAGCGTGCTAAATACTTTGGTCATAGCATCTGTAATTCTCGATGAAAAAAGCATCTCGTCCATAATAGGCAGAATATAAAGAAACAACATAGGGACTGCTATAGATACGCCAATCTTCCATCCTTTTGGCATTCTATAGTACAGAACTGTTATAAAGTATCCAATCATTAATACCGTTAGGTATAAAAGCGCCGACCAAACAACCGTAGCTAATTTCATAATTATTGCATTTGCGTGGTATTGACTATATGCCATTGTAAATACACTATTGTAGTCCAGAAGCACTCCTAATATAGTTCCATATACTGTGTCGATAACTGACATTATGAGGACTACAGGAATAGTGCTTGCTACAAATCCATAAAACTGTGTCTTTCTAGATATTCCGTTAGCTGAATAGAATAGAAAATCAGCCTTAAAGGAATTAAGTCCTGCCACAAATAAGAATATCATAGATGTGAGTTCTAGACCGCTCATTCTTACCGTAATAATGCCCATATCAGTCTCATTGTTATTCGTAATTATGCTTAATGGAACCATAACTAAGACTATTAGGAAGAATATAAAATAGAACTTCATTACTGCTTTTTTAAAATCATTTAAATTATATTTTAATACTGGATTAATTCTCACGTTAAATCACCTTTCTTTTACAAATAACTTTTAAAGTTATCTTATTTTAACTTACCTGCTCACCTGTTTCATATTAACCTTATTACCAATAGTCTAACGGCTATCTCTTGGAGCCTTTATCATAAATATACCTTTTATGTACATTTATTAGGAATTGGTAAGCTGTATAAACAGCTGTTGCAGGTTAAGGCGGGATAATTCCAACCCTTCCGGAACTTGCTTCTTGTCAAGTCTTTCGAGTAGAAATGCACTTTTTAAACCTCCTAAGGTTTCCGTTCCGATTACATTTCTTCCTACTATAAAGTCGTCCACTTTTTTAATGGGCCCTGATACTGTCGCCCCTTGCGAGGTCAGGTTTTCTACAGAATCTTTCATAAGGAGATTCCCTTCTTGTATAATAATAGCTTCCTCAATCATATCTGCTGCCTCTTCAATGAGGTGTGTTGAAATAATAATTGTTCTTGGGTTTTGGCTATAATTCTTGATTAACTCCTTGTAAAACATATCCCTATGATTTGCGTCCAACCCTAAAACCGGCTCGTCCAGAAGAGTAATCTCTGCATTGCAGCTCAATGCGATAATAAGTTTATAGATTGACTTATAGCCCGTTGATAGGCTTCGATATTTTTTGTTGCAATCCAGTTTAAATTTATCGCTTAACTCATATGCAAATCCTTCATCTAGCCCTGGATAAAACTCTTTTGACCAAGTGATTGCTTGCTTCAGTGTCATTGTCTCAGGATATAAATTAGCCTCCGACATAAAGTATATCTTAGATAGTGCCTTATCGTTTTCCTTTACAGGTTCTCCGTCCACCAATATCTCTCCTGAGGTTGTAAACAGCCTATTTGTCAGTAAATTTAACAGAGTGGTCTTACCCGCACCGTTTCTACCTAAAAGTCCATACACCTTGCCACCCTCTAGGCTTAGAGTAACATCATTAACAGCCTTATTTGTTCCAAAGCATTTTGTTACGTTCATAAATTGTATCTGCTTCATCGATCAAACCTTCTTTCTAACATTGATAATATTTCTTGCTTTGACAGGCAAAGCTTTTTTGCCTCCGAAACCAATGTATCAATATATTCTTCAAGGAAAGCAATCTTCCTCTTGTCTAAAATCTTTTCCTTTGCCCCTGTACAAACAAACATCCCCAGTCCCCTCCTTTTGTAGACTACTCCTTCATCCACCAACATATTTATTCCCTTTAGCGCCGTGGCGGGGTTAATCTTATAATTGACTGAAATATCTGTAGTAGATGGTATCTGAGTCTCCTCGTTGTACACTTCCGACAAAATCTGATCCTCAAGCCACTCTGCTAATTGAATGTATATCGGCCTGTCTTGATTAAAATTCATAGCTTCACTTCCTTTTACCTTATTTAATTGTCTTAGGTATATCTATATACCTTGCAATTACTTTACAATCAACATATCGTGGTTGTACATTGATTTTTTTATTGATTTGTACTATCAGTAACTATCCTACCAGTAACTATCAAGTATGTACCATCAGTAACTATCGGGTATGCACTACGTTAGTTAGTTACTCATGTAACTAACTATATAACTAATAAACCAATTTGTCAATATTTTCTTTGAAAATATTTAAATATTTAATATTATTGGGTATATTATAAGTAGACACTCATAGCTAAAAACAAAAAAATAAGAACTATATGTTTAAACTCTTAATATAAATATAATGCTACTTTCAGCAAGAGGTAAGATTATGCCGAACCTAATAACTCATTATCTTTGTGGAATTGATGTACAAAAAACAATAAAAAATAAAGAACTTAGAGATTTTATTAGTAAAAACCAGAATATATATAACCTTGGCACTCAAGGCCCTGATGTTCTGTTTTATTATAGAATCTTCCCGTGGACCCCAAAGCCACTTATATCAAATGTGGGGCAAGAAATGCATGCAAAAAAGGTGGGTAAGGTTTTTAATAGCTTCTTTGACTATCTAGTACAACAACCCGAAAACATAAAAAATATGTTGTGTGCTTACTTTATGGGGTTTGTATGTCACAATTGTCTTGATAGCATAACTCATCCTTATATATTTTATAAAACAGGCTTTCTAAAAAAAGGCGAGCAAAAAACCTTTCGCTATGCATATTATCATCATAGATTTGAAACAAACCTGGATGTGATTTTATTAAAGGAAAAGCTTGGCATTACTCCCCAACAGCTTAAGCCGGGGTGCAAGATTGATGTAGCAGCACCCGTAGCAAGCAATATTGGTAAGCTTTATGAGTTTGTATTGAAAAAAGTATATGACTATAACATCCCCGGCAAGCACTTAGCAGCATCTATTAAGGATATGATTATGACTCAGAAGGTTTTACATGATCCTACAGGAATACTAAAAAAGGTCATAACTCCTGTGGAGAGGCTTATACTCAAATATCCTGTAATTGCAGCTACTATTTTTCCAAAGGCCGTAAATGATGATATTGATTATATGAATGACCACCACAATGTGTGGTATAAACCTTTTGACATCCGCAAGCCACATACCGAGAGTTTCAAGGATTTATATAATCAGGCAGTCACAAAAACTACAGAGCTGCTCGAGGTATTGTACCATGCGTTGTACAAGGACAGCAGTGTTATTTCTAATGCACTTGCCCTTATTGGCAACAACTCTTATACCTCAGGAATGGATAGCGACAAGGAATATGAGTTTAAATACCATGATATAGTGTTTAGTGATATTATTTAGCTAGCAAAATATATTCCCCTAGATAAATCTCCTAGATAGCTTATTGTAATTCCCATCTTGAGCTTTTGCATATGCTATTTTATGAATAGATAACTACATAATTTAATCTATAGGTATTTCAATTGTTTTGTCTGTTATGTCTGCATACCTGATAGCTTTGACTTCTAATTTTAGGCTTTCTCCTGTTCCCGTGAATTTGTATACTCTGTCAACTAATCTGTCTCTTCTGCCCTCATACTTAAAATCATCAATATTAATCTGTTCCAATTGAGCTTCTCCATCAAACAGTCCTACTACTGGTATTCCTTTGCTTGAGATAGTTATGCTCAAATTGCTACCTTCTGCTTCTACTTTTCTAATTATAAGATCATCACAAATCATCTCATTTTCTGTTTTAGAGGATATGTGAGCTTCTTTATCTATTATTTTGTTATATTCCAATCTGATATTTCGCAACGTCAATGCTTTTAAGTCCTTTGGAAGAGCTTCACTTTCATTATGAAAGGAAATGTTTCCCCCTGAACCACTTCTTCCCCCACCTGATTGGACAACCTTTTGCTCATTTGCAACAATATCAAACATCAAATTTGGTGCTAAAAATTCATTAAGATAATCCTTTTCGGAGAAAACCTTTGATGCACTCTCATTAAGAGGGATAATCTTCCCATATATATTTGTAGACATTCTAGATGCAGAAATTGATTCGAATTTAATATTATAATCTCCTATCTGAACTTGTTTGTCTATATTCTTGGTTATCTCCTGTTTAAATGCCTTGTTTCTATTTAAAGTAAAAGATATAGTTTGAGTTTCTAGCTTCCCAGCTATAAAGAGCTTAATGTCTAGCTTCATCCACTTTTCATAGAACTGCGGCACTTCAAAGCTCTGAGTAAAAACTGCCGTATATTCATCAATGTATTTTCCCTGTCCTGATTTCATATGATAACCGAAAGGGTTTAAACCCTTTAGATCATATCGAGGCAGTCCATCCGCTAATTTTTCATTTTTGCTGTGGGCCTTTATAAATGCTACTAATTCTTTATTATCAAACATTATCCCTTCTAATGACACCTCTACACCGTTACTGAATACACACGATTTATTAATCTGCTGCCCTAATCCCTCTTCATTAAGATTTTTTAACGAGTCGCTCATAACTTCATCATAGCCAATAATGCTTTTACCATAATAAGCTAAAGCATCAAAGCTATACGTAAAGGCCAACGAAATAATCAACAGAGCAGCTATCCTAGATGTTGGGAGTTTCCTTCTTTTTTTAGATAGTGCTTCTCTTAACTTTTGCTCCATATTATCTGGAATCTCTAGCATTTCAATTTCGTCCTTCTTTTTATATAGTTGATCTTCAACATTAATCATGTATACTCCCTCCTACCAACATTTTTCTTAGTTTAGACACTCCATTATGTACTCTTGACTTTACTGTCCCTATTGGCGCTTTAACAATTTTAGCTACAGTTTCATAATCAAGGTCAAGTAAATATTTCATTTTGATAGCCTCTTGTTGATCTTTATTCAACTTACCAAGAGCGTCCATAATGTCTTGTTTAACCTCTATGTTCTTGTAATTCTCTATGTATTCTCTATCAGTCTTAGGAGTATAATGTATAAGCTTTTTCTTCTTCTTCAATATACCCCTACAACAGTTAATAAGTATCGTCTTACTCCAACTATAGAATACATCTTTATTCCTTAACTTTTTTATATTCTTAAATAGTATAATAATCATATCCTGCAAAGCGTCCATAGTGTCTTCCTTGTTATTAAGAAAAACGTAGGCAAGTCTATAGTATTCTTCTTTTTTATCCATTATCAACCTTATTAGAGCATCTTTATCACCCTCTATGGCTAAGCATATAAGTTTCTCAGTTTCCATTTCTCATCTTCCTTTCACATATAAGAGACATTATTGGGGCTAAAAAGTTCACTTAGCAGATAATTTTTTTGATTAAAACCAGATTTGCATAAAAAAACACCCCTTGTTAGTAACCCGATATTAATAATCAGGATGGACAAGGGGCATTATCACGTTGTTATTATTTTTTATCAAAATATGAACGTCCAGCATCTATATTTTCATTTACATTGAACTTGGTGCTCACAGCATTATATAGATAGAATGTTGCTCAATTCTACCATTTCCTGATCGATATCCTTCTTCATAGCAAGGGCCTCATCGATATCAATCGCAACAATTTTTGAGTCTTGAACAGAAATGATTTTGTTGTATTGGCCATCTTTTAGAAACTGTATTGTCTTTGCACCCATACGGCTTGCCATAACTCTATCCTGAATTGTAGGGCTTCCACCCCTCTGAATATGGCCCAAAACAGTTCCTCTAGTCTCTATACCAGTAAGGTCTTCAATTCTCTTTGCAAGCTCAAGAGCGCCACCTATTTTCTCTGCAACACCCTCAGCAAGAATTATGATATAGTTCTTCTTGCCACTGTTTCTGCCTTGAATAATCTTTCTAACTATATCTGTATCAAAATCAAATTCTTTCTCAGGCAACAGGACAACCTCTGCTCCACCGGCAATACCCACATTCAAAGCTATATGCCCGGCACGGCGACCCATAACTTCAAGAACGCTGCAACGCTCATGTGAATATGCAGTATCCCTAATCTTATCAAGAGCATCTTGTACTGTGTTCATTGCAGTGTCATAACCAATTGTGTAATCTGAGCTTGCAATGTCGTTGTCAATAGTGCCTGGTAAACCCATGACCTTCATACCATATTTCGAGAAGTCCCTAGCTCCTCTGTATGAACCATCTCCACCTATTACAACCAGTGCATCTATGCCGAATGCTTTACTTATCGAGTAAGCCTTCTGCATACCCTCATCTGTTGTAAAAGGCTTACAGCGTGCAGTTTGAAGAATAGTTCCGCCTCTGTGTATTATATCTGAAACATTTCTTGCAGTCATTTCAAAAATATCACCACAAATTAGTCCATTATAGCCCTTTCTGATTCCCATCATTTTGAAGCCATAATATATACCTGTTCTAACCACTGCTCTTATTGCAGCATTCATCCCAGGCGCATCTCCCCCGCTCGTAAGTACACCTATAGTCTTTATGTCGCTCATCCCTATCACCCTTTCATCTCTGAAAATAACTATAAAAAAACCAAAACAATTGCTATTAATTATAAACTAATATTATTTCATACTCAATACATTAAAGGGATTTATTTTCCATATTGCCATTATACCAGTGGAGCTATCCCTACTTTTTCTCCTGCTAAAACTTTAGTCTCAAAGCCAAGCTCCGATTGCTCAAGAATTTCATTATCTATTATTGTCATATTTTTCTTGAATATTAACAGCACTGTTGATCCTCCAAACTTGAAGTACCCCTTTTCCTGACCTCTGGATAATTTCTTGCCTGGCTCATAGGTTTGAATTATTGAGCCCACAGATGTAGCTCCAACTTCCATATATATTACGTCTCCAAAGTTGTCGCTTTTGAAAATGCTATATTCACGTTTGTTCTGGCAGTATAACTCAGGGACTTTTTTTAATGCCACAGGATTTACAGAATAGTACAGTCCTTTGATCTTTTTTGGCTCACTGCATATACCACTATCAAAGAAATGGAATCTATGATAGTCTACAGGGCACAGCCTCAGCTGAATAAAGGTACCCCCTGCATATTCCCTTGCTAGCTGTTCATCTTGTAGCAGAGCGCCCAAGGAAAAGTTCATCCCCTTTATCTGCACCAATCTGTCGCTATCTATGTTGGCAAAGGCCTGCAGCCTACCGTCGCCCGGGGACAGCAGCATTTTTTCATTTGTGTCGAAGGGGCGGGCTGCAGGCTTGAGCTTCCTAGCAAAAAAGTCATTGAAGCTAACAAAATCCTGCTGCTCGTTCTCGCTTTCTTCCATGTTTATGCCAAAATTCTTAATAAAGCTACCTATACTCTTTTTACTTAAGGACAAGTCGCAAAAAAATCCAGTCAATACAGAGTACAACTTTCTTTTTACCAGAATATCTAAGCCTACCTTGCCTCTCCTTGAGGTGTACAGCGTTTCAAGCAGCTTTCCACCAGCAACATTTTCAATATCATACTGCTTTGTTTTACGGTTATATACTTTTATCATATAATCTCTCTTTAATTGAATTATTTCTTCATTAACCAATGCTATTATACCAAAATTCTTTGCTTTTACTAAATAAACTATCCAGCTTAAGCAAAAGAACTTTAATTTTTTTCATAATTTCTCCTAAGAGTCAGAATATAATATATTACTATTATTATATACATTGTATGTAGCTAGGTAAAAAATGTCAAATTGTATGAATATTTTCACTAAGTTTTTATATTATAAAATACTACTTACACTTCATAGGAGTATAAGTAAGTAAAAAAAAGAGAGCCTAAGCTCTCATTTCTTTTACCATCTGTTACCGTAACTTCTTCCGTTGTTTCTATTGTTATTTTGCTGCTTTCTTGCTTTTCTACAGTCAGGACATCTTTGTGGTTCATTGTCGAACCCTTTTTCCTTGTAAAATGCCTGCTCATTTTCAGTAAAAGTGAATTGTGAATTACAATCCTTACAAGTAATAACTTTATCCATATCAATATACCTCCTTAATTTATTTGGATCATATAAATCATAACTTTCTGTTCCAATAACTTAAAGAGAGTTGTAATCTAAAACTTAATCCATGGTTATATATTTGACTAACTTATCTTAACACATTATTTACAATATAGCAATTGATGTATTAAACTTTCTTATATCTATTATCTCCTGTCTATCATTTCCCATGTGAATTTCCCTACTTTCTAGGAACAAGAGTGATTTTGCCAGCCTCCTTTGCCTTAGTAGCGTCTTGTAATACTATTTTATTACTACTGGCACTCATCGCCAAATTCTTATTACTTAAAGGATGAATGGTACAAACATTGGTTTTGGGGTCTATATTTATTATCCAACCATCGACATTAGCTTCATCCTCTCTAATTGTTTTTGCTGGTACCTTGTCACCGCTTCTTGGTGTAACACTTTCAGTGGATAGATATGTATTGAACATGCTTCTTATTGTATACATTGTTCCACCTAAGTGTGTTAAATAAAACTGATTTGCATACTCTTCTTTTGTTAGTATAGCTTGTGTATTATTTACGCTAATATAATTGTTTTGACATACAAAGTAATACCAACCATCCTTAATTGTGTTTTTGTTTGTACTGGTTTCGCGAGTAATGGACTCAACCTTAGATGGTACAAGCGACGCCTCCTGTTTTTCTGTTGGCTTAACTTCGGGTGTCGGTGTTGGTGTTGTTGGTGTTGGTGTTACCGCAGCAACTGTCTTTAATTTGGTCAATACAAAATTCTGGGTCTGATATGTTGCTTCTGTCCACAACACTACATTACTGTTTTTCGTTATATCACTATCAGAAATGCCCACAAACAACCCATTGCTATCTTTTATTCTGTTGGTGTTGCTGGTGGTGTTGGTGTTGATGTTGTTGGCTTTTGTGTTTCTGTTGGTTTTGCGGTAGTTGTACCTGTTTTAGATCCACCTTGCTTCCACCTTGCATAATATGTAGTATCTTTGGTTACTGAAACTGAGCCAAAATAAACAGGCCGATCATTATCTGTTGCATTTTTCTTGTAATACCACCCTGCAAAGGTATACCCCTCCCTAGTGGGTGTTTGTGACGGCTGTAGCACTCTGCCATTTAAACCAGTTTTATTGCTGGCTACCTTAGTACCACCGCAGCTATCAAATGTGATAGTAAAGGGCTTTTGCCATGAAGCATAAAGGGTAAGATTGCTTTTAACAGTAGATATGCCCGGTTCCTTGACAAAATTCCAAAACGATGTTCCATTCTTTTTATAGGTCCAGCCTGCAAATATATATCCCGCCCTAGTTGGATCTTTTGGTTTTGTAAGCTTTGAATCGTATGTAGCTTTTACACTTGGGACAGCGCTGCCACCATTAGAATCAAACTTCACTGTATAGACTTCAGCAGTCCATTTGGCATATAAATTTACATCTGTAGCGGCTTTATCCTTATTAAAATCCCAAGCGGTTTTTAAATCTGCGTCCTTAAACCAGCCTGCAAATTTATAACCTGGACGGGTACCTGGGTTCTTCCAAGTCAATCCAGACATATAAGGCACAGTTGTGTATGTATTAGGTTGACCCTTTATATTTGGGTACCACATGATTTTATTCCACACCTCTGAAGTATCAGTCATTAAATGACTACGTGACAAATCTGCAAGAGATATATCAAAAAACTTAGTTTTCATACTTCCTTTAGTATAGTTGCCATTATCATATTTATTACCTGAACCCCATGTTGTATCCATTATAACCCATCTTTTTTCACTGCTTAGCCAGGCTTGTGACCAAGCATGTCCAACATTTTTATCTGAGTTTACAACTCCACTAATACCCTTAGCTGGTATACCTGCAGCACGCAGCAAAGCAACAGTAAGAGTGGTAAATCCTCCACACACTCCACGTTTACGATCCATTACAACGAATGCAGATTGAGGAGACGCTACATCCTGAACATTATTAAGCTCATTTCTGTAGGCAGGATAATCATAATAAATGTTGGTAGCCACCCAATTGTATATTGCTCTCATTTTTGAATAATCGTCCTTGGATGAAGCAGTGATTTCTTTTGCCAACTTTATAATATCTTTATCATTACTGCCACTTTTATTCTTCTCAATTGCGTCATTATCGGTTCTTTGAGCATTCCAAAGCTCTTTGTTTCTAGCATAAGCCTTGTCATAATCCTTTAGTATAGAATGCTGCGTAGCGATATTGACAATACGCTGGGGGCCATATACATTAGCGGAAACCGGTTGTGGTACAACCATAACAGCACTTACTAGAATCGAAATGCTTAAAACCACTGCCATAGCTTTTGTTACAATCTTTTTCATGTAAGTATCCTTCCTCCACCTCATCAGTGGCACAAATTCATGGCTAAAAACACAAACTTGTTTTGTATAATTATAATTTAACGATTTACTAAATATAAGAATCACTAATTTATAGTTACAAATAGTTTATCACACAAAAAAAAGAGATAGCCTTAATAAGACTGAAATGCTAATTTAATGACATGAAATGTTAGAAAGGATATCTTTCCACCTGTTTAAATCCCTATTAATTTCCGTATTGCTCATACACATAGGGCAGAATTACCCATGTAACATCATCGGCAGCAATGGTATTTGTGTGGATTTCAGGTTTAAGCCCTTGATATAAATTACGTGCCTTATCACAAGGGTTCTTGCTACAATTTTGGCATTTATCAACGTCATTTTCAGCTGCACATTTCAATGCATCGCAGCTAAAGCCTTTATCTAATCCCCCCGCATGACAGCCATCACATAACTGCATATCATCGCCCCAATATCCCCCATCACCTACACCCCCAGCGTATACACGTATCAACCGCTCTTTCAACTCGGCCCTGAACTCCTCGCTGATTGTTCCACCGTTATAATGCACACACAAATCACAACGGTGTCCACAGCTTGAATAGATCGCCTGCTCTTTTGGAAACGGCTTTCGGTTTGGTTTTTTCTTAATCAAAACAAGCTGCTTAACAGCTTCGAGCGTACGTAAATCGGCAACGGGAATAAACATCCACTTGCCGTCATGATATGTTTTGCTGTTATCGTAAATTCCCTGTATCTCTTGCGGAAATTCATTGCGCTGAGCCTCAAATAACTCACGTTCTGCCTTTCCGAAAATAACAAGAAAATCATAGCGGTCCTCACGTATGTAGATAGTCAGTATTGTTTTTCCGCCTTTGCGGAACTTCAATTCATCTTTGCCGTTGCCCACTTCATCCAAAGAATACTTTCCTCGCATAAAGCACATAGTTTCCTCACTGACTTTTTGCAGTTCTGTTTTTTTGTTCATCTGCATCCTCCTATCAGCCCATTAAGGGCGTTCTTCACCAATCGAGTTTAAAGGGGTCGGTGTCGTATTGAATTACTCCTTTTGGCAGGTAGGGCATATAAAAGTAGATGTCCTTTTTCTCCTTTTCATTCTTTATACGTATAGGAATAAATATATCTTGTTGGTATCTATTCAAGCTATTTGCTATATCCCACGGTAGAATTTCCTCAATCATTTCGTAGCACTGCACTTCTCCTTCCGCATTAGTGCCAAGCGCAAAATGGTCACTCCTATTTATCCAGTCTTTCAATAGAATAATAGTATCATCCATATCTTCCATGAAGGAGCTGGCTATGGCAAATAACCCTCCTGTAAATTCTTCATCTACATATTCTGTTGTATTTTTATAGTGGCTTGGTATTTTGACAAGCATAATCCATTCACCGTTTGATTCTTTACGGTAAAAGCAATTACGTAATCCGGGATTTGGTGTGAATCCATATTTCGCAAACAGGTTCTCCATTTTACCATCCAGGTTTTCTACTTGTCCTGTTTTTAATCGTGAAGTAAGAAAACGCATGGGTGGTAATCGAATAATACGGACATCATGAAGTCTTAATGCTTCACGGCTTATTTCCGACAACTTTTCAAATGTGACCGTCTCATTTCTTTCTAATGTGGCAAGCCTTTTTTCGGTTTCTTCATAAAGCAAAGTAATGGCGGATATTTTCTTTATACCGCTCATAAGCATTTTATGTAGAAAATCATCCACAAGATGTCTTAGCTCAGATAGGGCTGAAATCTCCGTGTCAAGAGAATCGAGCTTGTTCACAAAGGCTTGGATCAAGGCTGTAGTGTTTTCACTTTTAAATATAAGGACCATATCCTTAACAGGGATTTGTAATTTACGTAAAATAATAATCTGCTTCAACCGTTCAAGGGCGGCGGTATCATAATAACGTTGGGTTTTGTAATCAGGATGGTTGCTCCATAAAAGCCCCATTTCCTCATAATACCTTAGTGTCCTACTAGATATACCGAAGCTTTCCACTACTTCATTTATTCTAATTAATTCCAAAATTATCACCACCTTACAACTATTATATAAGTTGACGCAGGGTCAATGTCAATAGTATACATCTCAATATAAGGTGACCGTCATATTTTCTTTTTACATGAGTTTAGTAATAGCCCTTACTCCTGTATTAATGATACTCAGGGTGATAAATAAATTGTCGATGGTAAGGTTTTATCTAATAACAAAGTTAAATTCGTTAATGATAATGTCAGAGAAGATGACCTGGTTAAAGTTTTAAAAGAAAAAGACAAATGCATTTCCAGCTGTTCCTCTGTACCTTGAAAGTAATGGAATCCTCTGAATGTTAGATTATCTGTTGCTATCTGTAGAATATCAACCAGTTCAGCCTCAGAATGATAATACCATTCTGTCATATGAGGTATAGGTAACCCTAAAAAAGTATTTCTTTATTTACAAAACGATCTCCAAAATCATTTAAATTTATTATACCTCTTTTTAAATATTCAGCTCCTAAAAGTAAATGCTCAACCGATAACACTCCACCTTGTATACCAGTATTCAGACTTATCCTTTCCAACTGATTTTCAAAGTTACCTTTAAAATACCCTGAAACAAATAGAAACTTATAATCACTTAATCCATTAGGGAAGATACGCCACCACTTATTAGGGTTAACATTTTTATTTCTATCAATATTTTCCCTTATATATCTCTCCATTTCATCAGCTTGGCTAATCGGGAGATTATAACCATCTTTATATGCCTTAGTATCCACTATAACACCATAATCTTGCGTATACACAGCTCCATCTGGTCTTCTTGCTCCGCCTAAATGTGTCCCACTAAATCCATACTCTTTTGTAAATAAATCCATTACCTTTATTTCAAACGCTCTATTCTGGTTTGGGTCTTGTGCAATTTCTATTAACTCAATGTAATCGTGTGGTAAAAGTCTTAAATTGGCTCTCATCTCATTTTTCAGCGATTCCATGTTGCTCCTAGAAATTTCTTCTACCCTATTGCTGGAATTATAAAATCATTAATGCTGTCTTTAAATGCATAGCCGCGGGTTGTTTCTTCAATATTCAGCCCAATATTGACTAATCCCTTAATATCATCACTGATAGTTTCAGTAGATTCGTCATACCCCTTTGATAATAGTTTTGTTTTTAATTGTTCTAAGCTTATACTATCAGTGCCATAAGCATCGCACAAGTTCTAATTCGAAGTAATTTTCTCATAATAATCCTCCCTATTATATGTGTTTGAATATGTTCAGGAGGGTTGTGGGTATATTGAATATGACGGATTAAATCTGCGGGTAAAAGCTGGTGATTTTTATCTTATTACATGCAAAACCGTATGTGTTTACTATGCTGACCCCCGTGACCCATATAAAAAGATATGGTTTAATGCCTGCGGAGAAATCATAGGCAAGTTACTAGAAGCATATCATCTGGACTGTCCTGTTATTATAGCTAGGGCTGATGTTGAGAGTAGAATCGAGCATCTGCATAATCTTCTAAAAAAAAGAAGCAACATGAAAAACTCCTCTCTATGTAGATGATATGATGCAGCTTGAGTTGGCGTTCATGAATTGATTGCCTTTGTCAGTCGATGCCAGACAAATACAATTTCTCCTGCAAAATCACTTCCGGAGCAGGTTCGCGAATATCTTGGCCAACACTTGAGTGAAGCCCTGACCATTGAGGGAGTAGCCAAGCACTTATTTATCAGCCGTCCTATTAATTCGGAGTTTCCAAAAGAAGTACAACCAGTCACCCTATGATTATTATCTATGCCAGAAAATCCATGTTGCATGCAGTTTATTACGCCAAACTACTTTACCTGTTCAAGAAATTGCTACAAGACTTGCATTTTCTGATGCCCATTATTTTTCTAATATTTTTAAGAAGGTTGCGGGATGTTCTCCAAGTAGGCATCGCAGTGGGGTATGCGAAGAACTAGAATACGGTGAAAAACAAAACATCTAAGAGCTGAAATTTCCCTTGAAATAAAAAAAATCGATTAGGAAGAAATAATTATTTTAATACTAAAATCTCTTTGAAGGGGATACTCCTTTGTTTTTTTTGAACATCCGACTGAAGTAGTTTGCATCGTCAAAGCCACTTGCAAGAGCAACTTCAGTGATATTCATACCTCCTTCCTTCAGCAGCCCCTCCGCATGATTAAGACGCAATTGCGTCAGGTATTCAACGGCAGTCATCCCCGTAATTTTTTTAAAAAGCCTGCAAAAATGGTGTATGCTGACGTTGACACTGGCGGCAAGCTGCCGGATAGTAATTTTCTCCGTGAAATTCTTATCCATGAACTCAAATGCATTGTGAAAATGTCGAAGATGCTCCAACTGCCGCCGATACTCCTCCTGGCTGTATACCTTCTCCACATAGTTCCTTAAAAGGAGTACTATCAGTAAGTAGCAATGCGCCTTCACCGCTAGCTCATATCCAGGCTTTTTATCAAAGTACTCTTCGATCATATGCCGAGTACATTGTTCTATGCTAGGGTCCCCATGGATATGGTTCTTAAATGCAATCAAGTTTTGAAGCATAGGTATCATGTACCTGACCTGGCAGGCATCGACCTGATGGCTTTGCAAAAAGCTTAAATCCACCCGCACATTATAAAAGGCCAGTGATACACCATAATTCTCGCATAAATGCAGTTCATTGCTGTTGATAACTACCAGGTCTCCCTTTGTCGCATGGATGGGTATAGAATTGCAGTGGATGACTAGTTCCCCCTCTGTCACGTAAAAGAATTGAAGATGTTCATGCCAGTGGGTTTTTAATATAATCCCCGACTCATGTATCTCGCGATGGAAGATATCTACCATAAAATTCAAGTCTGGCATTTCCATATAATTATGCAAAGAATAGTCCCGTATCATAGCTTCACCTTATCTCCCTTGTCATATGGCTCAAAAGTTTAATCAATTTTGTGCTATATATCAGCAAAATTATTCATGAAAAAACAGCCATATATGATTACAATACATCTATAACACTACAAAGTAAATATCAATATTGTTATATCCATAATGGAAGGAAGAGAACTATGCTACAGAACAGCAGCTGGTACAGTCACGAGCTGATTGACGCAGGGATTTGGGCAATTAATGAACAGAATATGGTTTACATGTTTTTGATTGAAGGCAGTAAAAAAGCCTTGCTTATCGATACAGGATGGGGTTTGGGTAATCTGAAGGACTATGTAAGATGCCTTACAGCTCGGCCGTTGATAATCGTCAATTCCCATGGACATCCTGACCATGTATCAGGGAACTACCATTTCGAAAGCGCCAATATTTCAAGAGCAGATATTCCTCTGATGAATAAATATCATCAAAAAGAACTTCGTGAGCTTAAGCTAAGAACAGCTATA
Organism: Bacillota bacterium; assembly: GCA_023439045.1. Taxonomy (GTDB): domain Bacteria; phylum Bacillota; class Clostridia; order Acetivibrionales; family DSM-1351; genus Ruminiclostridium. The sequence goes on along the minus strand of JAEXOY010000021.1, from coordinate 222,392 downwards.
CCGCACATCCCCGAACAATTTGATACTAAACAATGGATCGATGCTGTGCCATCCTCAGTTGCACCGATAGAAGAGGGCCATATCTTTAATCTCGGAGGACGTATTATCGAGGTGATTGCTATTCCTGGCCATACACAAGGAAGTATCGCACTGCTGGATCACAAGGAAGGACTGCTTTTTACAGGAGACAGCTTGATTCATGGGGAAATGTGGTTTCATACGGAAGGTGCCGCAACTCTTAGCAATTACCAGCGTAGTCTGCAAAAGCTATTAAAATTATCAGACCGGTTTGAAAAAGTTATCTCGAGCCATGGGCAGGTACAACTTCCACCGTCTACTATTGAAGAAATAGTTGCATCTGTGGAAAGTATTATCAACGGGAAACAACAGGGAACTCCATATTCCACCTTTGCCGGTGATGGATTGCTGTGCCAATTTGATAAGTTCAGAATTGTTTATACAGAAAATCGTATTGGCATATAAATAATTAGCTATTTAGGAAGGAGAATTCTAGTGATTAAACAATGGATCAGTCAAATAAAAGACACCGAAAGGAGTTATCTTCTGTTTCTAGCTGCAACAGGTTTTTTGGGCCTTGCACAAAGTGTAGAAGGAGCAACCTTGAACAACTTTTTAAAAGACCAGCTACATATTGAAATCCTCCAGCGTTCTGCATTGGAATTCCCGAGAGAACTACCTGGGCTCCTTGTGTTTCTAGTCATTGGACTACTAAGTACCATAAAGGATATCCGTATTGCCGCACTGGCTAATGCTATAGCTGCAGTTGGGATGCTGCTTTTAGGTCTGCTAACACCAAATTATCTTACAATCCTCATCTTTATTTTTGTATACAGCATTGGGCAGCACACTTATATGCCTTTGTCTAGTAGTATCGGAATGGATTTTGCTAATAACAACGAAGTTGGGAAAACACTTGGAAAAATCAGTGCGGTTAACACAGCTGCATTAGTGCTTGGCAGTGCTTTGCTCTGTATTTTGTTCAAATTTGCACATCTGAGCTATTCTATCTCCTTCAGCATTGGTGCAGCAGCTTTACTATGCGCTTCAATTCTTTTCATGTTAATGCCTTCAAAACAATGCCCAAAATCAAAGACGAGATTTGTGTTCCGTAAGGAGTACAACCTATATTACTGGCTTTGTGTATTATTTGGTGCAAGAAAGCAGATTTTTATCACCTTTGGCCCCTGGGTCCTAGTGGATGTCTTTAAACAACCAGTATCTACCATGACTATCCTGTTCTTTATCATCTCCGTCCTGGGAATTTGGATAAAGCCCTTTATCGGATGTCTTGTGGATAGAGTCGGTGAGAAAATGGTCCTTGGTGGAGAAGCCGTTCTTTTTTTTATCATCTGCCTGGGTTATGCTTTTTCGGAAAACCTTTTCACGCATAATATAGCCCTCTTGATTATCTGTGGATGCTATGTCATCGATCAGAGTATGAGCGCCGTCAATATGGCAAGGTCCACATATATGAAAAAAATCTCATTGTATAAGGAGGAGGTTTTGCCCTCTCTCTCTTTGGGAACTAGTATTGATCATATTGTTTCCATGTTCCTACCTTTTCTGGGGGGAATCCTGTGGTACAGCTTTGGACACGACGGTTATAAGCTGGTATTCTTAGGCGGTGCAGTGATAGCTTTGCTGAATCTAATCTCTACCAAAGCCATGAAACTCACCTGATTTAAATAATTGCAAGAGTCGCACAAAAAAATACAACCCTCAAAATAAGTTTTCTAAACTTCGGCTCTAAACCTTAATATTCAGCGTATTCCCGATAGTGAGAATTGTATTTTATCATATCTTCTTGTATAAACTTTTAATTAAAATATCTATCCAAAACCTTGAACCCAGCACCATGTCTTGCTTCTACATGAAACCTTTATCGCATTTTAGCTCTATATCAGCGTTTCACTCGCGGTAATTCTAAATTCGCACGATTTTCCCACCGATTCCCCACAAGAAACCTATTCCCACGCCAGCTGCTGTTAACTTTGAATTCGAGAAAAAACAAATCCCAGCTTTTTAGCTATTAAATTCATAATAAAATTCTCCCTTTAAAATGTTTTAATCATTCTCAATTCTTATTCAATCAGCTTACCTTTCTTAAAAAAACGCTGATAAATAAGACTAATAATCATATTGATTGATATTATTGGAACGAGCGCTGCAACAGATGAAAATCCTATGTTTCGGCTACTAGCTAACATCAAACCAAGATCATCGGCAAATGGGTTATCGTTAATTAGATAAGTCCATGTTGATGAAGGTCCTTTTATATCATTTATGCCAATATCAATCCCTTCCTCAGAAATCTTGATGTTTCTGAAAGCATTGGTTATACTGGATTCGATTTGTTCTTTAAGTTCCTCGAACAATTGAACTACATTGGACAGATAAGTTTCTAATGGATTTTGCCCGCCGATAATCACAAGATGAATGCCTTCACGTAAATAAGCAATTTGATCCAGATAATCAGCCCAACATTGATCTATGCAATGAAGGGTTAAGTTTTTCAACAAATCATTTAGTTTATTTACACCTAGTCTGGTTTTTATAAAAGAGTATAAATCCGGCTCAATTAATTGAAAAAGATTATGGTCTGTTTTACCAAATAATACACTTTTTCTATTATTGAATATATACATTCTCTGTATTTCGATAATGTTAGAATATTTCCATAATGTTGTTCTGATATCTTTATTTTGTCCCTCTATTACGCGCTGTATCCTTGCAACCCCTTGCAGTACTCTAGGCGTATTTATCGGGCCACTTTGTTTAGCGGGAAAATGCTTCTTAGGAATTAATCTATCGATACCATACTTTTTAAAAATATCATCTTCCAAGCTTATATAAAAACGTGATGAACCCGGATCTCCTTGTCTCCCTGTACGTCCTCGAAGTTGATTGTCAATTCTGACACTTTCATGCCTGTTTGTGCCAATTACATATAGTCCCCCTAAAGTAATTACTTGTTCTCTATCTTGTTGAATTGATCCACCTAATTTGATGTCTGTCCCACGTCCAGCCATATTTGTCGAAACAGTTACTGCACCTAAAGCACCTGCATTTGCAATTATCTGTGCCTCTAGTTCATCATTTTTTGCGTTGAGCACCTGACAATGGATGCCGGACTCATTTAACATTGCTGCGATATATTCAGACTCAGTAATGCTACTGGTCCCAATTAATATTGGTCTCCCAGTTTCATTGATATTTCTAATCTCATTTAACAAAGCATCATATTTCGCTTCTTTATGTGAAAAAATCAAATCAGGATAATCCATTCTGATACAAGGCTGATTTGAGGGTATAACAATAGTTTCCAGGTCATAAAACTCCAAAAATTCATCATAGGAGCTTACGGCAGTACCAGTCATTCCAGATATTTTAGGATATAATTTTATAAAGCTTTGAATAGTAATGGAACTCATAATACGGCCTTTTGAATCTGAGTTCAAGCCTTCTTTTGCCTCTATAGCAGCTTGTAACCCGTCTGGCCAATGTCTATTTTCGGCTATTCTGCCTGTAAATTCATCAATTAGTTCTATTTTTTCACCTTTAACAATATAATCAACATCGCGTTTTAATAGTATCTCTGCATGTAAGGCACTATGGATTTCCGTCAGTAATTTGAAATTGTCTGCTTCATAAAGGTTACCGCAATGTAATATATCTTCAACATGTTTTATTCCTTTATCTGTAAGGTAAATATTTCGAGAAGAGTCATCTGTATTAAAATCCGAACCTACCTGCAACTGCCTAACCATATTAACTATATATTGGGGTGAATCTGTTTCTTCATTTATACTTGCTGCCAAAACAAGAGGTATTCTCGCTTCATCTATCATGATAGAATCTGCTTCATCAACAATTGCATAATTAAAAGGACGATGAACAAGCTCATTTACTTCATAACTTAGTGAATCTCTTAAATAATCGAATCCGGCTTCTTTTGCTGTTACATATGTAATGTCACAAGCATAAGCTTTTTTCCTCTCCTGCTTACCCATACCTTCCTGAACAAAACCCACTGATAGACCAAGGAACTCAAATATTGGTCCCATCCAGTTTGCATCCCTAAGGGCTAAATAATCATTAAACGTCAGAACATGTACACCATCCCCGGTCAGTGCGTTTAGATACGCTGGGAAAACAGCAGCCAATGTTTTCCCTTCACCTGTCTGCATCTCTATCAATTTACAATTATATAACTCAATACCAGCTATTATTTGCACATCAAAAGCGTTTATTTGCAATACTCTATAGATTGCTTCATTTACAAGCGCGAATGCCTCTATAAGCAATTTATCCAAAGAAATACCGCTTCTAGCCCTGCAAATTAGTTCTTCAGAATAATTGTGAAGCATAGCGTCCGTCTGATTTTTAAAGCTAATCATTTTAATTTTATTTAAAATTTCACTACATGGAATCAAACTTAAATAAACTGAATTATTTTTATGATTTATTATTTTTTTAAACACACAAAAACCCTCCTTAAAAAATAAAAAATATAACCGATCTGTAATCAAACAGCATTAGATTCAAACACAAAAATGCATCATAAAATATCATTAATTATGATAAATTCTGATGTAAAAATCAGGTTACTTTTGATTATGAAATTCGGTAATGATGATTAAGAATTTTTTGAGAAAAGATTTTCAGGTTCTTTAAATACTTGATACATAACAAGAATCAATATACTAAAGAAAAATATAATATCTAGTGAAATCGTTGAGTATTTTGAAATACGTAAAGAAGCCAATCTTAAGGTAAGGTAAATTACAATAAATATCATTGAGAAAGGATATAGTTTGATAACAAATGTTTCCTTCCAAACCTGTGCACGAACAAAATTAGATTCACACGTATTGATTAATGCAATACTTATGGATTTAAAAGTATAAATTAATATTTGAAATAATACCTTTATAATAAATATTGCTAATTTCATTAACGCCCCTCACATATCAAACCTATTAATATAATGAATAACACTCATATCATAATGCTAAAATTTACCACTGTCAACTTATAATTCCAATGAACAATAATTATAAAACCAATTATTTATTATTGTAAATTAATAGCTTAATATTCTTACCAACTTAGTTTATGTCTCATCGTTGTTAACTATAACTTGCATCTCTACATACTGTGTTTCTGTTTCAAACACATTATTTAACAAGTCAACCTGTATCATCAAAGATGGTTTTAGTTTATTCAGATTTATATACCTATAGAGTTTGGATAACTGTTCCTCGGCATTATGCTCATTATAACAAATACATAGATATCTTCCTGCTTGAATTTCAGATAACCTGGACTTATTAGATTTTGAGATTACATTAACTCCATTATAGATCTCTGATGGATGAAATTCATTCCTATCGTTTGATGTACAGATAATACCGGTTTCGTAATTATCTATAAGCATATCCTCTTCAATAATCTTATGAAATTTTGAATATTCAATGAGTAAAGCTTTCTTCTTTGTAAAGTCATCAAACTTTTTTGAAATAATGTAACGAAGCGGTATATCCTTGAAAAATATATCCTGTTGAGAAATTGATGAAACTGAGTTATTAATAGTGTTTTGTGTTGCATCAATTATTGAAATCATTTTCTGTAATTCTGCAATTTTAAGTGCAGCACTCTCTTTTTGATAATTCATAAAATCCAATAATACTTTATTATCCTTCTTCTCAAGAATAACCTTCACATCTTTAGGGCTTATATCCATGGAGCGGGCTGCTTTAATTATATCCAAATGAATGAACTGTTCAAGTGAATAATATCTGAATCTTGTAGATGGATCTGTGTAGTGAGGTTTTATCAAACCGATTTTTTCATAAAAGCGTAGAGCTTTAATGGTTATTCCCTTAATCTTGGAGATTTCTCCTATAGAAAATAAATTTTCATTCATAATATTGACTCTCCCCTTAGGGTATATAATATACTGAAAATGAATAAAAGTAAATGAAGGGGGAATTTGTTATGACAAAGAATCAAGAATCCAAATTAAAAAATGCTATGCAATTATTTAAGAGTGGAAACTTTAATGAATCTAAAAAAATCTTTTCTGAAATTTTAGTTGAATTACCTTATGATAAAAGCTCAATAATATATACTGGCTATATTGCTTTGTTAGAAAATAATTTAAATGCAGCTGAGAAGTATTTTCAAAAAGCACTCGAACTGATGCCGAGATCAAAAGTTATTAAATCTTTTCTAGCAGATTTGTATTTTAGGAAAGATGATTATGAAAATGCATCAACTTTTATGAATTCAGTCAATCGAAAATCATATGCAACTAAGCTGGAGTATTTGAAAAATTTAAAGGTTTATAATACTTCTTCAACTAAAAGTAGAACTGAATTGAAATTTCTAAAAAAAGATCCTCTGCCATTAGTAAGAGTCAGCATCAATAGAGCATCTCCTGTTAACTTTATTATTGATACAGGCGGCGGTGAACTCATTATCGATACAACATATGCCAGAAGCCTTGCTCTTAAGGAATTCGGTCAGGAAAAGACGAATGCTTTTGGAGGTGGGAAAAAGGGATCCTTTATTCATTCTTGTATTGATTCTATTCAATTGGGTGATTTTCAAGTAAAGAATCTACCAGTAATTTTAATGGACACAAAAACGATTTCATCCGAGTTATATGGTGATGAATTTAGAGTTGATGGTATATTGGGCACGGGTATCTTTTATCATTTTCTAACAACGATGGATTACATTAATGAAAAAGTTGCATTCGAGATTGTGAGTAAGGATTCAGCAACACTATTGGAAGATGAGCTAAAAGCCGAGGCTTTTCACCACATCCCGTTTTGGATGGCAAGTGACCATTTTATGCTTGCCAAGGGAAAAGTAAATAGTAGCAGTGAAATGTTATTTTTTATAGATACAGGACTTTCAGGAAACTCCTTTACTTGTCCAAAATCTACTATTAAAGAATGTGGATTTGCTTTAAGAAAAAGTGAAACCTTCTATGGATCTGGTGGTGGTGGGAAAATGAAATCAATACCTTTTGATATTGAAAGTTTAAGTCTGGGTGGGGTTTATGAAAGAAATCAAAGTGGCCTTTATGGACCTTTTCCACCATCAATTGAACATTGTTTTGGTTTCAGAATCGGTGGATTAATTTCTCACGAATTTTTTAGAACTCATAAGGTTATATTTGATTATACTAAAATGATGTTATATTTAAAGTGAGATAATATAATACTATTTTTTATTAAGGTTTTAGGACGGAGTCATTAAGATATGAATGAAAATTATAAAAAGAATTTATTATTATTTTTGACCAGTCAGGCTATTTCACTCTTTGGATCTTCACTGGTTCAATATGCAATTATATGGTATATTACATTAAAATCAGAATCAGGAATTATATTGACCATATCGATCCTTTGCGGCTTTCTACCTACCTTTTTTGTATCTCCGTTTGCAGGGGTATGGGCTGACCGCTATAATCGTAAAGTTCTGATAATTCTCTCAGATTCAATGATTGCTATTTCAACACTAGTCTTAGCCATAGTTTTTCTATTAGGTTTTGATGGCATTTGGTTACTCTTTTTTATGTCTGCTATCCGTGCACTTGGAGCTGGAGTACAAATACCGACTGTAGGAGCCTTCCTTCCACAACTTGTGCCTGAAGATAAACTTACAAAAGTGAACGCTACTAATGGAAGCATTCAGGCTGTCATTATGCTGATATCTCCTATGTTAAGTGGTGCATTGCTTTCTATGGCTAACATTGAAACCATATTCTTTATCGATGTTTTCACTGCAGCAATAGCGGTTTGTACCCTACTTTTCTTTTTAAAAGTACCAATTCATGCAAAAGCATTAGAAATGCAAACATTGAGTTATTTTGCCGATTTACGTTTGGGCTTCATTTACATAAAAAATCATAAATATGTTAAGCAATTCTTTTTGTTCTGTGCATTTTTCTTTTTTCTAGCTGCACCTGTAGCATTTTTAACGCCATTACAGGTTGTTCGAAGTTTTGGTAATGATGTTTGGCGGCTGACAGTAGTTGAAATAGCGTTTTCATGCGGGATGGTAATAGGCGGAATCATTTTGGCTTATTGGGAAGGCTTTAAAAACAGAATTTATACAATGACAGTTTCAAGTGTTATTATTGGAGCTTGTACCTTTGCGCTTGGAGTGACTCCTAACTTTTGGCTATATTTAGTTTTCCTAGGAATAATCGGGGTTTCTTTGCCGTTCTTTAATACACCTTCAACCGTTTTATTGCAGGAAAAGGTCGAAGGAGATTTTTTAGGCAGGGTATATGGGGTTTTTGGTATGATATCGAGTTCCATGATGCCATTGGGAATGCTTATATTTGGACCATTGTCCGATATAATAAAAATAGAATGGTTACTTATTGTAACCGGTATTCTACTCTTTTCACAGAGCTTTTTTCTTATAAGCAACAAAGCTTTATTAAGAGCTGGTAAATCCACTGAATAATATGCTTAGAAAGCAGGAGACAGTTCTTGTGCTTCCTTGTTTGGAATCAAAAGAACCGTTCCATTTTATCAAGTTCTAATTTTTTATCCGTATATTTCTGCTTTATTTGGCATTCCTTTTTTATTGATATCAACTATAATACTATGGCCCCAGAATAATTCGCCATCATTGTAGCAGATTTGAAATTGTTTATTTTCTTCAAAAGTAATACTTTCAATCAACATTTTAGAAATAAAATCCTCCTTAGAAACGATGGCTTCTCCCTCATCTAACCAAGCATCGTTTTTTAGTGCAAGCAATTCTTCTGCAGCAAAATTTCTTGCACTTTCATCAAATGTCTTAAAATCCGATATTACTTTATGTACAAAAGATAAAACTTGAATAGTTTTTTTGCGACTGTCCGTGTCAATGAATACTTTAAAAGAAAGGCTTGCTGTTTTGTACTCTCCATAATAGCCTTGGAGCTGCTCATTAAAGCGAACCAGTCCTATAATTTCATCAGTTATCTTATAATTCTGCTTTGTAGTTTTCTTTTGATTAGTCTGTGTTATAGCTAAGTCCGGTATGTTAAAAAAACACTTTTCAATTTCTGTCTCTGTTAACGGTTTAGTTGAAAATGCCAATTTCATCATTGCTCTGTTTATTTGATTTATATCACCAGATACTACCTGATTTTCAGAGGATATAAAGCTAAATTTGTCGTCCTCAAATTTCATTTCAGTAACAATAAACTTTTCAGGTAATTGAAAGTTAAACCATGATATACATTCCGAGTCCCTCTGATAAACATCTGCCATTTGTTTTTTTAAACCATCAGCTTTGGGTTCAGAATTTAAAACATGTACTTCTCCTTTTGAGTCAATAAATGCATGTTTATCTTGTGCGATAATTAATATTGAATAATCCTTTGAAACTGCAAATGGGACTTTTATCGAACTTATTTCTATTCTTGCATCTTTGTCCCCTTTTAAAGCTCGTTGTAGCAATTTAGAAACATCACTAGAGTCATAATAAATCATAAGTACAAGACCTACCCCTTTCATGTTATTATACATTAACAATATACAAAGCATCGTACCTTCTGTGCAATCAAAACCTGCTAAATAAAAAGTCTCCAAACCTTAAAGGGTGCTTTCATCCAACTACTGACTTCGTGCCGATTAGGTTCGTATATGTAACTTCATCCAGTCGCATAGGTAAATATGGTTTAAGATGCAATTTATAGGGAAATTGTATTATTAATCCATTATATCGTCAAGAGGATTCCTTATTTTACTGCTTATATAATTAAACTCACATTAACTTCTACGTGATTGAACTTTTTTGCGGCTATGGCATAAAACAATTCATAATCATTCTATACATATATTTTATTTTCCAGAAGACTTATAATTGTTAACATACTCTATCGAGTAAATAGATACTATTCGGAGGTACGCAATGAAAACATATCACCGTAATTTCATTTATGAAAGTAAAGACTTTGAAAATTTATGTAAATTCATTGTTGAGGATAACTCATTTAAGAAGGAATTTTTTATTTGGCATATTGGGCGTATTGTTGATTGGAAATATAATCTTTCAAATTTTAAAAAGCACTTTCCTAATAATTTCAATCAAGCTGCCCATTTATGGTTTGATTATTTCCATAACCTTATTGGGTTTGTAATTTCAGAAGAGTTTGATAATGAATTTACAATATTTCTAAAAAATCAATATTCATATTTATATCCAGAATTGCTAAACTGGGTTAAAACAGAATGGGGAAATAAATACGATAAATTAGTTACATCGGCATTACAGACTCAAACACAACATATTAGATTCCTTGAGGATGCTGGATATAAAAAAAGTAATAGCCTTGAGATGACACGAGTGTTTATTACAAGCTTATACAAAGATTTTACTATTGAAGACTCGTCTGTATCCTTCCAAAGCATGTTTGAGAATTGTGATTATGAAGAACAAGCTAAACTAAGGACTAATGCTTGGCCAAAGTCTTATAGTCATGAAATAGATTTGCAGATTAGAGAATATACAAGGCAAAGTCCTATTTATAATGCAAAGTTCGACTTTGTGTTAGTAAATAATGATGGTAGACATATATCTGGCTGTGAAGCCTTCATCGATTATGAAAATAATACCGCTGAAATCGAAAGGGTTTGCACTCACTCTGACTTTTATAACAGAGGATATGCTCAAATGATTCTTAAGGCTTGTATGAAAAGATTACATGAGAACAATATAATGACAGCTTTTATTGGAGGCTCGTATGACAAGACTAATCATCTATATGGTAAATTAGGGCATGTAAAAGAGTATGCAAGGTACTCTTTTGAATTACAAACAATTTAGTAAACGATGCTAGTGGAATTTGACAAACACCGTCCGTACATTTACATCTTACCTATAGAAGCAGAAAGACCATATAAAATCAATCGATTTTATATGGTCTAATTTTATTACTTGCCAAAATATCTGTCTAGAAGTCCCTTGAAGCCAGCACCGTGTCTAGCTTCGTCATTGGTCTACCAGTAATTACAAGGGTTACAGGCACCATAATCTGAAATACACAGTGTTTTACACAGCAACACTACTCCGTTTGACCCTCGATTTCAGTCAGTGTACTCAATACTGCTTCTCTTAGTTTTTGTAGTTTAGCATTATCCTCTGGTGTACCTATCTCATTTTTTTAATGTTGTCGCCCTTTATCAAGTTTTACGGCTATGCAGTTGTACCTTAAGGCAAAACACTCAGAAATTCGCACACCCAGATAAACTCCCATTAGAAAAGCCGTGTACTCTTACGTTGTCAATCAAATCATCACTATAGGCACAGCCGAATAAAAGGTATAAAAATTTGAGGAAACCCTCTGTATACGCATAGCTATAACCGCCTTTATAAAGCTCTATATTCTATTTAAAAAGCAAACAAAACGCTTCTAGGCTATTTTACCGTTATCTTACATGTAGCTGTTTTACCACTTCCATCTGCTGCTTTACAAGTGATGGTTGCTGTACCCTTTGCTTTCGCTGTAACTTTGCCCTTTGCGTCTACTGTGGCTACCTTTGTGTTTGAAGATGTCCACGTAACAGCCTTTTTAGTGGCTTTAGTAGGTTTAACTGTCGCTGTAAGTGTTGCACTCTTTCCCTTTGCGAGCGATAAAGATGTCTTGCTCAAAGATATTGAGGTTACTTTAGTATCCTTTGCAACTGTTGAACCATTTCCTACAACGATAAACATAGGTATAAGTTTATATTCTACATCTAGTTCCCCTTCCATTAAGTAAGGAATAACATATACAACATATGTACCTGGTTGTGTCATAGTATAACTGCTACCATCTGCTATTACAAAATATTCAGTTGGTTTAGTTAACTTCTTGTTACCTAACTCTCCAGTATCTGCGTTAACCTCATAATACTTAAAATTCATTGAAACTGCAGTAGTGTCTGATGAACGCATAATAAACCTATAAGAACACGTTTCCTCAGAATAATTTTCGCTAGAAACTAATGTTACTGTTGTAGGTGCGTTACAATACACAACTTTACTGTTTTTCCCCTCAAAAGATTGCTTCTTCCCATTCTCCATAAAACTTACCGACATGTCTTTTGTAGCCTGTGAAGTTACATTAGTTACGGATACTGTTGCTTCAGCCCCAAAAACATCGACTGCTTCAAATTTTACGATTTGGGTACTGCCTTTAGGTGCTGCAAATGCCGAAATGCTTAGCGTAAATATTAACGCTAGTGTTAGTAGTACTGATAAAATTCGTTTACTCATTCTTGTGTCCTCTTTTCTTTGTTGTATTCTAATATAAAGCGACTAACGTCCGCTATTTACTCTGTAACTATATCTTTTTCCAACCTGCATATAATGTAGTGTTTGCTGTTACTTTATCAGTAGCAAAATCCCAAGGCTTTGTACACTTAGCGTCTTTGTACCAGTTAGCAAATTTATAACCTGCTTTTGTTGGATTCATTCTGTACTAGCTTTAAATTAGCTTCATAATTGCCTGCAGCATATATAGGTGTAGCTGATATTATTGTGAAAAGTATTGTAACTAAGCTATAGCTAATAAATTCTTCTTCATTTTGGTGTCCTCCCTATAAAAACCACTTACAATTAATAACATTGTAAGTGGTTTTTTGGCAAAAATCAACTAAATAGGGGAAAAGCGTCATAGGTATAGAGTAATAGATATTTCTTTTGCTTACTACTATAGTTAGTGGTAGAACCAATAGCCTCAAGATAAAAAGTTAAAAAGGGGCCTAGGCACGACATAAATAGAATAGTAATATTGTTTAGTTAAAATCAGACTATGACTAGATGTCTCAAAAACGGTCGTTTATGACATAGTTTAAGATAGACGCTGAAATCGGGGTTTGAAGGGTATAATAGTGTGTCATCTAAGGTGTCATAATCTAAATTGATATTGATACCTTATTTAAGCAATAGCATTGCAAATAAAACGGTTTGAGGAGGATTAAATATGTTAGTAAGTTACATTAGAGTAAGTAAGTCAGACATGTGTATAGATAGACAGATTGATGCTGTTGCCGCAGGAGTTGATTTAAGAAATATTTACAAAGAAAAGGAAACAGGCACTAAACGCGAATGGCTAGAACTCAATAAGATGATTTCTGAGATTTTACCGTTAAATTTAGAGTATAGCCTGCTAGTACACTGTAAAGGACCCGCCAATAGAACACCATACGCTCTTAACAATATATTATAAAACACAAGAGCAAAAGTGGCTACAACCCTTATTTATAATAGTTTCAGGAATAATACTGTGTATAAAACACTGTGTATGACTATCTAAAAATAAAAATAAGCGGTTGCGTACACAGTATTGTACACAGCCGCTTATACTAATATTTACCGCTTTTATAGTTTCTTCAAATTCGATAAAATCCCTGTAAGCCTTACAAATGCTTATTTAAAATATCTATCCAAAAGTCCCTTGAAGCCAGCACCGTGTCTTGCTTCGTCCTTACACATTTCGTGTACTGTGTCATGGATAGCATCGAGGTTCAACTGCTTAGCCTTTGTAGCAAGTTCCTTCTTGCCCATGCAAGCTCCAGCTTCAGCTTCAAATCTCAATTGAAGATTCTTCTTTGTATCTGGATATACAACTTCGCCTAATAATTCAGCAAACTTTGCAGCATGCTCTGCTTCTTCCCAAGCAGCTAGCTTGTAGAAAGCACCGATTTCTGGGTATCCTTCACGTTCTGCCTGTCTAGCCATAGCAAGGTACATACCAACTTCTGTACATTCTCCCATGAAATTAGCTCTTAATCCTTCAACGATTTCAGGATCAACATCCTTAGCAACTCCGATTCTGTGCTCATCAGCCCAAGCAACTGAAGTAGTGCTTTGCTCTACAAACTTTGCTTTTGGTGCCTTACATTGTGGGCAGAAGTCTGGAGCTTCCATTCCCTCGTGAACATAACCGCAAATTGAACATACAAATTTTTTCATAAATCTTAAATCCTCCTGATTTTTAGCTTTATTTTATTTTGACAACTTCATATTCTAAGCTTATATCTTTTTTGATTGTCACGACATTATATATTCCCACAAGTGGAAGAGTCGAAACAAAAAACTTTAAAACCAATATATTGGAATATTGGATAGTTTAACCTATTGCACTATCGCCCCAAATTGAGCCTTTACTAAAAGCTCTACGACACTAACCAGTGAGTACTGCCAAACTTTATTAACAGTGTATTAATTATGCGGGGTTTATATGAACTATTACATCCTTTACACAGCTGACAAGCTTGACTTCTTCCTTTATACAAGCAGCTATACCGTGAGCATCATTAACTGACATCCCACCATCTACAGAAACCTTTATTATAATAATATAGCCAACCCCAACAGGTTTTGCATTTATGCTGTCAATATGGTCTACACCGTTAATACAGGTTATTATACCTGTGATTTTGTTTGCAAAATCCACATCGATATTTGTGTCCATGAGCACCTTAAATGCACTGTAAAAAATCTTAATGCCAGTATAGAATATCCAGAGGGAGATTGCTATTCCCACAGCTCCGTCCACCCAATTAAACCCTAGATATCCCATAAGTATTCCAAATAATGTTCCACTTGTGACAAACACATCATTCCTATGGTCTTCAGAGTTTGCTATTACCAGTAAATTATTTATTTTATTGCCTACTTTATGTGTATAGATATAAAGAGATAGTTTTGAGATAATTGTTACAACAGCAACCGCTATTAAAAACCACGATATAGTAAAGCTTTCTTTGTTTATTATTGAAGATAACGAGCTCTTGAATATGGTTATTGATACTAGCAAAAGAGAAAGACTTATTATCATTGAGAAAATATATTCAGCTTTGCCATGGCCATACGGGTGATCCTTATCATCGGGCTTACTCGCAATACTGTTACCTATATAAGTCATTACAGAAGCAAAAACATCTCCTGCACTATTAAATCCATCTGCTATCATGGCTTGGCTTCGACTCAAGAAGCCAGCTGAGAGTTTAATAATTAAAAGCAGAATGTTAGCGCCAATGCCAAGCATAGCAACTAATTTAGTTTCCTTAAACCTATCCATTTTGCCTCCTAATATCTACACAAATTGCCATTTTGCCTCCTACTATCCACAATAATCATTTTATTTACACTCATTGCTTTGTATTGTATCACAGCCAAAATGATATAAGATGAATGCAAAGCCCTGCAAGCCCGCCTATTACCGTACCATTTATACGAATATACTGTAAATCTGCCCCCACCTGGGTTTCGAGCTTTTGTACCATATCGTCCGCCTGCCATTTATCCATAGTGTCATAGATAAGGGCGCCCACCTTTTCACCATATGATTCAACAATGCCCACTACTGCATTATTTATTATGGTGTCAAGCTTCTGCCTTACTTCATTATCACTTTTAACTGTATTTATCAAAGAGTTAATTATATAACTTGCTTTATCCTTAATAAACTGTTCTTCTTGAAGGTAATTATGCTTTATGCTGACAACATATTGCTCCATTCTTTTCAGAACATCTCTATAGGCTTGTGATTCCATAATATCCGCCTTAAGCAATTCGCCCTTATTTATTACCTCATCCGAGCTCTTCATGTCCGAAAAAACCTTTGGTAGAACATTATTTAAAAGCCTATTCACTTCAACGGAAGGGTCTTTGCCCATCTCGTTTATTTGTCTAGACAGAAATTCCAATATTTTTTTGTGCACTAAATCACCTATAAAAGGAAGTGCAAGTGCTTTGTTGATGTCACCAATAATAGCAATAGTTTTTTCTTTATTATTAGAAATATATTCCGATATGGATGAAAGTATTTCTTTTACAAAGGTAACATGATATCCTGAGTGTGTAACTTGCTCTAGCACCCCTGACAAAGTAGGATATAGTTTAGTGTTTTCAAGCTTTTCATGCACTACTTTTCCAGTGATACCAATTAGTTTATTATCGGGTATTACAATCTCCAGTATATCAGGCATCCTGTGTGCAATGGCATTAGATACTTGATCTTTATTTTGCTCAAGATATGTAGCAATCTTTGATGAAACGCTCATCTTTTCGAGCTTTGTTCTGATGTTTTGGGCAGTGAAGAAATTAGATACCACAAAATTGGATAGCGCACTGGCAATTCTATTTTTGTTGTTAAGAATTATTGCTGTATGTGGAATAAACTTGAGCCCCATTGGATATTTAAAAAGCGCAACAACAGCAAACCAATCTGCCAAAGCTCCCACCATTGATGCTTCTGCAAAAGCAACAATGGATGAAAACAACAGCCCTCTATCCTCATACCGTTTAAAGATAATGAAAATTATCGTCATAAAAACAAGTAGAGATGTAGCTATTATTTTCATCCTTGTTAATTTTCTTCTAAGCTCATTACTATCGTCTGTAAATGTATATTTACTGCTCATTTTCTACCTCTGGTACACTCTGCTCTTTCGGACTGCCCTGAACTTGTGCAGAGTCCTGATCTAATTGACTACCCTTCAACTGTGCAGAGTCCTGATCTATTTCGCTACCATGAACCTCTGTTACCTGCTGAGTATCTGCCCCATCCAAAACTTCAGGCTCGTCCTCTTCCATCTCAAAGTGGCTAAAAACAGCTTTCCACACCTCATCTATCCCAGTCCGCGCTTCAGATGAAAAAGGAATAATCACTTCCTTTTCGTTTAAACCCAACACCTTTTTGATAGCACTTAACCTAGGCTTAATCTGTGAACGTGACAGCTTATCCGCCTTTGTAGCAACAACTAATGTCTCAATTCCATAGCCATTTAGCCATTGGAGCATCATTAGGTCATCCTTTGTAGGATCATGTCTTATGTCTACTAGTAATACTACTACACTCAGCTCAAGAGCAGCCCTCTTGTACAGGTAGGTCTCAATTATTTTATGCCAGGAGGCTTTCATATCCTTTGAAACACTTGCATAACCATAGCCCGGCAAATCCACAAGATAAAATTCATCATTGATATTAAAGAAATTTATCTGCCTTGTTTTCCCCGGTGTAGCTCCTACTCTGGCAAGGTTTTTACGGTTGGTCAAAGTATTAATGATGGATGACTTTCCAACATTGGATCGCCCTACAAAAGCAACCTCCTGAAATCCTGTTGCTGGATATTGTTCAGGTTTTACCGCTGTTATTACGTGCTCTGCCTTTATTATCTTCATGCTTATCCTCTTTAATATTATTTCTTCTCATACTTAATACTATTAGTATATCTCAAAAATGTATTCTTTAACAGTCTGCATCCCAAACAACGCTTTTAATCCATTTTTTCGATCTCATTCTGAATATGACAAATATTAATTTAGCTACTTCTTCAACCATAACAAGTAGCACAACATACTCAACAGGAAACTTAAATACAAATGCTCCTAACAGTGCCAGTGGAACACCTACACACCACATCGTTATTGCTTCAATTATAAATGCAAAGGAAGCATCGCCTCCTCCTCGTAAGAGACCTACTATAGCTACTATATTAATAAATCTAACTCCCAAGATAACAGATGCCACAAAAAGCATAAAGGTTGCGGAATGTGCTGCACTTTCTGAAATGTTAAACAATGTTAATACTGAAGGAGCAGTGATAGCAAGCGCGCCACCCAATAACGCCCCCACTAGGAGTGCTAAAATAATAAATCTCCAAGAATACTCCCTTGCTTTCTCCATTTCACGTTCTCCGACCTTATGACCAATCATTACAGCGGAGGCGCTTGCCAGTCCGAAGCCTGCAACCATGAAGAGATTTGTAACAGTATTGTATATTTGTACAGCGGCAACCGCCTCTGTGCTTATTCTTCCATATACTGCCGAGTACACAAGAATCCCAAAGCCCCAGCAAACCTCATTTAGCAATACTGGCAATATTGTTTTACTCACCTTTAATACCATAGAAGATGCAACTTTTCTTATAATAGATAGTCTCAGCTTCAGCAAATCATATGAACGATAAATAACGACAACGAAAATAAGCATCTCAATAATTCTTGATATGAGAGTTGCAATAGCAGCACCCTTTACCCCCAGGGCGGGTGCCCCAAACATACCAAAAATCAATACAAAGTTTAAAATAGTATTGATTACTAGTGCAATGGCACTAACAATCATTGGCATCACCGATTTACCAATACTTCTTACATTCATGCTAAAACCAAAGCTTATTGATGCAAAAACGAAGCTGATACCAACTATCCTTAGAAATTCTCCACCTAGTTCAATAACAATAGGGTCAGGCGAGAAAATAGATATTATCCAATTAGGCACCGCAACTGCAAGCACAGTAAAAAGCAGGGAAACAACAGCCCCCATAATAATACCTATGTTTGCTACTTGCTTAATACTTTCTGTATCCTTCTTCCCAAAAAACTGAGATATGTATATCCCACATCCGCTATGGATACTTGCGTAGATAAGGAATACAAGCAAAACATATTGATTTGCTATACTAACTGCTGCAATTTGGGATTCTCCCAAGCTTCCTACCATTACAGTATCTACCACACTTAGTGAAGATGCTATGAGGTTCTGTAGTGTTACGGGCAGAGCAAGTGTCAGTAACTTTCTATAATAATGTTTATCGCTAAAAATATATTTTTTGAAACCGGTTTGAAGTAGACTCAAAATATCCTCCTGCATATGTTTTTAATAAACTCTTGTGATTATACTATACTAAATTAGAAAAATAAAGTATTATGGCAACATGTAAAATTCCGAAAAATAAAGTATTGGTCAACATGAAGGAATAAAGTATTATAGAAACATATAAAAATTAGCCAATAAAATCAATACTCAATATTGGCTAATACTCAAGAACTATTATAAGCGGTCTATATTATTATAACGTACTACTAAAACTTTCATTTCGATTGCTCTATTTACACCATTTCTAATAAAGTTATTAATTACCTTTTCCCTGCATCGTATGGTTCACCTGATGCTCTTGGTCCGTAAGCGTTCTTCGAAAACAGTATTAGTGCAATTATAGTAGCAACATATGGGAAGGTATTAAATATTATGTTTGGCATGGATTCGGTAAATGCGAATAATTTCGAAATCTCGGAAACCGTTTTGGCAAAACCAAAAAATAGCGATGCCCCTAGCACTCCCCATGGATTCCATTTCCCGAAAATTAATGCTGCCAAGGCCAAAAAACCAAGCCCGCTATATATCAGAGAAGAGAACTCCCATGAGTAGGTAGTAACAACTATTGCACCCCCCAAACCTGCTAGCATTCCAGAAATGACAACTCCAAAATATCTCATTTTCCTAACATTAATGCCCATCGAATCTGCTGCTTGAGGATTTTCACCACATGCCCTTAATCTCAGTCCAAAGGGTCTCTTATAAAGTATAAACCAGCTCAAAACAGTGATAAGTAAAACTAACAGGGTAGTAACATAAGCATTCCTGAAAAATAGCCCTATTACTGGTATATCTGATAGAAAAGGGACATTTTTCTTTGAAAACCCATGTATTTTAATATTACCACTTCCAGCGATTATCCTTGCTAGATAAACAGTCAAAGCCGTAGACAATATATTTAAAGCAGTACCCGATATTACCTGATTAGCCCTCATCGTCACACTCGCAAACGCATGTAGCAGCGAATAAATCCCTCCTGCCAAGGCAGCTACTATTATTGCTATCCAGACAGCTGCTCCTCCAAGTGTTCCACTTGTTAGATAAATAAAAATTGCTGCAGCAAATGCCCCCATACCCATAAGTCCTTCAAGGGCAATATTTACTACACCACTTCTTTCACTATAAAGTCCCCCGAGAGCTATTATTAGCAGCGGAGCTGTATTGGACAATGCAAGCGGAATTACTGTTGTCAAAATGTTCAACTTTATTTCCCCCCCTCCATCTTGCTAATCCTATTGCCAAGCTTCAATAGCCACGCCCTCATAAGCAGATTTGCAGCAGCAAAGAATATGATTATTCCATTTATAATTGGAACTAGCTCATTAGGCACATTTGCAGAAGACTGCATGAATAGCTTGCCTGCATTCATAAATCCAAAAAGAAAGGCTGAGAATATTATACCAATCGGACTACTCAATCCAACCAGCGCCACAGCTATACCGTCATAACCCTGACTAGGTAATATTCCTGTTTTGATGGTGTCTGTATAGCCTAAATAAAAGGTTGCTCCGGCAAGACCCGCTAAAGCACCTGCTATCATCATTGACAGAATTATATTTCTGTTTACCTTCATACCTGCGTACTGGGCCGCATTATGATTGTACCCAACAGCCTTTAACTCAAAGCCAAAGGTGGTTTTCTGCAAAATAAACCACACCACTATTATAGAAGCAATTGCTATAAAAATACCCATATTGACATAGGAGCCCTTAAAGACCCTGGTGAGCCATTCTGCCCTCAAAGAAGCCGACGGCTTAATGGGTACTGACTCGGTGCCCCCCGCATTTGGAATGAATGTAGGTACAAAGTAATATACACTCCAAAGACTAATCCAATTCATCATAATAGTTGTAACAACCTCATGTATTCTAAATGCCGCCTTTAAAAGCCCCGGTAGAAACGCCCACAGTGCCCCTGCCACAGCAGCTGCTATAACTGCAAGTGGAAGATGAATAGCCTTGGGAGCATCCAGCTTAATTCCCACCAGAACACCACAAAACCCACCGATAAGCATCTGCCCTGGCGCCCCAATATTGAAGAGTCCAGTTCTAAAAGCGAAAGCCACAGAAAGGCCTGTTAGAATTAGTGTTGTAGTGTTTAGAAGAGTATCTCCAAACCTCCTAAGGCTGCCTAAAAAACCTGCCCCTCTTAGCAGGGCGGCATATGCTTCAAAAGGATTATATCCTGATATCAGCAATATTATAGCCCCAATGATAAAACCTAGTAGCACGGAGAGAACAGGCACAAGGATATTGTTCACTTTTATAACCTTCATACTTCCAAACTTAAACCACTTGTTCATTAAGCTTTCCACCCTTCTGCTCCCGCCATCATTAGTCCAAGCTTATTTTCATCGGTCTCACTAGCATTTACGGTTCCTATGATATTACCCTCGTACATTACAGCAATCCTATCTGAAAGATTTAAAATCTCATCTAGCTCCAGTGAAAAGAGCAATATTGTTTTGCCCTTGCATCGCTCTTCAATAATTCTCTTATGAATATACTCTATTGCTCCCACATCCAAGCCTCTGGTTGGTTGAACTATTATGAGCAAATCAGGAGATTGTGAAACCTCTCTTGCTATAATAGCCTTTTGTTGATTACCGCCCGACATACTTCTAGTTTGAGTAATCCTCCCTTGTGCACTCCTTACGTCAAACTGCTCAATAAGTCTATCTGCAAAATCTTTTATGCTGTCTCGCTTAAGTAAACCTGCCTTGGAAAAAGGTTGGTGGTAATAGTCTTTTAAAATCAAATTATCTTCTAAAGAATAATCCAACACTAAACCATGCTTGTGTCTGTCTTCTGGTATAAACCCAATCCCCAACTTATTTCTCTCTCTGATAGACATGTTTGTTATGTCTTTATCTTTATAGGTAATGTGCCCAGACTCCGCCATTTTGAGGCCAGAAAGTGCCTCAACCAGTTGTGACTGCCCATTACCTTCTACACCCGCTATACCAAGTATTTCTCCTTCTCTTGCAAAGAATGAAACGCCCTTAACAGCATTGAGGCGCCTTTTATCTTTTACAACCAGGTTATCGACCTTAATAACCTCCCCACCAAAGGCTTGTTCCGGCTTATCAACCTTGAAGGAAACCTTTCTTCCAACCATTAACTCTGCCATTTCTTGCTCTGAGGTTTCTTTTACATTTAATGTGGCAACAACTTTGCCTTTCCTTATCACAGTGCACTTATTAGCTACTTCTTTTATTTCTCTAAGTTTATGTGTAATTAGGAGAATCGTCTTTCCTTCATCAACCATACTCCTCATAATATTCATTAACTCGTTAATCTCCTGAGGAGTAAGTACAGCTGTAGGTTCATCAAATATAAGTATTTCAGCATCCCTATATAGCATTTTAAGTATTTCTACCCTTTGCTGCATACCTACAGTAATATTTTCTATTTTTGAATCTGGGTCAACACTTAGTTTATATTTGTCTGAAAGTTTTCTTATCTTCTCAGAAGCACCCTTTATATCAACTACCATTTTCTTGGTCTTTTCACTACCAAGTATTATATTTTCCGTCACTGTGAAGTTATGGACTAGCTTGAAGTGTTGATGCACCATTCCTATCTTCAATTGAGTCGCCACGTTGGGGCTTGATATCATTACTTGTTGTCCTCTTATTTTGATGACTCCGCTGTCAGGTTGATAAAGACCAAACAATATAGACATTAGCGTTGACTTGCCTGCCCCATTCTCTCCAAGTAGAGCGTGAATACTTCCACGCTCTACCTGGAGGCAAATATCATCATTAGCAACAATCCCTGTAAACTCTTTTCTTACATTTTGCATCTCTATAATATAATCCATGGGCTGCAATCCTTTCGCTGCTATATTACTTCTTCCATGATTCTACTCATTCTCTTGTATAACCATCTAATTTCTTAAATATAGCTTATTTGATAATCTACTTTAAAAATTTATCAAGCTCCTCTTCTGTACTTGGTACAGCAATCTTTCCTTCCTTCATGTCCTTTGTTACGCCGTCAAGCTTGGCCTTTACAGCATCTGTTAGATTAGGATTTTCGGCGGGAAGACCTATGCCATCCTCTTTTATAGAAAGGGTAATAATCTCTCCTCCAGGGAACTTATTATTAATAGCAGCATCAATATAGTTGTAAGTGGCAACATCAACTTTTTTGATAGCTGAGGTAAGAGTAACCGATTTCGCATCTGGTTTATCCTCAATCTTTCCAAAATCATATTGATCTGAGTCAACACCAATTACCCAAACATTCTGTCCTGACTTAGCTCTTTGCTTTGCTTCATTAAAAACACCTACGCCAACTCCACCAGCTGCGTGGAAAATAATATCTATTCCTTTGTCATACATTCCTGCAGCTAGAGTCTGCCCAGCCTGTATATCGTTGAAGGTTCCCTGATATACCGAGCTTACAATCTCAGCACTAGCACCCAAGTTATCATCTGCGTACTCGACACCTGCCTCAAACCCATATAAGAATTTCTGTACTGGGAGTACTTCTGACCCTCCTATAAAACCAAGCTTACCAGTCTTTGTTGATAGTGCTGCAGCAACCCCTGCCAAAAATCCCCCTTCATGCTCACTAAAGAATACACTTAAGACGTTGTCATGCTTTACGAAATTATTATCTCCAGAGTGGGGTAACCCATCCAAAAGGATAAATTTAGTATCGGGATGGGTTTTTGCTGATTCATTAACAGCTGTTTCAAACTTGTATCCTGGTGTGACTATTATTTTGTAACCAGAATCAACAAGATCATTAATAGCGTTAATTAAGTCTGTTGCCTGTGCTCCTGATGGCTGTAAGTATTTCTCCTGGATAGTGTGCTTATCCTGAGAATACATTAAGATTCCTTGCCAAGTACCTTGATTAAAAGATTTGTCATCAATTGAGCCTGTGTCGGTTACCATTCCTACTTTCATTTTTTCTCCTGTTTCAGATGCTGTACAGCCTGTTAATCCGATGGATAGTATTATACAAGCACACAGGAATAATGCTGTTGCTTTCTTATGCCAAATAATCTTTTTTCCCATGATGTTCCTCCTTAGTTTCTCGTTAAGTAAAATTACAGAACAAATATGGTATTAATTTGTTTAAATTTAGCAGGATTTATTATGCCAATTTAAGGCACAAATATAAATGGCAATAAAAAAAGAACGACTTCTGTGCTGGAAGTCGCTCTTTTTTTATGTTTGTGAATAGATTTAATTTGTAAGATTGTAGTTTCATAAATTGTACTTCATAAGACTGTATTTTGTAATATTGTACTTCTAAAAATTGTACTTTGTATGATTGTACCTTGGAAGATTGTACTTATAAAAATTGTAGCTCCATTAATCCTAGCCTTGCTAAATTAGCTTTTAAGAATACTATTAATTTTTTCAATAAGCATTGATATGGCTACCTGGTTCATTCCACCTTCAGGAATAATGATATCGGCCCTCTTTTTATTAGGCTCAATAAAGGCCTCATGCATAGGTTTTACAGTGCTGAAATATTGATCTATTACAGAATCTATATCCCTACCCCTGCTCTTAATATCCCTTATAAGTCTCCTTGCTAGTCTGATATCTGCATCGGTATCCACATAGACCTTTATATCCATCTCATTAACCAGTTTCATGTTTTCAAATAGCAATATACCCTCTAAAACAATAACCTTTTTGGGTTGCTCAATAATGGTCTCCTTAAGTCTGGTATGCTCTACAAATGAATACTGTGGTCTCTTAATCGCCTTGAATCTCTTTAGCTGCTTCAGGTGATCAATTAACAGATTTGTATCAAAAGAGTCCGGGTGATCAAAATTTTGCTTTACTCTTTCTTCAAAAGGTAAATGGTCCAGACATTTATAGTAATAATCCTGACAGAGAAATACTACATCTTCACCAAAGAAATCTTTTAGTTTCTTGGCCAAGGTTGTTTTACCCGAGCCTGTACCACCTGAAATTCCAATGACTATAGCATGTTTTTTATCCACACCCGAACCTCCTATAGCTTACGCTAAAAATGGAATTATTTCATTTTATCAATTATTTTACCTGATGCTTTTCTCATATTTGTGTTATTATCGTTCATTATATCAGTTATGGCTTGCTGTTCAATAGGTCTTTTTATCTTTAAAGTTGTAGTTTTAACAAGGTCATTAAAGCTTATTACAAAATATCTGATAATTTTATACTGTGGAATATCCTGATTTATTCTTTTTATAGCCTGCTGTAAATATTCTGCCAGTACTACCTGGTCAGGCATTTTCCCAAACTTTTCAGTGATTGCTTCCTTGTTGAGCACTATCTTCGCACATATCTGAATATCTCCGTCAGGTGCTGTATTCCCCCATACAAAAGATTCCTTTACGCACTCGATATCATTTATAAGCATCTCATACTCCTCTGGGAATGCTTTTTTACCATTTGTTAATACTATCATAGACTTTGCTCTGCCCGTAATAGTAATAGAACCGTCATCATCTATATATCCTAAGTCACCAGTATAAAACCATCCATTCTTGATGCTTTCACTGGTGGCAGTCTTATCTTCAAAGTATCCAAGCATTACGTTCTTACCTCTGGTGATTATTTCACCCATGCCATTTTCGTCGGGATTATCTATTGCGACCTGCACACCCTTAATTGGGTGGCCTATAGTACCCGGCTTGTTATAAAAGTCATTATTAGCAGCGACAACAGGAGATGTTTCAGTAAGTCCATAGCCTTGCAATATTCTAAACCCTATTCTATCGAAGCCTACTATTACTTCTTTATCCAGTGGGGCTGCACCTGAAACTGCCAGCCTGAGTCTTGGGGCTATTTTCTCTAGCACAGAACGAAAAGCCTTTTTCCTGATGTCTATTCCAACCTTTCTCAGGTTATCTGAAATAAAACCAAGAACATTTAATATATTTTCCTTACCGGACTTTTTAATTCCTTCTTTTAATTTTTTGTACATTGCTTCTAGTATAGCTGGAACCACAACTAGAATAGTTACATCAAATTCCTTTAGGTTCTTTGCAATATGCTTTATCCCTTCGCTGTATGCAATACAAACCCCATGCTTTAACATAAACAGCATTCCTGCTGTAAGCTCAAAGGTATGATGTAGCGGAAGAACGGACAAATGTACATCGTCAGGATATACCTTTATTACTGCAGCAACTGCTGATGCATCGTAACATAGGTTGTTCTGGCTCAACATTACAGCTTTTGACATGCTTGTTGTTCCAGAGGTGAAAAGTATAAGTGCCATGGCATCATTATCAATTTCAGCGTCAGTAAAGCTTTTATCACCTTGATCCAATAGCTCATTCCCCTTTTGAATGAGTTCAGGAATAGCTGAAAACCTCGCCTCAGTGCCTCCATTACTGCTTTCCATGCATATAAAGTGTTGTATACTGCTATCCTTTTTGGCAAGGGCTATCATTTCCTCTGTAAAATCAGGACTGTAAATTATTGCTTCAACTCCACCTCTTTTTATGAGGTTCTCAATCTCTATCTCAGGAAGATGCTTATCAAGTGGTACCGCGATGCCAGTACCGTTTGCTATTGAGAAGAAAGCCAGAGCCCATTCATATCTATTTTCTGCTATAATAGCAATCCTTTTTCCCTTTAATCCCATCGATACAAGTGCGGTGCCCAGGCTATCTACCTCTTTTGCAAACTGCACCATGCTTTTCTCTAGTATCTCATTATTGCTGCCCTTGTATTTAAAAGCAGCCTTATCACCATACTTTTTCACACTATTTTTAACAAGCTCCTTAGTGTTACTTACAGCTTCTATATCGTAATACCCTAACCCTTCAACCGTCTTTCTACCATCAATATATTGTATTTTTATACCCTTATTTTTCATAGTACCTCCTAATAAGAGAAATAATTGTTACCTATTATTATGACTAGGTTATAATAATTATATAATATATATATTTCAAATACAACAACAAAATATTACTATATTTAATAAATATCATTATGCTTTATATAAAATACCATTATGCCTTACATAAAATATCAGTTTGCTATATATGAAATACCATTATTTATATATAAATACCACTATTATATATATAAATACCACTATTGCTTTATATTAATTATCACTATTGCCTTATATAAATATCACTATTTTTTTATATTAATTATCACTATTGCTTTATATAAAATATAATTATTGCTTTAAATAGATATCGTTAAGACATATAGCTATTTATACCCAATCTATATTGTGACTTACTTTGGAAATTTTATTATATATGCTTGAAAATAAATTGAACGAATGATAAATTAGTTATAATTTAAATGTAATGATTTAGGAGATGCTTATGTCCAGCAAAATATTAAAACTTTCTTTTGGAGAAGAACTTGCAAACTCAGTAACTCATGGTGTTGCCAGTTTGGCAGTACTTATTTCCTTTCCATTTGCTATAATTACAGCATATAAGGAGGGGACCCTTGTAGACGTTGCAAGCGTAACAGTGTTTATTATATGTATATTTCTAATGTTTTTGATGTCAACCTTTTACCACATTATGGAGCATGATACAAAGCATAAAAGAATAATGCAGATTTTGGACCATATATTCATTTATGTTGCTATTGCCGGAACCTATACCCCTATAGCGGTAAGTGTAATTGGCGGTTGGCAATCTGTTGTGTTATTGACAGTGCAGTGGATAATGGTTCTTTTCGGTATACTTTACAAGTCCATTTCTAGAAAATCCATTCCAAAAATATCATTGTTTATATATTTGGTTATGGGCTGGAGCATTGTAATATTCATGCCTCTCTTTATTCGAAAGGCCAATGCGGAATTATTCTGGATGATACTTGGAGGAGGTATCTTTTACTCTATTGGTGCTGCAATATATGCCAAGAAGGGCTTCAAATATCACCATATGGTTTGGCATTTATTTGTCTTTCTTGGGGCATTAACACATTATATAGGAATATGCTTCTTTATGTACAAGTAATTTACCATAATATAGAATTCCGATGTGAGCTTATTCTATCCTATTAGTCAAGAAAATTTACTTCGCAATCCGTTCAGTGCTTATTTTACTATTTTATCTTGCTCAGTATATTTTCTTGTTCGCTAGGGAACCCTAGGTTCCCTTCGACGAAACCTAAAAAAAACGGCGTGACACTGTGTCACGCCGTCATTAATATATACGGTTACCACTTTTTCCTTAAAACCTATAGAGAATTTGTATAAATATTTCTTACTGATTCTTTATCTGCTTTTACAGGCGCAATGCTTAATAGGGTATCCAGTGATGGTGTTTCAAAAGCTAGATTTACCAGCTTTTCAACAACATCTTCTCCAAAGCCCTCGTCCTTTAGCTGTGACTTAATACCGATGCCCTTTAACCATGCTCTTAAGCCTTCAAATGCTTTGTCCGCCTCTGAAGCATCCCCCTTGAGTCCAGGAAGGATTGGTTCAAATATCTCTGCCAATACTTCACCTGAAGCCGGGTAGATTTCTTTCACAACTGCCGGCAATAGCATTGCAAGTCCAAGTCCATGAGCCAAATCTGGCTTTACAGCACTTAATGGATGCTCAAGCGCATGAGTGAAGTGTAATAGTCCATTGTCAAATGATGTTCCCGCTATCAATGAAGCATATAACAGGTAGTATCTAGCCTTGAGGTTTCCTGGATCATTAATTGCTATTGGTAGGTACTTTGCGACAAGTCTTATTGTTTCCTTTGCCAAAAGAATGGACAATGGATTAGCAACTACGCTTGTTGCTGCTTCAACAACATGGTTTATAGCATCTACCGATACATATAAAGTCTGCTCAGGTGGAAGCTTTGTCATCAAAGCAGGATCATCTATAGCGTATATTGGGTAAATGCAATCATAAGCAATTGCTGGCTTATACTCTTTTTCCGGAATGCTTACAACAGCAAATCTATCAACCTCGGTTCCTGTTCCATGTGTTAAGTTAATTGTAACAATAGGAGCTGCCTTTGAAGGAGCAAACTTTAGCTCATATAGCTCTGTGCAATTCTTTTCAGGGTAAGCAAGTAAAATTGCAACGCTCTTCGCCGCATCTATTGGGCTACCTCCACCGATGGCAATAACCGCTTCCGCTCCAAATTTCTTTGCAACATCAGTCGCCTCATCAACCTGGTGAGTTGTTGGGTTTGGAGTTACCTTGCTATATAATAAATATTCAATATTGTTTTCTCTTAATGCCTTCTCAGTAACCTCCCATGCTCCAGTCTTGATGTGTGAGCTTTTTCCAGTCATAACCAAGACCTTCTTTATACCCATATCATTAAGGCTTTTTGCAACATCAGCCATTTTATTAATAGCCCCAACACCAAAGAAAGTTGTTGTCTTTGCTCGTATTTCTACTACCTGATTGATATCAATTTTGTTTTCCCACATATCTGTCCCCTCCGTAGGTTATATGTTTTTCAAATCTCGATATCAATTTTAATTTTAACTTGTTAAAAAAACAACAATCATGAGAAATAGTATTGGCCAATAAGCGTTAATTACTTAACAATTTCTTTGAATTTCTACTGTTTACGTAATATAGTTAATTATTTAACCAAGTCTAAGTTGTTCAATTCCCTTTGGATAAATAATAAATATTTATTGAATAAATATTAACCTCTATTCAATAAATATTAATCTCTATGAAGGTACAAGTACTCTTTTTTACTGTTGTTTCTGCTCTTCAAACCAACCCTTAGCGTGTTGGCAAAGAGGGCACACTTCAGGGGCTTCCAACCCCTCATGTAAATGTCCGCAGTTTGTGCAAATCCAAACAGTGGGCTTGTCCTTTTTGTATAGCTTCTGCTGTTCAAGATCTGTCTTGAGTTGGTTATATTTCTTGGCATGCTCCGCCTCAACTCTAGCAACCATTCTGAATTTCTGCTCTATTTCTGGGAAGCCTTCTTTTTTAGCAACCTCCGCAAAAGCTGGATATACTTCTGTATGCTCCTGAGTTTCACCCTGCTCAGACGCTTTAAGGTTTGCCAAGGTATCACCTAATTCAAAAGGATAGCCCGCTTCTATATTCACATTTATAGCACTACCATTATTGCCCATACCTTTGAGTAGCAAATCATAGAAGACCTTTGCATGTGCAAGCTCGTTGTCCGCTATTAACTTAAACTCTTTTTCGAGAACTTGATGGCCCTCCTTTTTTGCACACGATGCAAAAAAGGTATATCGGTTACGTGCTTGGGATTCTCCCGCAAAAGCCCTAGCAAGGTTTTCTAATGTTTGTGTTCCTGCTAAATTATTCATACTAAATCATCTCTCCTATAAATAAAATTAAGGTATATACCCCGAAAAACGGTATATACCTTAATTTATCCAATAATGAGACTATCATTCCATTATTTATTATTTTGTGTATGGATTGCCATGACCAGGATAAATATTGGACGTATTTAGTGTGTCTAAAAATTTGCTACTTTTAATTAGCTTATCAAAGTCCTCTGCATTTGGGCTTATATCAGGCTTCTTGATATTTGCATATGTATCACCACAGATCAAATCACCTTGTGGCGTATGTATAGCGATAGACCCCTTTGTATGACCAGGAACATGGTATATCTGTCCCTCAAAGCCATAACAGTCCAAACTTTCATTACCTTCTAGTACGATATCAGGCTGGAATGGTACATAACCTTTGAGTTGAGATTCCACTAGTTTTTTTAACTTACCCCTGATTAAGCGAAACAGGACTTTGTATACTACGCTTGAGTATTTGCAGTTACTCATTACATTATCAACTTTAGGCTCCCCAACAAGCCCCAAATCTCCGCTGTGCATAGCTACCGGTGCTCTATATTTTTCTCTTAAGTGACTTACATTATATACATGGTCTAAATCCCCATGAGTTAATATCATTAGCTTCAAGTTTTGGCTATTTATTCCTAATTCATCAAGTTTGCTGGCTAGGCATTCTTCTCTATTGTTGAACCCTTTATCAAAAAACATTGGGCCCCCCGCATCCACCAACATATAATTCCCATTTTTCTCAATGATGTAACTATTCACACCGCCTAAATCAATTCTTTTAATACTTTGACTCACTTTACTTCACCCTTTCCAATATAATCATGATATAACCCATGTGTAAGGTTATATGCCTCCAAATAATATTTATTAAACTCTTCTTTCTCAAGGTTATAGTACTTACAGAAAGCATCACCAAAGCAAATATATGCATAGCTAGGTATTATACTTGTAAAAAACTCCGCAACCATTCTTTTCCTCTGCTGTTGTTTGTCTGTATTAACAGCTACTTTACTAAAAAGGGCGTCCAGCAGTTTAAATATTGCACTACCATTACTATTCTTTTTTAAGCAGTCAATAAAAATAATACGTACAAGATCCTCATTTCTTTTACCAAAATCATAATATATAGTTTTAACTCTTTCTTGGAGTCTTTGAGACTTCTCAGTATCATTTTCATCAATCTGGTGAATAATCTGGCTGTATTCCTCCACAAAGTTGTTAATAAGTGTATTAAAAATTTCTTCCTTACTTTTAAAGTGATAATATATCAATGATTTTGGAATTTGTGCCGTTTTTGCTATTTCATCCATCCTTGCTCCTTCATAGCTCTTAGCTGCAAAACATTCCAGCGCTGCTTGAAGAATTCTATCCCTTGCATTCGGATTATTCATTTCTAACCTCCAAGTCAATATTGTTTTAGTCAAATATCAATTTAGTACTGAATAGTCAGTTATAAATATAATATTACAACACATTACTGTATATGTAAATTATTTCTAATGATTTTGTATGCTGATGTGGCGATTATTTTACTCATAAAACAGCTTAAGTAGTACAAACAACTAAAAAGCACCTAATATTATAAAAGATTACATTAGCCATAATCTATTATAATATTAGGTGCTCTTACATAGTTTCTGCCCTATTGGAGGTTAGATAACTATATGCTTAGTTTCAACTTGTAAGTGGAATTACTTTGCAGTAATTTCAGTCCAAATTCTATCGTATTCCTTCAATGAACCAGCCAAGTCTTCGAATACCTCACAGCCCTTCAGCTGTTCATCTGATGGGTATGCTGCTACGTCTTTTAGCAAATCAGGAGACACCAGCTTCTTTGTTTCTACATGAGGAGTTGAGTATCCTATAAAATCAGTGTTCTGTAAAGCAACCTGTGTATCGCACATATAATTTATGAACAACTCTGCTTCCTTCTTGTGCTTTGCAGTTGAAGGTACAACCATTGAATCAAACCAGAGGTTTGAGCCTTCCTTTGGAATTACATATTCCAAATCAGGGTTTTCCTTCTTCATATAAACTGCATCCCCAGACCAAACCACTGCCATTGCAGCCTCTCCGAGAATCATCTTATCCTTTACTTCATCACCAACGTATGCAAGCACTATATCCTTCTGTTTAATAAGCTCGTCCCTTGCTTGATTCAACTCATTAACATCCTTTGTGTTAAGTGAATATCCAAGCTTTTTGAGGGTAATACCGATGGAATCTCTCTGGCTATCTAGCATTAGTATTTGCTTGTCATACTTTTTATCCCAAAGTATATTCCAGCTATCAACAGGCTCCTTAACCATGGTCTTATTGTATATAATACCTACTGTTCCCCACATGTAAGGAACTGAATACTCATTGTTCGGGTCAAAAGCAAGATTTTTAAACTTTTCATCAATATACTTATAGTTAGGTATATTATTGAAATCTAGTTTTTGTATCAAGCCCTCATTTATCATCTTCTTTATCATATAATCAGAAGGAATGGTAACATCATAATCGCTTCCCCCTGCCTTTATCTTTACATACATATCTTCATTTGTTGCGAAGACATCATATATGACCTTGATATTATACTTTTTCTCAAATTCCTTAACTACTCCATCGGCAATGTAATCTCCCCAGTTATAAACCTTTATTGTTACCTTTTCGTCTGAGGAAGCTGCACCACACCCTGTAAGACTAGTACCAACAGAAATAAGAAGCACTACCATCAAAATAACAGATAAAAACCTTTTCATTGATTTAACCCTTTCCGCCCCATGGCATAAGTATATCATTTATATTGCTTAAGCATTTGATGCTTTCTTTTCTCTTCCCTTGAGCTTCTAATATTAATTATTATCAAAAGCAGTAACACAGCTGAGAACATTAACGTAGATAGAGCGTTAATGGTTGGTTTCACACCGGTTCTAGCTACTGAGTAGATATATATAGAAAGGTTAGAAACCCCTGAGCCAGTAGTAAAATAACTTATTACAAAATCATCTATTGAAAGTGTTAGTGCCAGCAAAAAGCCTGATACAATACCAGGCATAATCTCTGGAAGAATAACCTTTATTAATGCCATAAATGGAGTTGAGCCTAAATCTAACGCAGCTTCGTATAGGTGTTTGTTCATCTGTTTTAGCTTTGGTAATACTGACAAAATAACATAAGGTATATTAAATGTTATGTGCGCCAACAGCATTGTCATAAAGCCCAGTTTAAAATTGATTAGTGTTCCTATAAAAACAAACAAAATCATAAGTGAAACACCTGTTACTATATCAGGGTTTAAAACCGGAAGATAGGTCAGGTTTATAACCATTGTTTTACGCCATTTTTTCATATTATGAATGCCTATTGCCGCAAGTGTTCCGATGATGACGGCGATAATAGAGGACAGCAACGCTATTAAAAGTGTATTTTTGAGTGCCTGCATTATCTGAGCATTGTTAAACAATTCCTTGTACCAATCAAGTGTAAATCCTGTCCAGTGTCCCCTTGATTTAGACTGATTAAAGGAGAAGATTACCATTACAAAAATGGGTAGGTACAAAAATAGCAAAACAATACCTAGGTATGTTTTAGTAAGTAGCCTTTTTACCATAAGCCTGCTCCCCCTCCCTTATCTTCATCAAATTTGGACATAATTCCGATAGAAATTAAAATAAATATCATCATTATGATAGATATTGCTGAGCCAAAGCTCCAATCCCCAATATTTAGGAACTGTCTTTCTATAAGGTTACCTATGAGTGTATACTGCCCTCCACCAAGCAACTTTGATATTACAAACGTAGTAACAGCAGGCATAAAAACCATGGTAATTCCAGACATTACACCTGGAAAACTAAGTGGTAGGGTAATCCTCCTGAACGTAGTAATTGTATTGCCTCCCAAATCCTGAGAAGCCTCAATCAACTTATTATCAATCTTCATGAGTACCGTATATATTGGTAAAATCATGAAAGGTAAAAAGTTGTATACCATACCAAGCACTACTGCAGCATCAGTATATAGAATGTTTAGCTTGGGCAAATTGAAGAATGACAAAATGGAGTTTATAATTCCGTTTCTCTCCAACAGCGTAAGCCAAGCGTATGTTCTTAATAGAAAGTTCATCCACATCGGGATAATAAAAAGCAGTGCAAAAATTGATTTCTTGCTAAACTCCTTGCTCGCAAGTATCATTGCCACAGGATAACCTATTATGAGGCACACTGCTGTACTTAAAAGTGCCAGTCCTAAGGATTTTAACAGTACTGAAAAAAATATCGGGTCACAAAAGCGGGCAAAATTTTCCAGTGTAAATCTGATTCCCTGTTCGTCCTGAATGGTAAAGGCATAAAACAGAATAAGCAAAGACGGCACCACTATAAAAATTACCATCCATACTAGGTATGGATATGACACCCATTTCTTGTTCATTTCATACCCGCCTTTTTCATAATATGAATATCGTTTGGTTTAATAATAAGGTCCACCAAACTACCAACCTGCGACATTGCTGTACTATGAATAGTCCAGAGGAAGGAGTCTGTCTGTACCTGCATTTCATAATGTACGCCTTTAAAGGTTACTGATTTAACAGTGCCAGTTATCATTCCTGTGCCATGATTTACTAGGTAAATGTCCTCCGGCCTGATTACTGCATCTATTTCTTCATTAATAGCAAAGCCTTTATCAACACATTCAAAGGTATGGTTTGCAAACTCAACTGAGTAGTCCTGTAACATTCTGCCACTAATAATATTACTTTCGCCTATAAAAGCTGCTACAAAAGCATTCTTTGGCTCATTATAGATCATCTCGGGCGTGCCAATCTGCTGAATCTTACCTTCATTCATGACAACAATAGTGTCAGACATGGTAAGTGCTTCTTCCTGGTCATGTGTAACATACACGAAGGTGATACCTGTTCGCTTATGTATGTTTTTAAGCTCTATCTGCATCTCTTTTCTTAATTTTAAATCCAAAGCACCCAGCGGTTCGTCCAGCAGCAATACCTCCGGTTCATTTACTAAAGCCCTTGCGATTGCTACTCTCTGCTGCTGCCCTCCCGAAAGCTGTTCAACCGAACGTCTTTGGAAACCTTTCAGGTTAACAAGCTCAAGTATTTCGTCCACCTTTTTTGTAATGGTGGCTTTATCCATTTTCTTGATCTTGAGTCCGAATGCTATGTTCTCATATACATTCATATGAGGAAAAAGGGCATACTTTTGAAAAACCGTATTAACTTTTCTCTGATACGGAGGTAGATTATTTATCCTCACTCCATCAAAAAACACATCTCCGCTATCAGGCGTTTCAAAACCGCCTATAATCCTGAGGGTAGTTGTTTTTCCACAGCCACTTGGACCTAAAAACGTAACAAATTCATTTTTCAATACATATAAATTTATATTATCTAGTACTTGACTATCATCAAAGCTCTTGCTGATATCCTTCAGCAGAATGAGTTGTTGGCTGTCTTTCATTCTTGCCCCTCCGTTATCAATTTGGACTAATTATTAATAGTTATTATCTGTATTTTGAACTATTTTACACAACTTTTTTCAATTTCTAAAAGCTTGGTGGTGACGATATCCATAGCACCACTGCTTCACTTTTGGAAGCATTAGAAATTCTGTGAGTGACTGATGGTTTAAAGTAGAAGCTTTCGCCTTTTTTAACCTTAAACTTTTGAGCCCCCAGTAAAACATTAATGCTACCTGCTAGTACATATCCAAACTCTTCACCGTCATGAGGATCATCCATTTCTGAGCATCCATCAGGTGCAAGTTTAACGAGAATAGGCTCCATTGAATTCTTCTGAGAGTTGGTAACTAACCAGTGCAAAACAAAGCCCAATTCTTTATCTTCTTTCTCAAAAACATCTTCTTTTTTGAAAACTACCTTTTCATTGATAGTTTCATTAAAAAAGTCTTTAATATTTGTACCCAAAGATTCCAATATGTCCATTAGTGTAGCAATAGAAGGCGACGTCAAATCCCTCTCCAACTGAGAGATGAAACCCTTAGAGAGCTCACATCTGCTGGCAAGTTCCTCTTGAGTCAGCCCATTCTTTATACGAAGCTGTTTTATCTTTTCACCAATATTCATATCTGTACCTCAATTTGTTCACATATATGAACTTTTTGTTTAATATTATGTTCTTCTTAGCTGTTTGTTTTAGCTGAGTAAACTTTTTGTTTAGTTTCAGTAAACAAACAATTAATGTTTTATCACACCCTAAATATAATGTCAATATAGGTAATAAAAATTAGTTAAATTAAAATGTAAAATTAAATAGAAATATGAAAAATCCTGCATGAAATAGAAGGTATCATACAGGATTTGGATATATAATTTCTTAAAATTCAATTAATAAAATCATCAATCAATAGTGCAAGCTGATAAAAGCAACCTCTTAATCCATAGCAAATAATAAAATTTTACTTGTCGGCAAAACCACTCAAGAATGCCTTAGTTCTCTCACTTGATGGATTGCTGAAAATTACTTTCGGGTCACCCTCTTCAATAATCTGTCCGTTGTCCATAAAGATTACCCTATCTGCTACGTCCCTGGCAAAGCTCATTTCATGTGTAACCACCACCATTGTCATATGCTCTTCTGCCAACTTTCTGATAACCTTCATAACTTCAATAGTAAGCTCTGGGTCAAGTGCCGAGGTAGGTTCATCAAAGAATAATACGTCTGGATTTAATGCTAGTGCTCTGGCTATGGCAACTCTTTGCTGCTGTCCACCAGAGAGCTGATAAGGATAAGCATTGGCCTTATCCTCTAATCCCATTTTGGCCAAAAGCGCTTTTGCAGTCTCTTCAGCGGCTTGCTTTGATACCTTTTCGACATGCATAGGGGCTTCCATTATATTTCTAAGGACGCTAAAATGGGGAAATAGGTTAAAGTTCTGGAAAACCAGCCCCACCTTGAGCCTTATCTTTCTAAGTTCATTTTTATCCGCATAAACCGCCTTATCATTAACGGTAGTTACCATTGTTTCTTCCTCTACTACTATTTCACCGCTATCAATTTTTTCAAGCAAATTGATACACCTGAGCAATGTACTTTTGCCCGAGCCCGATGGACCAATTATTGCAACAACTTCACCCTTATGAACATTTATCGATATGCCATCAAGTACGGTATTTCCATCAAAACTCTTGTAAATGTTTGATGCCCTAATCATATCCATATTAAACACTTCCCTTTATCTATAATAATTCAGCTTTTTCTCTGCAATTGCAAAAAGCTGGGCAACTATCAGGTTCATAACATAGTAGAACAAGCCTGCCCAAAACAATGGTGCGATGGCTCCCAATCTGCTGGATTCATTAAACGCTGCCCTGAATATTTCAGCAACCCCTATTATCTGTACAAGTGCTGTATCTTTTACAAGCGTAATAACCTCATTACTGATTGGAGGTAGTATTCTCTTTATAACCTGTGGAAGTATTATTCTGAAAAAAGTCTGCCCTTTTGTAAAGCCTAGAACTTCACCAGCTTCATACTGCCCCTTTGGTATTGATTCAATCCCACCTCTGAAAATCTCACAAAAGTAAGCAGCATAGTTTAGGGTAAAGGCAACAACAGCCGCCATAAACCTCGCCATCATTGCATCAGGTCCAAAAACATAGTAAGGGCCATAGAAAACAACAACTAGCTGTAATATCAGTGGTGTTCCCCTCATTATAGATATGTATACACCTATAAGCCACCTTAACGGTGCTATTTTAGATTTTCTGCCAAATGAAACCAACATTCCTAAAGGAATTGAAAAAATCAATGTGAGCAGAAAAATTTCTAGGGTAACCACCATTCCCTTTACAAGCATCAAGAAAAAAGCCAAAACAAACTCCCCCTCTTTAGGTCCTCATACAAATATGAATTATAACACAACTATTCTGTATTGTGACAAAATTCAATAAAAAATAACATAGGCCAATACCTTGTGGTATCAGCCTCAGTAATGATTAGCATAATAAAACAGACGAACATCTCTCTTCTATTATTTTATAGTTGAAATATCTTTACCAAACCACTTTTCGGAAATTGTCTTTATGGTTCCGTCCTTAGCCATTTCCTTAAGAGTGTCCTGAACCTTGTTCATCAATGCCACATCATTGATTCTAAAACCAATTCCGTATTGTTCTGAAGCTAATCCGTCAAGCACCTTGTAGTTATCCTTCTTCATCTGGATATAGTATCTTGCCACTATTTCATCCATTACAACTGCATCTGTAGCACCTGTTTCTAAATCCATTAGGCAAAGTGCGTTATCCTTCAATTCAGCAACTTCCTTAAGGGTACCTTTGAAATCTGCTCTGCTGTTAAGAGCGTCGGCAGCACTTGAACCCGCTTGTAAGGAAACCTTCTTGCCTTTCAAATCATCAATTGTATTATAAGGAGAATCACCCTTTACTACTAGTACCTGCTGATTATCCATGTATGGCTCGGTAAAGAGTATAGTCTTCTTTCTATCTTCTTTAATAGTAAAACCGTTCCAGATACAATCTATGTTACCGGTGTTAAGCTCAACATCCTTTGCATCCCAGTTAATTGGCTGAATGTTTAGGGCAACACCCAAACGTGAACAAACCTCCGTTGCGAGGTCAATGTCATAACCTACTATTTCTCCATTATCATCTTTAAAGCCCATTGGTGGGAAATTTTCATCAAGCCCAAGCACGAATTCTCCCTTTTCCTTAACCTTATCCCATGATTTATCGCTAGTTTGGGAATCCTTTGCAGCATCAGACGCTGTACTACCAGCTGAACTTGCTGCTGTATTATCGGACGAACCTGATGTTCCGCAACCTCCAAGTACAAATGTTAGTGCTAAAGCTATTGCTAGACCCTTTAATAATCCCTTTTTCATAATAAATCCTTCCCTTCAAAACAAATAATTAATTTTTCTCTATAGTTTTATGTATACATCAATTCCTCATAGGTATTTTACTTCATAACTTTAACAAAGTAAAGCACTAATTTGATATTTTGATAGATTTTTATTTTTTCAATTTAAATGAATATTAAAGCTCAATGGATATTTATTTATCTTTGTCCTACTAAAAGTCTAAACCTACATTATTTGGCATAAATTTTATTGTAGGTTGTTGGTAATTAATAATACAGCCTGTATAACTTAGCAAATTTAGTATTGGACCCAATAAATTAACATAGAGTAATTATTCATGAAAGGATGGATACAATTGATTAGTTGGATAACGAGACATAAGAAAATATTAATAATAGCCCTATCTGTTTTGAGTGGTTGCATTATAGTCGCCGCTTCATTTGGTATTTATAAATTATACAATACAGAAAGCATTACAGTTAGCAGCGATAAACGCTATATAAAATGGGTAGAATTCAATGTAACCTATCCCGCAATGGAAAAAGCTATGTCCATGGATATTAAAACCTATAACCAACAAGTCCATTTGAACTGGATAGAATTACTCTCTTATCTTGGTACCAAATATGGTGGAGATTTTAAAAAGTATAAATCTAAAGACCTCGATAAAATAGCAGCTCGAATCAAAAATGGGGAAACAATAGAGCAGATTATGAAGGATTCAAAGTATTATAAGTATTATTTCGAGGCCTACTCCGCAATACTTGGAAACTTCTTGGGGGAATATGAGGTTCAAGAAAAGGACCCCGAAAATAGTGAAAATAAAATTTGGGTTAAAAAATACGGGCTCAAAGTTTTTTCCCCTATTGCAAAGGGTTATGGTTTCAGCCACTATGATGACTTTGGAGACGGACGTTCCTTCGGCTATGCAAGAAAGCACCTTGGAAATGATTTGATGGGTAATATCGGCACACCGATAGTAGCTGTTGAGTCAGGACGCGTGGAAGCAATGGGTTGGAATATGTATGGCGGTTGGAGAATTGGTATCAGGAGCTTCGATAATAAACGCTACTATTACTATGCACATCTGAGAAAGGATAAGCCTTTTCATTCTGATTTATACGTTGGAAAAACGGTAAAGGCAGGCGATGTAATAGGCTATTTGGGTATGACAGGGTACAGTACTCGCGAAAACGTAAATAATATTACCACTCCTCATTTGCATTTTGGAATGCAGCTAATATTTGATGAGTCTCAAAAGGAAAGTAATAACGAGATATGGATTGATGTATATAACATAGTAAACCTATTGCAGAAGAACCGTTCAGCTGTAGTAAAAGATGAGGAGACAAGAGATTATTACAGAAACTTCGAACTGCTTGAGCCTTCGACTCCTAGCAGTATTAGCCTAGGAGATGATTGATATGAAAATAATATTGATAAATAGAAGGACAATCAAGTATATATCATTGGTGGTAACTATACTTTTTATACTTTCACTATCATCTGCTCTGATAGCATATTCTCCCATAACTGCATTTACTGAGCAACAACTTGAAAAATCAAACGATGAGGTTGCTGTTCCAATAATAATGTACCATAGCGTGCTAAAGCAATCGGCTAACCTCGGAAAGTATGTAATAACCCCTACTGAACTTGAAAATGACCTAAAATACTTAAGCGACAGGGGCTATAGTGCTATCAACATGACTGAACTTATAGACTATGTATATACCGGAAGTCCCTTGCCTGCAAAACCAGTAATAATCACGTTTGATGATGGACTCTACAATAATTATGCTTATGGCAGACCTCTTCTGGAGAAATACAAGATGAAAGCTGTAATCTCAATAGTAGGAAAATATTCTGAAGATTACTCCATACACCCAAGTACCAATCTAAATTATGCTCATATTTCATGGGATCAGCTTAAAGAAATAACCGACTCAGGCTATTTTGAGATACAGAATCACACTTATAACATGCACTCAACAGGTGTGCGTCTGGGGACTAAAAGAAAACGAGGTGAATCGCTAGAGCAGTACAAAATGGTACTCAATTCAGATATAAGCAAGCTTCAGCAGAAAATAACTTTAGCTACTGGAATAACGCCTAATACTTTTACCTATCCATTTGGTTTTATTAGCAAGGAGTCGGAAGCCATACTAAAGGATATGGGCTTCAAAGCATCTCTATCCTGCTATGAGGGAGTAAACAAGCTCAAGGTTGGAGATACTGAGTCTCTTTACCAGCTAAAAAGAAAGAATAGACCGCACGGTATTTCAACTACTCAGTTCTTTAAGAACTTTTGTCCTTGATATTGCTTTATAGATTACCTGAGGTATAATTAGTTTTATGGCTTATTTAGTGAACGAACTATTAAGTCCATATAATTAATCGCAAAGGGGATAATCAGCTTGAGTATATTTGAAGCATTGATGCTACTCAGTTTTGGTGCAGCTTGGCCGGTACAGATATATAAATCTTATACCTCAAAAAAAACAGCAGGGAAAAGCGTTATGTTTCTGTATATTGTTGTTTTTGGATATCTGTGTGGAATAACACATAAAATTCTCTACAGTCGTGATATCGTCATGATTCTGTACATAATTAACCTTTTAATGGTATCAACAGATATATTGTTATATTATAGAAACAAACGGTATGAAGAAACGGAAGCAAAAAGAAGCTAGTTTTTACTAGCTTATTTTTTGTTGCGTTATGAAAATTGGAAACAATAATACACTAGTTTTTAGTAGCTTCTTTTCTGTTAATGTAAACAAACCAATAAGCCAATCCTGTAAATAAAACCCCGCCAACTATGTTTCCTAATGTG
This sequence comes from Bacillota bacterium, assembly GCA_023439045.1. Classification (GTDB taxonomy): domain Bacteria; phylum Bacillota; class Clostridia; order Acetivibrionales; family DSM-1351; genus Ruminiclostridium. The sequence continues at coordinate 180,768 of JAEXOY010000021.1, read as the reverse complement.
ACAGGTAGTAAGTTCCCTACAAAAAAGTTGCCCCAATTAAGCCCCTCAATTTGTGAAGCAGTTGCTCCTAAGGACATGGCCTGAGAAACCATATCCGCATTACCTTTTGCCAGAATACCCATAGGAATATAATACATATTTGCAACACTGTGCTCAAAGCCTGATGTGATAAATAACCAAATTGGAAAGAAAATTGCAAATAGTCTTCCCATCATATCTTTTGTTCCATAAGCCATCCAAACAGCCAGTGTTACCAGCCAGTTACATAGAATTCCCATTGAAAAAGCATTAATAAAGGTCAGAGAAGTTTTGTATGCCGCTGTCTTTATGGTGAATGCTCCTAATAAGTCATGTGAAAAACCAAGCTGTCCTGAAAAATATATAAGAAGCACTATTGTTAAAGCGCCAACAAAGTTTCCGATATATACAGCAACCCAATTCTTTAAAAGCCCTCTCAATTTTATCTTTCTCTCAGCCAGCGCGCACACCATCAGAGTATTACCTGTGAACAGCTCGCCACCCGCGATTATTACAAGCATTAAACCTGTTGCGAATAAAGCTCCAGCTAGTGCTTTCCCTAAGCCTAGGTTATTCATCCCATATATAGCGGCATTTGAGCCCTCAGCAGCAAATGCAATAAATGCCCCTGCCAGTATGCCAAGTACTAATAGCTTTATAAAGCTGGAATTAGCTTTTTTTACCCCATTTTCAACCGTCTGTCTTGCTATTTCCTCTGGTGCAAATAATCTATTCTTTTCACTCATATTTAACCTCATCTTATGTAATTCATATGTTTATATAAATTATCACTGTGTATATTTGTGTTCTAAATCTATCTTCGTATTACTATTTATTTTTATTATTTGTGCTACGTTTAGCAGTTAATACATGTATTGTGAATAAACCATTTCCATGTGTGTTTTATTCATCAACCAAAAGTAATCATGTATTCTTTCATGGACCTAAGAGGATCCAGTTCAGAATCCCTTTTCATGTATTCTACAAGTTCAGCACAAAGAGAACATGCCTTTTTCAAGTCACATAACGCTTTCTTGTAAGCTTCCTCTATATGCATAAAAAAACATGCCCTATTATAGTAAAGAAAAGAGGCAGAGGGGCATATTTTTATTCCCTGAGTCAATATCTCCACTGCTTTTTGATACTCACCTTTTTCAGCAAATATTAAAGAATAATTTAAGTAGCAGTAAGAATAACTCGGATTTGCACTGATGGATTTTTGATAATAATCAGCTGCCTTGTTAGTATAACCAAGCCTATTCATTATAACTCCAGCATTAAATAGAGCCTTATAGTGTCCCGGTTGAATTGCCAAAGCTTTTCGTATCGCGTTCAATGCCTTATCATATTGACCTAAGTCCTCATAAACGGCAGCAACATTGTTATAAGCCCAAAAATTGTGGGGGTTTATTTCAGAAGTACGTTCGTAATACTGTGCCGCGAGCGCCTTTTCTCCTGTCTCATCATAAGCATTTGCCAAAAAGAAGCATGCACTTTCAAAGCTATCATCTATGGCAAATGCCTTTCCATACAGTGGTATCGCCTGCTCATAGTTCTTTTTATCGTCGTAAATAATAGCCATACCATAATATGCCCGAGCAATATTTGCGTCAATATCTAGAATTTTCTGATAGGTTTCCAATGCCTCCTCTTGTCTACCCATGGAATCCAATGAAAAAGCAATATCCAATAGAACCTCTTCTCTGGGTATAGAATGCTTGTTTGAGTCGCAAGCAGTAAGTATTCTGTTATACAGTTTAATAGACCATGAAGGCCTAAACTTATCAATAAAGCCAGCTAATTTGTAAATAATATAGTAGTAATTTTTTTTCATTTTAATAATATGACCCCATTAACCAGGTATTATTACTTAATGCCCGATAGAAATTTTAGCATAAAAGTTATTTTAAGGGTAGCTTGTTTGAACCACAAATAGGGCAATTATTGATGGATAATGGGGCTTCTAGTCCACATTCCTCCATTAGACTAGCATTTGTGAGTATTTCAGCAGTTTTTCCGTCTGCTGCAATTCTGCCATTTTTAAGCACTATTGTTCTTTCACATATTTCCAAAATCATATCCAAATCATGGCTTGTAATTATCTTTGTGTGACTGAAGCCTTTTAAAATATACATCAATCGTCTTCTCGCCTTAGGGTCAAGTGAGGCAGAGGGTTCATCCATAATTAGAATGTCCGGTTTCATGGCAGTTGTTGTTGCAATAGAAACAAGCCTCTTTTCACCACCTGAGAGCCTGTAGGATGGCCTGTTTGCTATATTCTGCATCCCCACCTCTGTGAGTGCTTCATCTACTCTTTTCTTTACTTCACTTTCATCAAGCATAAGATTTCTAGGGCCAAAGGCCACATCGTCATATACTGTAGTCATAAAAAGCTGGTCATCGGGGTCTTGAAATGTCATTCCTATACTACGCCTTATTTCACTGAGGGTTTTTTTTGTAACTGGAATATCACCAATTCTAACAACGCCTTGCTGAGGAAAAACAATCCCCGTAAGGATGGATAAAAGAGTTGATTTTCCTGCTCCATTAGCCCCAACTATTCCTATAGCCTCACCGTGTCCTATAAGAAATGATATTTCATCAATGGCCCTATTACCATCAGGATAAGTATAACTTACCTGAGAAAGCTCTATCTTATGATGGCTCATATTGTTCTCCTTTATATCAAATTAGCTAAAATATAGAATAAATCTCCAATTAGCAACGGAATATTGTAAATCCTCGCAAGTGCAAAAAAGCCGCAAGTGAAAAGAACAAATATAATGTCCTTAAAACCAAATTTAGCATTTCTACTAATAAAGCCTTCACCTTTATAGCCCCTGAGAATCATAGCATAATATATCCTCTGTGCCCGTGAAAAGGTTCGTAGGAGCAGCTGCCCCATCATGGTTGAGAACACCTTAAGTTCAATACCTTTCCCATTGGTTTTTCTCATAGAATGAGCCTTAACCATATTTGATGCTTCCTCCATAAGTACATAAAAATATCGATAAATAAGAACAACAACCGTTATAAAAATGGATGGAATTCTTAAACTCCTCAATGCACTAGCTATGCCATCTATCCCCGTTGATGCAATCAAAATTATACCTACACTAATCATAAGTGTACCTTTTATAACCAGCGAAATAAAAGTTAACCATCCTGCTGCTATTACCAGACCATTAATATGTATTAGCTGTCTATCTAATAATGGATTTAGTATAGCTGCTATGATAATAAAAGGTTCAAAAAATAAAATCCTTTTGATTACTAAAGTAACAGGAAGTTCACCAATACTAACAGCTAATACTGGCAAAAGCATAAATGGAAGAAGAGCTATTACTTGATACCTGCTAAACGATGCCAGGATTACAACATAGAATACTGTAACAATTAACTTTGCAAGGCTATTGATACTATTAAGGGTATTACTATGCCTTGCATATTCATCTAAATGTTTTATATTAAATAAAGAATCCGATTTATTCTGCATTAACACTCCTAAATTGTCAAAAAAGTTTCTTCTTACTAATCAATTATTAAACTTAAATATTAACCATAGCTTAAATATTAAACCATTATTAATTTTTTTTCAAATGCCTCTTGCTTAAGGACAAGAAAATTTATTCTTCTAGGATTTTCTAGGCAAACATTCAATCTCAGCATTACCAACACTTCTGTAACACTCTAAAACTTATAAATTTCTATATTCTAAAAAAAGGCTGCTGAACACTAATGCTATACATAAATGCATGTGTTCAGCAACCTAATGGCAGTATTATTTTATTTTAGAACTGAAAAAATGTCCACATCAGAGCAGCCTGCCGCCCTCATCTTCTCTACAATATCATTTATAAGGTCTGGAACATAGGTTTTAAGTGCAGTAAAACAACCATCAAAAGTATACTCACCTAATGCCGCAGGAATAAAAATAGTTTCACCCGCATTAAAGGTAAGCGATATTTCTCCTGATTTTATGCTTCCACTGCCCTCAAGAAATATGTATATGTAGAATTTGCTTCCATCAGTAGCTTCACTGAATTCTCCGTTTGCATCATACCTTTCGCAGCTAAAGTATCTGTTTGCAAGCATGTACGTCTTTGTCAAAGCGCAGCTGTGTTTTACGGTGATTCCCTTGTACTTTTCAGACCTATTGGAAGGCTTAAAATCAATAACATCTAGTGCTTTATCAATCTGAAGAGGTCTCTCTACTCCATTACCGTACACCCTATTATAGTCAAACACCCTATAAGTAGTATCAGAAATCTGCTGAATTTCTACTATTACTATTCCCTCTCCAATTGAATGTATTAAACCAGCCGGAATAAAAATAACATCACCGCGTTTAACCTCAATCTCGTTGAGGCATTCCTCAATTCGATTTTCCTTGGTTGCAAGTTCAAACGCTTCCTTTGTAACTCCCGGCTTTAGCCCTGCAACCAACTTTGCCCCTGGCTTTGCATCTACTATGTACCACATCTCATTTTTACCAAGTCCACCTTCAAATACAGCTGCATAACTATCATCAGGATGAACTTGAACAGAGAGCCTATCATTTGCATCAATCAACTTTATTAGAAGCGGTACTTCCTTACAATCTGAATTAAAGCGGGTACCTAATATGCTCTTGCTATCCATAGCTATAACGTCCAACAGAGTCTTGCCCTTTAATTCGCCATTTGCTACGATATTGACACCATTTTTATGGCAGGATACTTCCCAACTTTCCGCCACCTTCCCATCTGGTAGCTGTCGTCCAAGTTTTTCAAAGTAGCGCCCACCCCAGATATAGTCCTTATAAACTGGCACAAATTTCATTGGATATAGCATTATCAATGACCTCACATAGGGTTTTTCTTTTATATTAAGATAATAATAATATGTAGTCAACTGACATGTATGGCAAATTATATCATTTTCAGTACTTTTAGGTGCTTTTACGTACATTTAGGAAGGATTTTATAACTAATTGGACTTTGAAAGCTTAAAAAGTTTTGAAAGCTTGAGTCTATTCCCATAATGCAATATAGCTAATGAGTAAAGCTTTATGCTGACCATGCTAATTATTGCTAGTGTAATGGCCAGTATTCCTAGCGAAGCAATAACCTCCCATGCCGCTATGTCGGTTGAAACCAATCTTGCTGGCATTGAGAATGCAGCAGTAAAGGGAATAAGGGATGCTGCTTTTGCCAGTAAACTATTCGGAATTGCAAAGGTTCCATATGCAAAGTAGAATGCTAGTATTGAAACGAGTGACAATGGCATTATTGCAGAATTAACGTCCTCTGCCTTACTTACAGTTGCACCAACAACAGCATACATCATAGCATATAAGAAATATCCCAGAACAAAATAAACAACCATCAACACAATTGCCAAAGGAGAAATGGCACTAAAATCTATAGTCATTCCACCAATTGATAAATTACCGGGGTAAAACACCTTGAAAGTACCTATACCCGTTGCTAATATCAGTATTAATTGCAGCAGACCAAGGCATCCCGTGCCTGCTACCTTTCCTAAGATTATTCTAGATGGCTTTACCGAAGTAACAAGTACCTCCATTACCCTTGAGGTTTTTTCTGAGGCAACCGACATTGATACACTATATCCATAAAAATATATTGCAAAAAACAGAGCAAATACTATTAATATACTTGCAAAATACCCGCCCCACTTATTCTTTCCTAACTCGTTGGTGTTAATACTAAAATCCGTTAACACTTTTGCACTTATGGTGTCGGACACATTTTCTTTTGTCAAAAGGTCTTTTGTAAATTGCTTTTTCAATATATCAATTAAAGTTGAAGGATTGGGGCCATTTCCATACTGCTTAACAAAATAGTCAAAAACAGGGAGGCCATCTTTATCATTAATAATCATTAATGAGCTGTTTCCATTCTCCTTGATATCATTCTTTAGCTTTTCAATATTGCCAGCTAACTCTATCTTTATGCTGTACTCTTTTAGTGATTGTTCTATAGCAGATAAACTATCCTTGTAGTAACCGCTGTTATCTACAAAATAAATCACGTCCTTTTCCCCACTATATTCACCCTGTGCACCTTGTCCCTGCGCACCTATGTCCTTACTAGGGTTCATTATCAGTGAAGAAATTATTATAGCACCTAATACAATTATAAGTATAACAATTGTTGAAATTATAAATGCTTTCTTTTTTATATTCTCACTGAAGGTATATTTAAAGACCTCTAAAAATTCTTTCATTATTTAGTTACCTTCCTTTCTGCACTGTTCATATCGTTTTCTTCATTATATGTACCAACCTTCTCAATAAAAATTTCATGTAAGGAGGGCTCTCTGATTTCAAACTTGTCTAGCGATAACCCCTCATCAAGGATCTTCTGAAGAAGGCTGTAGCCCTGCTTATCATCAGATATCTTAAACTCGTAGCCCGCCGCGGATTGAGTAATCTTCTTTATTCCTAGTTCCTGAGCAAACGTCACTATCTCACCCTGGCATTTCACCTCCAGATTTGTTCTTCCATAGCTAGCTTTGATATCTCTAAGATTTCCATTGAGGATAGCATTTCCCGCCTTTAAAAGCACAATATCTCTACAGAATTCTTCTACTGCGTTCATTTGATGACTTGACATTATAATGTATTTATTCTTTTCCACCAATTCATATACCACACTCTTAAATAAGTCTGTATTTACTGGATCAAGACCGCTAAATGGTTCGTCCAAAAAAATTAACTCTGGATCATGTATCAACGCGGCAATAAGCTGTATCTTCTGCTGATTACCCTTGGAAAGCTTTTCTGCATTCATATTCTCATATTGCAAAGCATCTAACCTGCTTAACCAATACTTAATATTCTTTTTTGCAGTATCCTTACTAACACCCCTTAGCCTTGCAAAATACATAAGTTGCTCCGATACCTTAATCTTTGGATATAATCCTCTTTCCTCTGGTAAATATCCAAACAAAAGCTTATGCTTTGAGATTTTGTCACCATTCCAATATATTTCTCCACTATCCTTGTTAATGACATTTAGAATCATTCTTATCGTTGTGGTTTTGCCTGCTCCATTAGTTCCCAAAAGCCCAAAAACTCCTGGTTTTAGAACCTCAAAACTCAAATCATTAACTACCTTTTTCTCTCCATAATATTTGGAGATTCCTTTTACTTCTAACCCCATGTTTTCACCTCTTAATTATTTTTATTTTTAAATTTATTAATCTGTAGATAGAGCATTACCAATAAATATGCGTAATAGGCTAATAATAGTGCCATAAAAATGCATGCAAGCGGAATGAAGTAAAACTCTTCATACTCTATTAAAAACAATGTATATACTATCCAATATACTAAACAAGGTAACCCAGCAAAAAGTAATACCTTAGCAATCGTTTTATTTCTTTGAATCAATGGTTCAAAGTCATTGTAAAAAATTGGTTCCTCATCCTCGTACTCTTTTCGGAGTATATACCATCCAAAGCCGACTTTATATATATCCCAGCCATCATCTCTAACAAGGGCAATATATTGGGGTGTAAGCTTTGTTTGATAATCAACGCAAAATTTTGTCTTTCTGGGTTTTGCTTTCTCAAATGAAAATCTAATACCATCCCAAGCTATATCAACCAATCTTAAGCCACTATTCTCCATCTCCTCAAGCCACTTTTCTATTTTTTCGTGTTCCCAGGCCCACCACCATTTAGTAACCTTAATCATGTAACTCACCCCTTACACCATTACCATTATTATACAATTCTTCTATTCTGTCAATTTCAACCATCAGCAATTGCTTGCCGGTTTCAGTCAATTGATATAGCTTTCTTCTGTCTTCCTCCCCAGCTGATTCAATAAGCCCATCCTTTTCAAACTTAGTGAGGGTACCATATATAGTACCTGCTCCAAGAGTTATTCTATCTTTTGTAATTTCCCTGACATGCAATATAATTCCGTAACCATGTTTGGGCTTTATTAATGATAACAGGATGTAAAAGGCTGTTTCTGTCATAGGCAAATATGACCTAATATTTTTATCCATAATCATCTACCTCGTTAATTTTTATATCATCTCGCAATATACCAATCCTCAATGTATTATGCCCCAATGCATCAAACCTCAATGTATCATAACGTAATGTATCAAGTCTCAATGTATCGCTCTGTGATATATCATGCTATCACTATATCACCTCTCGATATATTGTGTCAAGATATATTTATATATTTTTTTCTAAATAATTAAAACAGAATGAACATGTTTTTAAATGAAGTGCTTGAAGAGCTTTCTATCTCTTTGAATTACTTCTATTTCTAATTAATTTAACCACAGTGTCAACTAAAAAAATGATGAAAACTACTAGAATTAGTAGAATGAAATATACCCTTTTTGCAAACTTATTTGGTTTCTCCAAAATTAACTTTAAGCTTTTATTATTGTCAACAATCTTGCTACCCCTATAAGTACTATAGCGCTCTGGAATGACTGAAATACCTGTAGAATTATCAAACGAGGCTAGGTATTGGGCAATAGCTAGCCATTCTTTCAATTCAACCTTTCTTGAGCCTTCTTTCGAGTAAATAATATAATCCTTTAAATCCTTTATTGGAATACCTTCCCTCGTTTTTGGCACTACTGAAATCATGTTATAGGTTTTCTTTGAGACACGCTTTAGCATTTGCGCATTGTACATGCCTGTTACCACCCTATATAGCTTGTCGTCATTAATCATTTCATTGATGCCATCCTCATTTACAATATTAACATTAGTAACCTTATTGAAAATGAGTCTATTAACATTAAATGTGTAACTTATTCCGGAAAGAAAAAGCTGCATGCTATCAAACATTGGTGAAATAGATGCATCAAGCTCTGCAAGTGATTTCAACTCTTTTCCAGTAATATATGCACTTACTAAAGGACAACTCGACAACCCGTCCGCCCCTATTCCTAATGGGGTTAAAGAAAACACCTGTGAAATAGTTATATCTCCATCAACAAGTGAATCCCGTAAAGACCCCGCTGAAATAATGGCAGCTGTTATGGGTATATAGTCCTTGCCTTCTGCCTTTTTTACTGCATAGACAAATGAGTCCGTTATCAGATTAGCAATAGGCTGCTCTTTATGTTCCTTTAAAATAGACTTTATTGAATTAAATGTAAAAGGGGAAAATGCAAGTGTTCTATCAAAGCTCTCACCAAAATTATCTAGGTATTTATGTTGTATAAGCTCTTTGTACTGGCTAATCTGGTTGACTATTTGATTATTTTCTACTATTGAGGAATCTATTTTATTTAGAGTATACTCACCCAAGTTCCAACGCCCATTCTTATTTTGAGTGAGCAGCATTTCACCGAGGTATTCTCCATATTCTCCACAGGAGCCTATTATTGTATCCCCAATTATTATGGGCTTATCAAGTTTTGTGTGGGTATGTCCACTTATTATGACATCAATATCGGGTACTTTTTTAGCAAGTATCTCGTCCTCTGATTTACTTTTTTGAGTCCATGTACCCGAGTGGGAAAGGCAGATAACAATATCCACTTTTTCTAGAGACTTAAGTCTTTCGACCATTTTTTTAGCAACAGAAACGGTGTTGTCAAATTTAACTTGTGAGGTTGCAGTACTGTTTGAGGCGTCTTTCCCCATCAAACCAAAAACTCCTATCTTGATGTTTCCCTTGGTTATAATAGCATAGTCTTTTACCCCAAATGCTTTCATGGCCTGCTTTAATTTATATTGGGACATATTCATATTATTTTCTTGAGGGAAAATAATATTTGAACTAACTATTTGGGGGCACTTTTTACCGTTATTCTTCGCCGCATATAGATGGCTTGTCAGCCCATTTATAGTAAAGTCAAATTCATGATTCCCAAAAGTGGTCACATCATATCCCATTTCACCCATTGTAGCAAGCTCCGGTGCATCAGTTGCAAAAATGGTCTGAAAGAGTGTTCCCATGGAATAGTCACCCGCATCAACAAGAATATTATTGTCCCCCTTCCCACGTGCAATATCAATCTGAGTCTTTAACCGTGCATATCCTCCTTCACCACTGTTATTACCATTAAAATGGTCGTGGAGGTCGTGGGTAAAAAGTATTCTTAGCTGTTTTGAGTTGTAATTTATTAAGCCTTCCCCAGCTGATGTACCGTTACAAGCTAATGTGAATGATATACAACTAATGAGCAGAATGCCTATGATAATAAGTTTCTTGTATAATTTATTCATGGTATATCCCTGTTCTAATAATTGATGATCCAAAGCATTTTTTATAACACTGGTCAATAAATTATACTAACAATAAGCAGAAGTATTCCTTTTTGATATCGACAAAGTCATATTGAAGGTAAAAACCGGCAGACTTGGTATAATAGTCTGACGGTTTTATATATAATTAATATTTGGTTTTATACATAATTATTTTTTGATTAATTTATAGGAAGAATAGTCAAGCTATGTAAGATATGTTACCCTTTATAGTACTCCTTGATAGCTGCAAAGAAAGCATCGATGTTGTCCCAACTTGAAAGTGGAGGCACATCACACCCAGAAGAAATTACAAAGTTCTTGTGAGAGCAGCACTCTTGCATTAATGCCAATGTAGTGTCTCTTATTGACTGTGGCGTTCCATTTCTGAACTGGCTTGATGGATCTACATTACCCATCACAATAATATCAGAAGGTACTTTCTTGAGCATATCAGCCATTTTTATAGCATTTCCGAAATGATATGCAGATGCACCGATTGTTAGTATTGAATAAATTAATGGAATTGTATTACCACAGTTATGATATACTACAGCAAAATTATCATCTTGAACTGCCTCCACAATCTGCTTAACATACTTTGAAGAGAACTCCTCAATCAAGGTAGGAGATAGTAACCCTGCAGCCGGCTCTGCTATAACCACGCCATTTGCACCTACTGCTTTGTATGCCTTTATATATTCTATAGCAAACTGAGTTGTTTTTCTAAGTGTTTCATGTACCATATCAGGCTCAATCTGACAATTAATCATTATTTCTGTCATATCCATAAGTCTTCCTGCTAAAGAAAACGGTCCAATAACACCGGCAAATATTGGTCGGTCAGTAATCATCTCCGTTGCTTTTCTAATAGCTTCAATATAGAGCCCTGTCCTTCCTGCACCAACTTCAGGAACCTTTAATTTTACTGCATCATCTTCATCATTAATTATTCTACCAATAACAGTTGGAACTTCGTCCCCTGAAATCTTTATCTGTGAACCAAATGCTTCGGCTTCAACAGAAAGGTCCATCATACTTAGTGAAGCAGAGGTATCACATCTCTGCGCAACCCTCTTCATCCCCTCAGCCTGTTTGTCACTATCTGAAATCAATTCTACAACGCTTATACCTAACAGCTGTATTGATGGGAATGACAATACCGGCATAGCTTTTTTCTGCTCAGCCTCTAATAAATTTTTCAACCAATCTTTCATATTAATCTTCATATCTTATCCCCCTGATATATATAATTTTTATCCCGCTGTATGTTATGACACTATTTTAATTTATCAAGAGTGCTGTTTTATATGACATTTTTGCGATTAATGGGAAAGTTTTTATAATCTTATTAATAAAATTAATAAATTCTCCAAATACTATTTTTGTAATTAGGAACACTAGATTCAAAAGGTTATCATAATAAAAAGTATGTTCCTTAATTTTATAGGAGGAGAATCTATGAAGAAAACTAAGCGACTTATTGTAATTTTACTTACAATCTGCATTGCAGCCAGCATTACAGCTTGCTCTAGCGCAAACAATCCACAGTCTACAAACTCATCCGTTGTTAATGTAACATCTGGTGAAATAAAAACAAAAGTAATGGAGTCCTATGAACATCCTGCTTATCAGGAGTTAACACCTGAACAGGTTAAAGAGATGTATTATATTGATCCTGCCATTTTGGAAAACTACTCTGTAAATATTCCAATGATGAATGTAAATGCAAGTGAAATTGCAGTTTTTAAAGTTAAAGATAACAGTAATATTAAAGCTGTAGAAGAAGGAATCAACAAAAGAGTTGCAGACTTAGACGAAGTTTGGAAGAGATATCTTCCCGCCCAGTACGAGTTGGTAAAAAATCACAAAATTAAGGTCAACGGTAATTATGTTATATTTGTAGTACACCAGGATGCTGATAAAATTATATCAACATTTGATGAGATGGTAGCACACAAATAAACCTGTAATATGCTAAAAAGTGTAGGTCAAAAGCTTAAAAGTAATAGCTTATACGAAAAATAATAATATAAAAAGCAATTCATCATATAAAAACAAGGTTCGGTTGAACCTTGTTTTTATTATTCAAACGGAATATCTGAAAACTGAATTAGCACCCTATCTATATTGTTAGTAGTAAAATTCTGACTATAAAGATTAATATCATTAACTGTAATGCAATCGTCCGCTACGGTGCACGGGAGTTTTATGGTAAAAGTTGTTCCTACCCCCTCCTTACTCTTTACATCAATAGTGCCATCAAGCATCTCCACTAGTGATTTTACCAAGGAAAGGCCTATGCCTGTACCCTCTGCCATTCTTGTCATAAGCGGATTAATCTGAGTAAACCTCTCAAATATCATTTCTAGCTTGTCCTCTGCAATACCTATTCCATTGTCACTAATTGCAATATAAATATTCTCATTTTTTACAGTGATACTTAGAATCACCTCACCCTTTTCTGGTGTATATTTTAGTGCGTTAGACAATATATTTAAAATTATAGTTTCAATAATATAGGGGTCAAACTTTATAACCTTTATTTCGGTATCAGTGTCAAAACTTACATTTATCTTGCGCTGTATAGTATAAGGTTGAATGGAATCCACTAGATTTTCAATAAAATAAATGATATTACTGTTTATGTAGTTTACTTTGAAGAATCCCGAATCAATCTTTGTTACATCCAGCAAATTACCTATTAGCTTAAGCAATCTAAAGCAATTTTGTTTCATATAAGTATTATTCTTTTGAAGCTTGTTAAAATCCAATGGGGTTCGATTTTTTATATAGTACTCTGATAATTGTATTGCACTAAGGAGAACATTAAGAGGCGTCTTGAGCTCATGTGATATATTTGAAAAGAATTCAGTTTTTAACTTGTCGTATTTTAACGTTTCCTCAACCAACGCCCTATTTGACTCCATTAGTGTCATAAGCTGCTTCTCAGCTTCTTTTCTCTCACTTATTTCCTGTTCGAGCAAAAGAATGTTGGTTATGTCCTGTGCAATTAATACATATCCAATTAAATCCTCAATGTGATTTATTGGTGATACAAGGAGTTTGACGGGTATTTTACCTTTATATTGTTTAAAAATATACGCTTCCATATCCTTACCGCAAATGTCACTAAGAATTTCTTCCTCTTCGTATATATTTCTGAACAATTCAGGCATAAGTATGCTTATAGTTTTCATATAAAGCTGCTTCTCCGAATAGCCAAAAGTAGAAAGTAACTTTTTATTGCATCGTATTATCTTTCCCTTAAAGTCTACAATAACAACAAAGTCATTACATTTGTCCAGTATATTATAAACCGGAATACAGTTTTCAATATTTAAAAAGCCAAGTACAGATATTGCATAAACGAACCCCACAACCAGCACTATAGGAAAAAAATGATCCAATTCTATATCAAGTACAAAAATATTATTTACAACAAATCTACAGAAAAGGCCGCCTACAAGGCTTATTACTGCAGAACCAAGAACAATACTCCTCTGTCTAATTTCGGTACTAGATTTTCTATTTGTAATCCACATATAAAATAATAGAAGAGTAACACACCCATAAAGAACAGTAAATATATTACATACTCCATCGATTAGTTCTTGTAGCCAGATGTAATCGTTAAGAAAGGTCATATATATGATACTCAATAAAAATAATAGTATATATGGAACATAAGCCGTCGAAATAGATCTACTATTAGAATATTTTTTGCTTGTAATCAGCAGGGCTAGATGTAACAGCAATGGAGGATACATGCACTTGCCAAAAAAAATGCAGCTCCTCAGTACTATATAAGCATATGAGTACTCCTGTACAAAGCTTATAAAAGAGTATGGAACTGCAAGCAGATAGAAACTAGAGCAAAGTAAAAGGAATATCCAATTAACATATTTGTTCCTACCCTGTGAGAAAGCAAATATACCAATGCCTATGTAAATAATAGATATTGAAAATGAAAGTACTGAATATATGTACATACTACACCAAATTTAATCCAATTTTAAAGCTAGTTAATTTATATAATTGTACCATATCTTTTTCACCCTTCAATAACAATTTGCTTGTAAAGTGAATTTATTTGCTTTAGATAATTTTTGGGAGATAGTCCGAATTGTCTTTTAAATGCTCTGACAAAACTTGAATAATCATTAAATCCACATTGTTGGGCTGTCTCCGACATACTTATTCCATTTTTAATCAACTCATTAGCCTTTATTAGCCTTTTGTTATTTATATAGTTGTGTAGGGTATATCCTGTACATGACTTAAACTTATGCATTAAATAAAACTTGTTTATGAAAAACTTTGTCGATAAAAATTCTATAGTAAGATCCTTTTCTATATTTGAATTGATATATTGAAGAATTTTGAGTATACTCTCTTCATACTGCACTTCAATCTTTTTTGTTTGTGTATCTTCTTTGATATATAATCTATTGATGCTAATTATCAGTTGGACGAAAAGGCTGTTAGCCATTATAGTGCTGGCAAAATCTCCCCCCTTTATCTCCTTTTCCAGTAATAAAAGCAACGTCTTTAGACTGTCCAAAGCTGCTAGTTGTGGTCTAATAACATGCATCATATCATTTTTTGCAATGGAAAAACAATTAAGAAGCCTATCATTTTCTGAACTGTGCTGCTCTAAAAAACTATTATTAATCCAGAACACTATTCTCTCATACGCTGTAACTGGCTCAATAAGAGGCTTATGCACCTGACCTGAAGGCACTAGCAGAACGTCCCAGGGCTGTAACTCATAAGCTTTTCCTTCAATGTTATAGACCACATTACCAGAAATAAAAATAATCAGTTTGTTAAAATCATGATAATGGTAATCAAACTGAATATTGCTTTTGTCTTTCAGATGAAAAAGTTTAAAATCATCTGAAAGGTTCCCCGTTTTAATACCATATGCTGTCATTTATCCCTTCCCCCTTTTATTCCAGCCATTCGCAATCTAATAGCTAAAAGAAACTTTATAGCATTTGTATTTGTTTGTACTCGGCTTTTTTATACTCGTATTCTTCTTATATATCTAATTATATTATAGCACTTTTTGCAATATTATTAGCATATTAAACTATAAACATTACTAAAATTGAGAATATAATATTTATGTAAAGTAAAAACTCTGAACCAGGACGGTACATATAAATGAATATTATAAACAGTAAAAATGCAAAAATATTTTTATTACTTAATTCAATATTTTGGGGATCTTCGTACATATGGGCCAAAATGCTACTCACTTTTCTTCCTCGATTTGCCGTTTTGTTCATTTGTTCTGTCTGTGCAGCCATTGTAACGCTTATAATCTTCTATAAAAAACTCGGTAGATTTAGTGCTAAAGCTGTTTTAATTAGTATACTTGTTAGTCTTGTTTCAGTATTAAGCAATACCTTCTGTATGTTGGCATTAGAGCGCACTTCAGGCTCCAACACTGCCTTTATAGTACAACTTTCGGTGGTCATAACACCTATTATAATGGCCTTTTTTAACAGGAAACTCCCACCACTTAAAACATTATTATTAGCTCTACTAGCACTATTTGGAATATTTTTTATAACTTTAGCAGGAAAAGGCTTTACCATAAATCTAGGAGACCTTTTTGCTCTTTTAAATGCAATTTTTTTCTCACTATTTATGGCCTTTCAAAATGTTATCTCTAAAAAAGTAAATGCCGTTCAATTTACATTAATTCAGCATATAACTAATAGTATCTCGTTCCTTATTTTAGGCATAGCATTTTCTGAATTTAGTAAAGTGATACCTCACAACCTTCTTAGTACTCACTTTATCTTACTTATTGCAATAAATACATTGGTTGTAATTTTTACAGCACTTTCACAAAGTAAGGCTATTAGCTATGTAAAACCCGAAACAGCAGCTATTTTATACACATTCGAGCCAGTTGTAACTCTATTCTTAGCAGTATTGCTTCTAGGTGAAAAATACGTGGGCTTATTTCCTATTGTAGGTTGCGCATTAGTTCTTTTCTCAGTAGTGCTTTCATCCATTAAGCTTCCACATATTAAGCTTCCACACATAAAAAAGGAAGCTGCAGGTATTTACCCTGCAACCTCCTACAATTTTAAGCATTCTTCCTGAGCAGCATAGCTAATCAATAGCTGTCCTACTGACATAATAAAGTTACCTAAAACACCTGTATCACAGGTATCCAACCCCTCTGCTAACGTAAGTGCTACGAAAGTAGCAAGTAATGTCAGCTGTTGAGGAGAAAGGCAAAAAAACCAATCCATACAGTTATTACGGCACTCATTCTCCATAAAATCACCTCATTGGTATAATATGATTTTGTGGTGATATATGGAACCCCTGTTAGTCAGGTTTATGTTTACCCTTAAAATCTGGACGTCCTGTTCCGTCCCACTTTTCCAGTGAGCTTTCAAAATCCTTAACGATCTGAGCACCTTCAGTCTTTGTTAACTCGCCCATTTTTACCTTTGTCTCTATCCGAGCTTTAAAATTACTCAAAAGCTTCTCTTTTTTCTGAGGTAGGGTCATACTGTTAAATTCTTTTATAATGCTTATTTTAGCATCAATATTCTTTATGACCTTATCTGCTTCATCCTTTGTAATAATACCGTCCTTGAGCTCTTGTTGTACCTTCTCTTTTCTCTTTTCCAGTTGTTTGATAGGGTCTCTGTCCCTTTTGCAATCTGAACAGCTACAGTTTATTTTATTGTCTGAGCTTTGTTGTTCCTGAGCAAAGCAGTTTAGCGAAACTATGGACAAACAAAATGTGAAAAGAATAGCAAATACTATTTTTTTCAAAGTTTCACCTCCTCTCCCAGAAATAGAGTTCCCTATTTTATGTTTTTCTTGTGAAGAATTTGTAAATTACTTTAATATTTGATAAGTAATGTACAGTATAGTCTTAATGCTTATCTATAAGAAAAGATTAATTTTTATTATTGACTTAATGGAGCATCAAACCAGAAGAGCACTCCTCCTTCAATATTTTTGACTCCACAGCAACTATTATGAGCATTCTGTACTGCCTTGACAATGGATAACCCCAATCCTGTTCCACCGTATTCCCTCGTCCTTGCCTTATCAACCTTGTAGAAACTGAGCCAAATATTTTCTAAAGCACTATCAGGGATATGGCTACCTGAATTATAAACTGTTATTAATGCCTTATCATCTTTTACTTCAACTCCCACTATTATTTCATTCGAGCCGCTCAGGTGATTAAGAGCATTACTCAAATAGTTCTGCAGCACTTGTTCAGTAAGATAATAATCCGCATTTATTATAATAGGATTATTTTCTTGACATTCAAATTTTATATTTGCACCTTTTCTTTCGAACTCGATAGTTTTCTTTTTAAGGGTATCCTTTATCATTTCCACCACATCAAAATCTACTCTATCAAGAACGACATTAGTACTTTCAAGCTCCGAAAGGTTTAGTAGCTTCCTTACTAGTGCATTCATTTTATTGGCTTCATCTTCAATGACTTCACAGTAATAGTTCTTATTTTCTTCATCTTCATTAACATTGAGTTTGAGTCCCTCTGAATACCCTTGTATTAATGCAATAGGTGTCTTTAATTCATGAGAAATATTACTTATAAACTCTTTTCTTAATTCATCAATTCTTCTTTCATTCTGAATATCTTCCATTAACTTTTGGTTCGCCTGTCTCAATTCACTAATAGATGCCTCTAACTGTTCAGAGAGTGAATTAATGCTATCTCCTAGAGTTCCTATTTCATCTCTATTATTTTCGTTATAACGTTCTGTAAAGTCCAGAACTGCCATTTTCATCGCTATTCTGTTCAACTTAATTATGGGCTTAGTGAGTCGTGCAGTTATCATTAGGATAATAATACCACCTATTATCAAGGTAAATATTCCTGTGATAACAGAAAACTTTGTTGCAATTGATGCACTCTCTTCAATTGCTTTTACTGGCGTTCCCATAAAGACATAAACATCGTTGTCTAATTTACTGTATAGGGAAATAAAATAAGAGTCCAGCATCTTATCAAATTGCTTTTTAATTATAGGCTTGTCTAGAGTACTTTCAGGGAAATCCTCTCTATCTAGGTGTATTGAGGGTTCTGAACGGCTTATGTTAGATTTTCTTCTTTGCTGAAGGTCACTGGTCCTTGGTTGTCGTGACTGGTAGATAGTATTGAAGCTACTATCTAATATTACAGTGCTGATACCTCTGAGACTTGCATTCCTATCTATCTCCAAAAGAATGTCCTCAGTGCTGTTATAGTTTTTGCTAAGGCTGTTATAGCATTCTATGAGAATATCCTCTTTCTTTTCATAATAATACTTTTCTAGTAAAGTGCTGTTTAATATTATAGAAAACACACTTGAGAATAAAATTATTCCAAAAAAAGCACTTAGCAGCTTTACTTTTAATGAAAACCTCATGTCAGGCATCTTTGTGAACATCAAATTTATACCCAATTCCTCTCACTGTCTGTATGTAATCTCCCTTAGAGCCCAACTTAAGACGCAGCTTTTTTATATGAGTATCAACAGTTCTTTCATCTCCGAAATAATCATAATTCCATACTGAGTTTAATATTTTTTCACGTGATAACGCAATGCCTTCATTATTACAGAAGTAAAGCAACAACTCATACTCCTTTGGAGTAAGGGTAACTTCAATACCATCAGCGGTCACCACATGGGCACTATCATCTATTTCCAATCCATTAAAGCACCGCTTTTCTACACTATCGTGATTATATCTCTTTAAAACTGCTTGAATTCTAGCAATTAAAATCATTGGACTAAAGGGCTTTGTTATATATTCATCTGCTCCCATTCCAAAACCAAGCAACTCATCATTCTCGTTACTTTTTGCGGTTAACATTATTACTGGAACCTTGGAGTGTTCTCTTATTTTTCGAAGCACCTCCCAACCATCAATATAAGGCATCATAACATCTAATAAAACCAATGAAATTGTTGATTGTTCTTTATAAAAACATTCAAGTGCAGACCTACCGTCTGGTGCCTCTACCACGGTATAATTTTGTCTCTTAAGAAAATCTCTCAAAAGGCGTCTCATGCGTTCCTCATCATCTGCAATAAGTATTTTTATATTACTCATCTTATACCACCTAAAATATTATTGACATATTTATTATAAACCCTAATTGTGAAGAATGAGTGAACTTTATCTATGCAATTGTCTCGGATTTTAATTCATCATTGAGGGGTAAGGTAATAATAAATCTACAGCCACATGTATACTCTGTGTCCAATCTTATATCCCCCTTATGCATATCAACAAAGGCTTTTACTAATTGCAAACCAATGCCGCTACTATTTACATTTTCGTTATCGCTTTTCTTTGTAATAAACCTTTTGTATAGCTTTTGCTTCTGATCATCGGACATTCCCACCCCTGTATCGGTAATAGTTATACATACTTCTCTGTTTATTTGTTCAACGCCTACCGTTATATAATTCGAGCAATTAGAATATTTAATAGAATTTGAGAGAAGATTGAGTATTATACTTTCAATCTTTTGCTTATCAAAATATGAAATAATCTCCTTCTGTTGACAACATAGCTCTACTTGTTTTCCCTGTGTAGAGGCATATAAATTTATATTTATTATTACATTTTCTATTACCTCAAGTATATTACATCTTGATAGTTCTAACTCCAGTAAGCCACACTGCAATTTGTCCATATCAATTACATGGTTAACAAGCTGGAGAATTTTAGAGCAATTACTCCTTATGCTACTAAAATACCTTTCTAAATCATTGCTCTTTATCTCCTGTGTAGAGTTTTTTATTTTGGATTCAATTAGTTGGGCAGTACTATAAATTACATTGACTGGTGTTCTGAATTCATGTGAGATTGAAGCATAGTACTCTGTTTTGGTCTTGTCGTTCAATTGAGACTCAAGTGCTATTTTCTCAGCTTGTACCAGCCTTAGCTCTAGCTGTTTCTTTTCATATTCTATCAATACAAATGCAATAAGGAGTGCAAATATTGCGCTCTGGATAAAGTACTCTAAAATATCCCAGAAGTATATTTTAAAATATAATACATTAGCCAGTATAAACCAAACAATTTGAAATAATGGCAAAATAGCCAGTGAACAGCTTAATAACCTCTCATATCTATTAAGGTATTGCTTTCTTAAACCAATTAGACCATATAAGCAAAACAGTAGCATAAACATGACTTTATTAATAAATAAGGTTAAATCTAAATCTACAATGGACAATAATAGATTTATTAAAATAAGCGATATGAAAAAATTATTAATTTTACAAAAGATATTAAATTCAAGAACTAAATCAATCGCCATTAAAGCGACATAAATGCTGAGTGAAAAAAATAGGTATCCCAAAATAAATATAAACTCAAAATTAAATTGGGTATTTAAGATATACAGAGCAGAAGAAATAATTGAAAACACCATGCTTATGGAGTAAATATTTATTGCTTTGTGCTTTATGTCAAGACAAAGGAACATATATGTAATAGTACCTATTGAGTAAAATATCATTATGGCTAATCCACTATGCATAACACACCTTAGTATTCTTAAATAATAATATTTTACCATTAATTGTAATGTTTTCAACTAATTACAATTAACAAAGTGTAAACATATTATTAATTTCCTGTAAATAGTAAAAAAGTCACCATATTGATGGTAACTTTTTTACTTACATCTATTGTTTTATAATATCAATATGCAGCCTTTTGTTGCCATATTTGTGAGAGTCTACAGAAACTATTGCTGTTCCCGATTGCCCCTTTGTTTTTACCCAGAAGGCATAAACCCCACCCATAAGAGCAATGCATTTTGGCCCAATAATCTCGGCGGGACCATTAACCTTGATATTCATTGCGTCACTTGCAAAAGGTAATACGTTGCCAAATTCGTCCTTTGCCTTTAGTACAATCCTAGTAACATCATAAGTATCGGCTTCTATAAGAACATTACTATCTGCAATCATCTCCAGTTGGGTTTTAGAAACTGTACTTTTCGTTATGGTTTTTACTAAATTATCCCCCATGTAGCCTTCAAACCTAAAAGTTACCCTTTGTCCGCCCCAATTGCCTACGTACTTGTTAAAAAGCTTTGTACAATCCTCATAAGTAAGTTTATATAGCTTCATAATCCTACTCATCTGTACCTTGAACCTAAATGGTAGATTCTGGCCGTATTTTCTGGCAGCGCTTAAGATTTCCTTAATGGTCCTACAGTCTCTATTACTAAAGCCTTCCTTCTTCTCTAGTAAATCCCCAATAAAGTCGTCTATTTTTATAGGGGCAAATGCAATATTCGGGAAATTCTTTCGGTCTGCATAAAATGTGCTTATATAATCATTATCCCTATATAGCTTTATATAATCACAATTTGTGAATGCATATATTGTCCCAATCTCACCAGCTGGGTGCTCTCCGATGTCCATGGTTGAGGAAATTTCAAGCACAGGCTCCCTCCTCTGCTGAGCCGCATACGTGTACGCCGCCAACTTTGGTATCCTGAACATATCACAAACTCCATGGTAGCAGATTCGGTCGCCCGAGCCAAAATCCTTATGTGTATTATAATCGAATGCGCACCAGCCTATTGCACCCGATATTCTATCACTCCCCATCATTTTATCTATAACTCTTGTGTGCCTAAGCGCATGCTCAAGTCTCTTCTCTTCATTGTCATAGCGTTTAGTAGGGTACATGTGCCCATTGTGCTCTGTAACAAGGTAAGGTGCTTCAACACCCATAACCTGTATAGGTTGATCCAGTGCTTCATTATCTCCTTTGTGGATAAAGTCATTATATGTGTATACATCCTCAAACAAATGACTATTTTTTAAGTTTCTTACCCCACCTGTCGGTCTAGTGTTATCCATTGAATGAGCTATCTGATTGGTAACCGTATAAAACTCATCACAATCTGGGGATTCATTTATCCTTACTCCCCACATAATAATGGAGGGATGGTTTCTATCACGAAAAATCATTTCTTTTACATTTTCACAGGAAACATTTTTCCAGTTAGAGTCTCCAATATGCTGCCAACCTGGTATCTCTTCTAACACCAACAGTCCTATTTCATCACATCTATCGAGAAAATGCCTGGATTGAGGATAGTGAGAGGTTCTTACAATATTTGCCCCCAGATCATATTTTAGGATGTCCGCGTCCTTTACCTGTGCAGATTTCGGCATAGCATACCCTACATATGGGAAGGACTGATGCCTATTTAGCCCTCTGAGCTTAATCTTTATCCCATTGAGATAAAACCCGTCCTGCTTAAATAATACCTCCCTAAAGCCAAATCTCTGGTTGATCTCATCTACAATTTCTCCGTTACATACCAGCTGCACATTAAGTGTGTATAGGTATGGGCAATCAATGTTCCAGGCCTGAACATTTTCTACCGCCCCGCATATATTAAACTTCTGTCCCCCATTCTTGTAGTTAAATGCACTGACAACATTATTATCCTTATCAAGAATTTTAAAATTTGCAACATAGTTTTCTACATCGTAAAAAAGCTCTACGTCAATATCCATTATCTTGGCCTTCGCCCTTGCTTGAGACGTTTTTATAAACACGTCCTTTATGTGCGCCTTGTTTCTTACGTCTAGCCAAGCTTCTCTATATATTCCGCCATAAGTTAGATAATCAATGACATTTCCAAACGGTGGTGTATCATCTCTCTCGGTTGAGTCGCACTCCACAGTAATAATGTTTGATCCCCCGCAGGTTACATGTGATGATATGTCAACAACAAAAGGTGTATAGCCTCCAAAATGTTGTGCTACGTAATCCCCATTAATATAGAGCCTTGCATAGGACGCAATTCCTTCAAAGGTAAGAATGAGCACCTTTTCGCTATAATCCTCTGGTATATATAGCTGTTTTTTGTAGCAAGAAACAAATTGATACTCTTGTTCATCAAAATAATTATAATCAAGTTCCTTGTTTGTATGAGGTAAATTTACTGTCTCAAAATTAGAAAAGTCGAAGTTTTGATCTATATATTCAGTCTTAAAGTCAGGACTATACTTCCAGTCAAAATTTAAATTGATTTTAGGCATTCTATTACCATCCTTTCAGGGAATAACAATAAATATAATCTTTTAGTCATTTCCACATATCAATATTATAATGTTATAAAAAAATCAGGTCAACAATGTTGACCTGATTATGTTGTGTAATATTTACATTTAATTCATAGGAGTTCTCCCAAAACGCATATTATATTTGGTTTTTTATGTTGTATTGCGACCTCGACGAACCATATTTATTAATAAAATAATCCTTATTCTGACTAACTACTGCTAAGCAATTAACAAATCTATCTATTTCATTATAGTTGTTATAAAGGCCAAAGCTCGCTCTGACCATGCCCGGGAACGGTGTATCACTATTTTCAAAGAAAATCTCCATATCCTTTTCACTGTATCCAAGTAGTCTCTCACAATACGGGTGAGCGCAGAAAAATCCATTTCGAACTGCAATCCCCGCCTCGAAAGACAGTACCGCAGACATCAGGCTATGGTGAACCCCCTCTAGGTTAAAGGGTATAACCCCAATTGTGTCTTGCTTGTCGGGATAATTGTAAAGTGTTATGCCACCTATTTTCTTTATTCTGTCATGTGCATAAGACAGTAGTTTCTTTTCATGTGTTAGAGCATTATCCATACCAATTTTCTGCAGTTGCTTAACTGCAGATATCATTGCTACTACTCCTAAGAGATTTGGAGTACCTGCCTCGTCCTTCATTGGTGGCTGCTCCCACAATATTCTGTCATGAGTTACTATACTTATAGCACTCCCTCCTTGAGCATAGGGCAACCCTGTCTCAAATATTGTCTTTGGCCCAATTAATACCCCCGCACCATAAGGAGCATACATTTTGTGAGCAGAGAATGCCAGAAAATCTATATGCTCCTTACTTCCATATTTCTTCATATCAAGGTTCATATGTGGAATAAGCTGTGCCCCGTCTACAAATATCTGTGTACCATATTGATGTGCCAAATGCGCAATACTATAAATGTCATTTATGTAACCAGTAACGTTAGACACACCTGTTACTGCTAAAAGCTTTATCCTATTCCCATACTTTCTTAGCTTTAGCTCCAGATCACTCATGTCAAGTCTTCCAAACTCATCAATGCCAACATAGTCAATATTAAACTTATCTCGCCACGGTAAGTCATTTGCAGCATGTTCCATCCAAGTTGAAAGTACGACATCCTTACCATTTTTCTGCTGGCTTAAAACATAAGCAAGCATGTTTATGGAATCGGTTGTATTTTTTGAGTATATTACAATGTCATTATCCTCATTACCGTTTACAAACTCAATAATTACTTTTCTCCCCTGCTCGTAGATATCAGTAGATAGTTGGGATTTGTATCCTTTACCCCTATGGGTAGATGAATACCACGGTAGAAAATCATTAATATCCTTTATAACACTTTTAAATGGGGGTGTTGTAGCTGCATTATCAAAGTTTATTGCGGTAACAAACTTCCCGTTATCTAGTGGGACTGCAGTTTCAACTCCAGCCACTAGGCCACGGTATTTATTGATGTTGGCCTGATCCATATTAAACCCATTATAGCTCTGCATATTAAGCCCTCAAATGTCCTTTTTTCATATAACAGTATATTCAGAGTATAATTTAGTTGTGAGTAATCTTATTCTCCTTTAGAATAAACTGACCGTCCATTTACCTATAGCAGCAAACCCCAAGCATAGTATTACACTCCCAAATAGATTAACAGAAGCCATTACGTACTTACCCGTCTCAAATAAGCTAATAGTCTCATAGCTAAAGGTAGAAAAAGTGGTTAGCCCGCCTAAAATACCTGTAGTAAGAAATAACGTTACCTCATCACTCATCCAGTTGTAGGTGCTACTATAGGTGCTACTAATAGCCATGAATATACCAATTAGAAATGCTCCTATAATATTGCATAGTAATGTTCCATATGGGAAAGTGCTACTTATAAATCTCGACATTACAATTGTTATAAGATACCTAGAGGACGCCCCTATAAACCCTCCTATACCTACTAAGAAAACCTTCACCATTGTATAGAATTCCTTTCATATTATACTAAGCTGATCAATATAAACTACTCTCTCATTATAATACTATCTTTCTTTATTAAAGAATATATTTCTTATAGGACATATATAAAGCAACTAATAAGTTATTGAATAGGCAGGTATAAAGCACTATGGTATGCAACTCAAATATAAACTCAGAAAATTATGAAGCACTAAAGAAATATATCTTGGCTGGAATTCCTGTAATTTTTTTTGTTGGGTCAATCTTTCACTTTTTATATCAATGGAGTGGACATTCTACGATAATTTCGATGATTTCTCCTGTAAATGAGAGTCCGTGGGAACACCTCAAGCTGGTTTTGTGGCCAACTATCCTATGGTGGGTTATAGGCTACTATACAGTTGGCAAAAAAACAAACAGCACACCACAGCTCTTTGCGGTATGCTGCCTTAGTTCATTATTGGTCAGCATGACAACTATTTTGGCTTTCTTTTATACCTACACAGGTATATTGGGCATTGAGTCCTTGATACTTGATATTTTAGGAATGTTAATAGGTATTGTTCTGGGACAATTAATGGCACTTCATATCGTTAAATACTGCAACCCTAGCAGGTATTGGTTATATATTTCGGTGTTTATCATAGCAGTAATAGTAATAATATTTGCTGTCTTTACCTTCTACCCTCCAAAGTTACCTGTTTTTGTTCCGCCAAACCTATAGTAAGGAACACATCTGTTTTCACCTCACTGAATCTATAACTATTTTCTGCTGTTAATAAGATTATTTATCCTATCCAATGTTGGCGGATTGAGTGCTAGAGGAAAATTACTACATACTATACCGGCAGTAGCAGCTGCAAAGCTGACTATATCTTCATCGCTCATACCCATAAAAACAGCATAGATTGCTCCAGCCTTGAAGGAGTCTCCAGCTCCCAAGGTGCTTTCTACCTTCACTTCATAAGGCTTAAAGCTCTTTATTGGCTCACCCCTTCTCCCAAACAGTATTTCTCTGCCGCCAAACGTAAAAATTACAAGACCATTAGAGGCATCAGTATATCTTTTGTGAAGAGCTTTTACGTCTTCGCCCTTATAATTATTCTGTATAAATTCATTTGATATAATATTTACCTCTGAATATTTATGTATAATACTTTCTGGTTTACAATCAATTGTCACATACCTTTTCCCAAGTTCATTGCACAGAATGGCCACCTGCTCCGACTGTTCCATAAAGAACGGGTCCAAGCCCACAACGCTGCACTCCTCAATATCCGACTTAAGAGGCTGACTCCATCTCTTGATTTCATCCGAAAAGTACGCCTGAAATGTTCCAAAACATGTTCTGGTGTGAGAATCAATAAGTATCATGTCCAGTACGCCTTCGAAGGTATCATCAAAATATAACCTGGATAAGTCAACACCATACCGCTCTCCAAGGAATTCTTTGAGTACGGGCATTGTTTTGGGGCCCTGATAATTACCTGCCAATCTGACACTGCAGCCAAGCGAGGATAATACCAATGAACCTGCACCTGTCTCTCCTCCCGGCAGAATAAAGCTCTTCTTTATTTCGCCATAGGTATCCAATTCAGGAAAATCACCCTTTAGAAGATTCATAGTGGAAACCAGTACCATACCGTACATATAGATATCTACATTTGACAAGTTACTCACTTCCTTTTCATAATAATGATAATAGCTTACCATAATTATTTCATAAAAACATCTTTTTTGGAATATTTTATTTAATTTGTGAACACGGGTTTCATTAGTATTAATGATGTATTTATTAAATTCAATTAGGATAAAATATAACCATATTATTGATATTTCGGAGGTAACATAAATAATGTCAGGAAAAATGCACGATTATAATGAAAAGAAGATTCAGCCTAACAGACCATTAGAAAAGGGCGAGGCAGTCCCAGGTACAGGACATGACACAAAGCAACTAAAACAAAAAGGCCATTAAAAAAGTGCTGCTTTTACTATTTTATCGCTCAGTATATTTTCGTGTTCGCTAGGGAACCCTAGGTTCCCTTCGACGAAACATTTCCTATTTCTGAGCACTCTCCTGAAACCGGAAAGGGGAATCCCCTTTTCAATCCCCGAATATAGAAATTTATTCTTCTGGGATTTTCTAGTGTAAACAACATTCAATCTCAGCATTACCAACACTTCTGTAACACTCTAAAACTTACAAATTCATATATTTTAAAACAAGGCTTATACGCTCTCAACTTTTTTGCCAAATAGCAAAAGGGTTGCTCCAACTACAGCTAGTCCAATCGGAAGTAGAATATATACAGGCACTCCAAGGCCCGCAGGAAGATAACCAAACAATATTGCACAGCCCCCAACAAACAATGCGTACCATAGCTGTGTTTTAGTGTGATCAATGTGATCACATGCAGTTCCCATCGATGATAAGATAGTTGTATCAGATATCGGTGAACAGTGGTCTCCCAGTATAGCGCCAGTTAGTACTGCACTGCCGCTTACTATAACATAATTCATATCGGCTCCCGAAATCGTGTAAGCTAGTGGTATTGCCAGTGGCATTAGTATCCCCATGGTTCCATATGACGTACCTGTAGAAAAGGATATTACTCCACCCAGTACAAACACTATTGTTGGTAGTAGAAAAGCAGGTATAACATCATTTAACACTGACACCAGGTATTTTGATGTCCCAAGCTCCTTGATTACACTGCTCAGGCCCCATGCCAACATCAATATTACTGCTGTTAGCATCAATGATTTGCTACCATTTACCCATGTTTCAATCCCCTCTGACAGCTTAAAGATCTTCCTGCCCACGCCCATGATTAGTGCAACTATTGTAGCCAACAGAGCTGACTGGAATAATACTACAGATGCATCAGAGTTGCTAAAAGCCTGTTGTATAGCAGCAAAGGAGAAGGGTGAATTATTAAATAACTCAATTAATGCAACATCACTACCTGCCATTATTTCTTTAAAACCATCATAGTAAAAGCCCGCTAATGCTCCAACAATCAATGTTCCTATTGGTATTATCGCATTCCATATAGATAGCTTTATTCCCGGTTTTGGCTCAAGCTCTGTTATTTCACTCGCCACCATTGGCTGTGCCTTATCCCCTAACACCTTGCCTGTAAGCCTTGCCCTGCTCTCAGCTTTGTACATCGGACCAAATTCTTTTAAAAATATTATGGTGAAAACGATAAAGCCAAGTATAAATATATTGTAAAATCTATAAGGCAAACTGGACAAAAAGAACCCCATTGCATCTACCTCTACGCCAATACCGTTTTTAAAGGCATCCCTTATCAGGGATAATTCATAGCCAATCCATGTTGAAATTATTGCCATTCCCGCAATTGGAGCAGCTGTCGCGTCTACTATAAATGCAAGCTTTTCTCTCGATATTTTTAGCTTATCAGTAACAGGCCTCATAATTGGTCCAACTATCAGAGAATTCGCGTAATCATCAAAGAATATTAGTAATCCAATAATCCACGTAACAAGCTGTGCACTTCTAGCACTCTTTGCTCTTTTTGCCAGAAACTCTGCAATAGCTCTGGCACCACCCATTTTTGCAACTAGTGCAATTACCCCACCAATTGTTAGACATTGCAGCATTATTCCTGCATTCCAGCTATCCGATAGTACCCCGAGCATTCTTTCAACAAAATCGGTAAAAGCGCCTACCAATGTGCCCAATATGTTAATGCCACTAAACTGTAGAATAATGCTACCTGATAGAACTCCTACAAACAATGAGGTTACCACATTCTTTGTTATGAATGCTAGTACTATGGAAATAAGCGGAGGCAGCAGCGTTATAAACCCAAGTTTATCGGCATTTGCCTGTGCGACATCGACTAACACATCTGAGGCCGCACCCTCGCTAGCAAACGCAGCTGCATGAGGTAAAAACAGCACAGTAAGCATTACTAGCACAAATATTTTACTTTTCATAATTCCTTGTCCCTTCTGTTATAACTAATCTTTTGTCTTAGCTTTTTCTTGGCCACTTTTATGTCCTTTTATTTGACAACAAAAAAAGACTCGAGCCATACACTCAAGTCTCTACATTTCTGCCCCAAGTGATAGCACTCCCCGCTTTACTCGGGACAGTCATAAGCATATTTTACTTAAGACCAGCGCACAGGGTTTAAAGCCAAAACCTTTGCACTTCGGCAGTTATACCTTTCATAGTGAATCATTGTGGCTTAACTCCTCACCGGTACTATTTATAACTGCGCCTCTATCATAGTGATTTCTCAGGGTTTTATTATATTATGTAAACCTTTGCTAATCAATAAACAATTTTTGGATTATTTATTTACTCTTTACTAACCATCATTTGTTTTTTACTTTATAACCATTTTTTTCTTACCACCATTTCTTCTTTTTGAAATAAACTAACATAATGACCGATATAAATATCATTATTGCCCATAAAGTTGGATACGTCCATCTCCAATGTAATTCGGGCATATTTGCTATATTCATGCCATAAACTCCAACAATAAAAGACAGGGGCATAAAAACTGTAGAAATAATTGTCAGTACCTTCATGATTTCGTTCATCTTATTGCTGGAATTGGATATATAAATATCGATTGTGGAGGTTAATATGTCTCTCAGCGTTTCAGATGTGTCTAAGACTTGAATAACATGGTCATACAAGTCCCTGATATAGGCTTGTGTTGACTCCTTTATTAAGTCGGATTCTCTTCTTTCAAGAGTTGACATTATCTCTCTAAGAGGCCAAACAGATTTATTAAGAAACAAAACCTGTCTCCTCAGACTTCGTATGTTTTTGAGAGTGTCAGATGATACTCTTTCTATTGTTTCATCTTCAATAGCTTCTATTCTGTCGCTTATTCCTTCTAATATGCTATAATAATTGTCCACTATAATATCAAGTAAACTATATGCCATATAATCTGGCCCAAGCAATCTCCCCCGCCCCACTCCGTTCCTAAGGCGGGTAATAATTGGTTCAAATATATCAGTATCCCTTTCACCAAAAGACAAGACATAATTTTTCCCAATAATAATGCTCTGTTGCTCGATAATGAAATCATTTACTATTTTGTCATACTCTAAAGTTTTTATAGAAATAAAAATATAATCTTTGTAAATCTCTATTTTGGGTCGCTGATCGGTATTTAAAATATCTTCTATGATAAGAGGATGCAACTTATAGTGCTTTCCAATACTGTCTAATAGCTTAACATCATGCAGTCCTTCAATATTAACCCATGTAACATAACCGTTACTTTCAAAAAATGCATCGTGGCATATACTGCCTGGTTCTAATAATTCAAAGTTTTGTTCGTTGTATTTATAGATGGCTATTTTTGTACTATCCCTTTTTACTTCTCCAATATGAACCAAGCTGCCTGGCTCAAGACCTTTTTTGATACTTCTGGATTTAATATAGCTACTCATCCACATTACCTCGTTTGTATATACTTTTTGTTACTCAATCCATAATTTTTATATTAAGGGGCTGGAGTTGCACCAATAGCTTTCGGGACATATGGCAATCTCATTAAATTCTAAACCCACATATTAAAAATGTCAATAATTGTAATAAAAAGCCCTAATATTATACAATTCTAACTAAGCTCGTTAAATAATTGTTTAATATTAGGGCTAACCATTTTATTGAATAAAGATAAGAATAGTGTTGACCATAGCCTAAATTAACAGTGCACTAAGACAACACAATTTCCACTTTTATAAGCTTTGCTATAAACTTAATGCTTTTCATTGAAGCTGTTTCAGTAATTAGCTTGCCTGAATTACTAACAATCAATGCTTTATCTGCCATAAGCCTTTTAATTTGTCTGACCTCACGCCTTCCCCCATTCTCGATAAGGTATATACCATCATTATCAAAATCATTAACCAAGGTGCAGAAAGCCAAGTCTCCCTTTGAGATTCTAAAGCCACTCATAACCTCATCTTCGATTTTGAGGTAGAAAACCTTATCCTTTTGCATTCCGAAAACCTTATTACCTTCTATAGGAAGAAGTCTTTTTTCCAAAATTTTATCCATACTATAGTCAAACACAGCAACAGTCTTGAGGATGTTTCCAAAAGCATCATCCCACACCTCATTAGCAGTCTGGCTCTGATTGCTATATACCGGAGCACTTGATGGAGTTGATCTAGTTACTACACGCTTAATTGCGGAGGGTTCAGGTTTTACAACAGAACTGTCTTCAGAGGCAAATAACCCAACAGGTCCAAGCTCAAAGTCAAGAGCCTTTGATACTCTACCAATCATATCATCGTTTATAATTTTCTTACCTGTCTCAACATCTAGCACATAGCCCTCTGAAACACCCAGCTTCTTGGCTAATTGCTTTGGAGAAAGGCCCTTTTGAAGTCTGACTCTCTTAATCTCCTCACCTATTCTGCTCATTTGAAATTCCCCCTTTAGTCAATTTTTTGTGCAATCAAAAACTTAATCTTTAGTCCCTGTTCCATGAACATTTTCTCGTGCTCGGTAGGTGTGCTTTGGGTAAATCCACTATTCTCAAGGTCATATGTTATAAACTTTATTTTAAATCCGCTATCCTCAAAATACTTCTGAGACTCCTCAAACAATTCATCATCGTCCGTTTTGAACCATATTTCACCTTCTGACTTCAAGAAAACTCTATATTTAGCGAGTTGCTTTGAATGTGTCAGCCTCTTTTTCTTGTAAGGATTCTTTGGCCAGGGATTACAAAAGTTAATGTAAATCCTATCTATGCTGTCATTTTCATCGAGCATTATATCAATCAGCTCGATATTGTGAGACATAAGCTTTACATTTTCTATTTTGGTTATACCAAGAGCTGCATACTCCTGCTCTATCTTTCTTTTTCCCAGAACTAATACCTCGCTCTTTATATCAACCGCTATAAAATTTGTGTCTAGATTTTGGGAAGCTTGTCTTGCTATAAAACCGCCTTTTCCACATCCAAGCTCTAATTGGATAGGCTTATTATTACCAAAAAGGTCTCTCCATTCACCTTTATATCTTGGAGGGTCATTTATATAGAAGTCACAGGCAGCTAATTCGGGCCTTGCCCATGGTTTATGTCTAAGTCTCATCTTTGTTGCTCCTTTAGTCATTAGAATATATACAAATCAACTCTAATATGATAACACATCCCTCATTATATAGTGAATAACAAGTTGAATAAACCTCGTCATATTACTACATATTATTTCCTTTTTAGATGTAGGAGGTTACTAGTTGTTTATAGTTTAATACTACTTTGTGTATAGTTAATAATTCTCTATTGAAATAAATTAAGTAAGTAGATAGAATTATTTATAGATAGAGTACTATACCCGCACAGAGCCTATGGCAGCTATTTAGCTGCAGAAAGGAAATACTTATGACACACATCGTACCAGAATACATACCACCAGATTTTAGTAAAGATATTTTTGCGAATGCACCTAATATTAAAACAGAAGTTGTAAAAAAGGATGGGGTTGCCCCATTTGGCTATCACGCTACTACTATCTTTCCAGAGTATTATAAGATTGATGGCAACTGGGTACTAGCAAAGGAAAGCAGAATGGATAGCGTAGTTGTAGTCAATGCTGACTCAACTTTGGATATTGTAGAATTTAGACAGCTAAAAGAGGGACAAGCTGTTGTACTTGGGAGAACTGAGGACGCAAGTGAAGGTATTTTTGTTCATACAAAAGGCTTTTTACATACCCAGAGCTCTGAAGAGGTATTTTCATTTAGAACAGGTCGGTCCAGAGAAACCTCTTATTCTAGGGATTATGACAAGCTTTATGATCTTCTCAAATATGAAAAAGAGCACGGATATATTGTTTGGGTGCTAGGCCCTGCAGTAGTTTTTGATTCCGATTCTAGAAGTGCAATGGCATCATTAGTACAAAACGGTTTTGTTGATGCAATATTTGCTGGTAATGCACTAGCCACTCATGACATGGAGGGTGCACTGTTTACAACAGCTCTAGGGCAAGATATCTACACACAAGAATCGCTTCCAAATGGACATTATAACCACCTAGATGTTATAAACCAAGTGCGTAGCTGTGGTTCAATCAAAGAGATTGTAGAAAGCGGCTTGGTAAGAGACGGAGTAGTATATTCCTGTATAAAGCATAATATCCCCATGGTATTAGCAGGCTCAATACGTGATGATGGTCCATTGCCGGAAGTTATATCAGATGTATATGAGGCTCAAAATAAAATGCGGAGTCACATTAAAAAGGCTACTACTGTTATAGGCTTAGCTACTCAGCTACACTCAATTGCAACGGGGAACATGACACCATCATATCAAGTTTTAGACGGAATAGTACGACCAGTATATATTTACAGTGTTGATATCTCGGAGTTTGCTGTAAACAAGCTTCGCGACAGAGGTACTTTGGAGGTTACTTCAATTGTTACTAATATTCAGGATTTTCTCGTAAACCTAAATAGAAACCTGGTCAAGTAAAATACAGTGGGGCTTTCACACTAAATTTTTGTGTGAAAGCCCCACATCATACTTTAAATAGAAAATTTTGATACAGTTTTATTAAGATTGTTTACACTATCCTTAATCTTTAATGTGTCATTCTCGATTTCGTTCGCCATGTCCTTGATATAGGCAACACTCTGTGCAATACTAGTTGTTCCCTGTGCTCCTTCAGTGCTAGCCTTAGATATCTCTTCCATTGCCTGTGTTACATTTCTTATAGATGCGAGAAGTTCTTCGGAAGTAGCACTCAAATCGAAAACCAGACCATTTACATATTCTGCATCCTTATTATAGTTTTCGCCCACTTCTACCGATTCTTTAAAGCTTTTTACAACACTGGTTTCGATGTATTCGAGTGTTTGTCTTGATACATCTGACAGATTTTCTACCGCTTCAAATACGTTAGTTATTGTACTTTGGATTTCAGTAACCGTTGACTTTGATTCTTCTGCAAGCTTTCTTATTTCTCCAGCAACCACTGCAAATCCTTTTCCTGCTTCACCAGCCCGAGCAGACTCAATAGCAGCGTTTAGAGCAAGCAGGTTTGTCTGTGTGGATATTTGAAGAATGGTATTTGCAAGAACCTCAATTCTTTCAACCTGCTTTGCATTTTCCAATGCTGTTGCCATTGAACATTTAACATTGTCGATAGTTTGTATCGCTTCCTGCTCCTTACGAATTGAGTCAGCCTTCAGGGCTACCGCCTTTGTGCTTATATTACTTGCAGATATTGCCCCATCTTGAGCTTTCGCCGCAATTCCCTCTACAGAGTTTTCAATCTCGGTTGATGTGGCATTTATCTGTTGGGTAGATGCCGCAGTTTCCTCCATTCCAGCCGATACTTGTTCTACTGTAGAAGACGCGTCCTCCAGGTTTTCAACAAGCTTGGATAGACTTTGGCTGGATTTATCTATTGACCCTACAACAGCACCCATTTCACTTTTAATTACCGAGATAATAGATATCATAGACTTTTGCATTTCATCAATTGATTGAGAAAGCTCACCTAATTCATCTTTTCTCTTTACCCTTATAATCTTGCTTGTTAGATTTCCTGAAGCAATTTGCTTTGCTACATTAACTATATCCGAAATAGTCTTTGTAATCCTTCCCAGATAAATACTTAAAAAGATAATTATTGAGGTAACAATTAAAACAACTATAATGGCAACCTGCGTTAAATAACTATTTAATGCAGAAGTAAAGTCATTTACTGTTAGGGTTGATACCAGGTACAAGTCTAAGCCTTCAACTTTTTGAGAGCTGTAGATCTTAGTCTCTCCATTAAACACCCCTCTATCTTTGTATTTGTTATTTGCTATTATTTTTTCTCCAAGATCCTTTAAGCTTCCATTACTAATATTAAATATTGTTTGTTCATTTCTCTCATCTGTGCTATATGTAAAAGTAGGGTGCGAAACAAATTTCCCCTCCTTATCAATTACAAAAGGATACCCTCTCTCACCAATCTTCTCATTTGAAAGTAAGCTTTGTAACTCTGTCAATTGAATATCAATGCCTAATACTCCTAAGTCTAAACCCTCTTTACTCTTAAGGTTCTCTGACATTGTTATTACGGGCTTTTTTGTAATAGTATCTATGTAAATATTCGAATATATTATTTCTTCCTCATTACTTTGAGCCAACTTATACCACTCTGTCTCATTTGCTCTCCACGTTGGGTCATCTGGCTTAGTCCCAGAACCAGTTATAATACTTCCATCAGGCCTTCCAATGAAAATTTCTGACACTCCATACTCTTCTTTTATCTTTTTGAGTTGGCCCTCTAAATAAGTCTTTGCATCCTGATCACCTTCAGCAGAAGCTAAATAATTTTTAGACGCTTCAAGTATGGATTCTCTGTCTTTAAAAAAATCATCAAGAATCTCATATATTATCTTTTCTTCCGCATTTAATTGTTTTTCTGCCATATCATTGATAATTCCTTGAGCGACATAGTAGCCCCATCCTCCAACAAAAATAAGTGCAATTGAAACAACAATACCAATCAGTAAATTTACTTTAGTTCTTAAGCTTAGTTTCATACCTACATCCCCCTAAATAATTCACAATAACCTACCTAGTTCTAAAAAGTATAAATATAGAATAACCCAATAAATTTAACATAATTTGCATGATGACTCAACGTATGATTTGATTAGGATTAAAAGTAATGTGCACATATTTATACAAATATTACACTTCCTAAAATTAATACCCACATCTTATTAATTAAAACAAACGAGTGCTATAGTTGTATGTTCACACTAAAAACAGTAATCTTTTTGAAGGAGATTTTGTCACCTAGGCTACTAGACGTGTTTGGGACTCTGTCCCTTAGTTTAAGGCTATACTGGGCATAAGTAAAAGAGCCATTTCTACCCCATGAGTAAAAATGGCTCTTTATGTTAAGTTGAAAATTAATCACATATATTTACTTAAATAACAAACTTAGATACATTTTCATTTAGAGCATCTATGCTATCCCTAATCTTTAATGTGTCATTCTCAATTTCGTTCGCCATGTCCTTGATATAGGCAACACTCTGTGCAATACTTGTTGTTCCCTGTGCTCCTTCCGTGCTAGCCTTAGATATCTCTTCCATTGCCTGTGCTACATTTTTTATAGATGCAAGTAGTTCTTCTGAAGTAGCGCTTAATTCAAAAACAAGTTCATTTACATAGTCTGCGTCCTTATTATAGTTTTCACCCACTTCTACCGATTCCTTAAAGCCCTTTATGACACTTGTTTCGATGTATTCGAGTGTTTGTCTTGATACATCTGAGAGGTTTTCTACCGCTTCAAATACGTTTGCTATTGTACTTTGGATTTGGGTAACCGTTGTCTTTGATTCTTCTGCAAGCTTTCTTATTTCTGCAGCAACCACGGCAAATCCTTTTCCTGCTTCACCCGCCCTAGCAGACTCGATAGCAGCGTTTAGAGCAAGCAGGTTTGTCTGTGTAGATATTTGAAGAATGGTATTTGCAAGAACATCAATTCTTTCAACCTGCTTTGCATTTTCCAATGCTGTTGCCATTGAACTTTTAACATTGTCAATGGTTTGTATCGCTTCCTGCTCCTTACGAATTGAGTCATTCTTTAGGGCTACCGCTTTTGTGCTTATATTACTTGCAGACAATGCGCCATCTTGAGCTTTTGCCGCAATTCCCTCTACAGAGTTTTCAATCTCTATGGATGTCGCATTTATTTCCTGGGTAGATGCCGCAGTTTCTTCCATTCCGGCTGATATTTGTTCTACTGTAGAAGACGCGTCCTCCAGGTTCTCAACAAGTTTGGACAGGTTTTGACTAGATTTATGTATTGACCCTACAACAGCGTCAGTTTCACTTTTAATTACTGATATAATAGATATCATAGCCTTCTGCATCTCATCAATTGATTGAGAAAGTAAACCTAATTCATCATTTCTGTTAATACGCTTGATCTCGCTTGTAAGGTTTCCAGCTGCAATCTTCTTTGTAATATAAGCTAATCTGGAAATTATACTTGTTATTCTACCAATATAAAAAGTTAAAAAGATAATAATTAGGGCAACTACTATTACTACAGTCAAGCCCATTAAGTACACATATGTATTCAGAACTGATGTGAAATCATCTAGTTCTAGTGTTGACACTAGGTACATGTCAGTTCCATTTACTTTTTGAGAGGTATAAATCTTGGTCTCTCCATTAAATTCGCCTCTCTCTTCATATTCAGTGTTTGCTACTATCTTTTCTCCAATGTCCTTTAAGCTTCCACTACTAACATTAAATATTGTTTGTTGATTTTTCTCGTCGGTACTATATGTATAATTGCGGTGGGAAACAAATCTTCCCTCTTTATCAATTATGAAGGAATATCCGTGTTCTCCGATATGGTACTCTTCCAATACATTTTTTAATTCGGTTAGCTGTATATCAATGGCAACTACTCCTAAGTTAACCCCGGCACTACTTTTAACATTTTCAGCAATAGTTATTTCGGGCTCTTTTGAATTACTGTCTACAAATATATCCGAATACACTATTAACTCATCATTACTTTGAACAAGCTTATACCACTCACTGTCATATACTTTTAAGGAAACTTCTTCTGGTTCCTCCCCAGATGCATTTATAACGCTTCCATTAGGTTTTGCTATGTATATATCTGAAATTTTATACTTATCCTTTAACTTTTCATATTGTGTCTCTAGATAAGCCTTAGCTTCCTTGTCATCTATGTTGGCAGCAATGTGATTTTTTGTGGATTCCAAAATGGATTCCCTGTCTGCAAAAAAATTATCAAGTATTTCGAAAATCAGTTTCTCTTCTACATTTAATTGCTTGTCTGCCATTTCAATAATAATATCTTCTGCAATATTATATCCCAGCGCACCAACAAGAATAAGTGCAATTGAAACAACAATGCCAATCAGTAAATTCATTTTGGTTCTTAGGCCTAGCTTCATAAAATAATCCCCCTAATTTGACAGATAACTCATAAAATAAAAATTACTTTTTAGAGCCGCATTATAAATTTATCATACTTTACATAACGACTCAACATATAATTGTTATAAATTTAATAAATAAATAATTAGGATTATTTTTGCACATATTTTCAATAAGATTACACATTATAAAAATAATGCCCAGAGTTCTTATATATGGAGGATATTGATATATGTTCATACCAAAAACAGTTATCTTTGAGAAGGACATCCTTACAACCGCCGAAGGAAATCGCCTTTATAAATACTTTGAAGATGTCGAAAAAGATATTATTATTGTCAACTCAAATCGTGCTAAATCCAGTATCAAAGGTGACACACTCTACGAGAGGTATCGTGCTGGAAAAAATACTCTTGTAATAGGTTCAA
The DNA here is from genome assembly GCA_023439045.1 of Bacillota bacterium. Classification (GTDB taxonomy): domain Bacteria; phylum Bacillota; class Clostridia; order Acetivibrionales; family DSM-1351; genus Ruminiclostridium. Next base: position 142,054 of record JAEXOY010000021.1, on the reverse strand, counting down.
AAAAAAGCTTGAAATTCCAGACCTGCAAGCCATCAGCCCATTACCAACTTCCATTGATAAGTGGCTGCATCGGGCAATGTGAATATTGCTATTTAAATACACAACTAGGTGATAAACCTTTTATAAAAATCCATCTTAATATTGAGGAGATATTACAGCAAGCTCAGAAGTATATAGATGAGAGGTTTCCGGAGATAACGATATTTGAGGGAGCCGCTACATCAGATCCTGTACCGGTGGAGCCGTATTCACATGCCCTGGAGAAAAGTATTACCTTCTTTGCCAATCAACCTAATGCTCGTTTCAGATTTGTAACAAAATATAGTGATATTGATAACCTATTAGATATTGAGCACAATAATCACACAGAAGTACGGTTTAGCCTCAATACAAAAACGGTAATAGACAAATATGAACACAAAACTGCGTCTGCAAACAAGCGCATAGAGGCTAGTTCGAAAATTTCAGCTGCCGGTTACCCAATGGGCTTTATTATTGCACCGGTTTTTATTTATGATGGCTGGAAGGAGGAATACCGTTCAATGTTGACTGATTTAAGAGAAAGGATGCCTGCTAAATTACCACACCAGCCCAGCTTTGAAGTAATCTCACACCGATTTACAACAAGGGCTAAAAATAGAATATTGGAGATTTTCCCAACAACAGAGCTGGATCTTGATGAGCAAACAAGGCAATTCAAATATGGCCAATTTGGGTATGGAAAATACATGTATCCAAAGGATCAATTAGCAGAGATGAAAGCTTTCTTTAAAGAGCAGCTCTCTGAAATATTCAGCGAAAGTGAGATAAAGTATATTATTTAACTAAAAATGCATAATAAAAAAATATACCTTACTCTTAAATAAAAGGAGACTTATACTTGGACAATAAACGTGACCACTGGTCGTCTAGCTTTGGGTTTATTATGGCCGCCGCAAGTGCCGCAATAGGATTGGGTAATCTATGGAAATTCCCTTACGTAGTTGGAATGAATGGAGGAGCCTTATTTTTAATAATATATCTCGTCTTTATGCTATTTATTGGAGTACCAATACTTATCAGCGAAATGGCACTTGGACGACATACTCAGCTAAATGCGGTTGGGGCGTACAAAAAAATTAATAAAAAATGGGAATTTGTTGGTGCCCTAGGCATAATATGTGCTTTTGTAATTTTAGCCTACTATAGTGTTGTAGGAGGTTGGGTAGTAAAGTATATATACAGCTATTTTATTGGTGCAAATCTTTCATCTCCCAGCGATTTCTTTAATATATTTGTTGCAAAGACATACGAGCCTGTTTTGTGGCAATTTGGATTTATTGCTGCAAGTGCTGTAATAGTAATGGCTGGAATATCAAACGGAATAGAAAAAATAAGTAAAATTTTATTGCCTACATTAATTATATTGATTATTATTGTTATGATAAAAGCACTAACACTTCCAAATGCAATTAAGGGTGTTAAATTTTTTATAGTGCCAAACTTCAATGATATCAAAAGCTTTGGGGATTTAGGGCGAATATTCCTCACAGCTATGGGGCAGGTATTCTTCAGCCTGAGCCTGGGAATGGGGGCAATAATAACCTATGGAAGCTATCTAAGTAAAGGAACAAATATACAAAAGGACGGTATTATTATACCCCTATTAGATTCAGCAATTGCTGTTCTAGCAGGCTTTACTATACTTCCAGCAGTATTCTCCTTCGGCTTTGCGCCTCAGGCAGGACCAGGCCTGATATTTCAAACGCTGCCCGCGGTGTTCAACCATATGGTAGGTGGCAGGCTATTGGGGCTTGTGTTCTTTTTAATAGTTTTATTTGCTGCAATAACTTCAGCTATATCTCTGCTGGAGGTCATCGTATCCTATCTAATAGATACATTTAGGTGGAGCCGCTTCACATCAACTATACTTCCTTCTGTATTAATATTTGTAGTGGGTGCGTTTGCTTCACTATCTTTTGGACCTCTTAAGCACATGCTGATTTTCAATATGAGTTTCTTTGACTTTTGCACCTTCATTACTGACAAGCTATTAATGCCAATTGGAGGCTTTCTGCTATGTGTGTTTGTGGGATATGTTTGGGGTATCAGAAATGTTACAGACGAAATATCCAATAAAGGAACACTATCCTTTAAGCTAAGAGGCATTTATTCCGTAATAATAAAATATGTAGCACCAGTAGCCATATTAATCATATTTATAACTTCTCTATTTGAGTAGTATTGCTAAGAATTATTATGTAAATAATTGTTGTCTGTAATTGCTAGTAATGTTGTTTGCAACGTGCCCTGAATTGCTGGCAAAGCGCTCTCTAATTGCTTGCTATGCGCTCCAAATTGTTTACTATGCCCCAAATTACTTGCAGTGTGGCCCATATATAGAAATTACAACTAGACTAAGAAGGGAATGTGATAAGAAATATGCACATTCCCTTTTGCTGTAGCTATACACTAAAATAACCCTCTACCTTAGCTACACACTACAATAACATTTGCTGTAGACTTCTAAACATTATTTTATGTTTATGCTTTCCCCGTTACCTTTTTCTTTAGCTTTCCTGCAATTAAGGTTGCGCATAGGTTTATAAGTGCGACAATAATAATTAAAATGCTTGCTGTCGCGTATGACTGATCAAAGGAAATACCCTCTTTTGCAAGCAGATAAAGATGAACTGCAAGTGTTCTACCCGAATCTGATACTGCATGCGGAATTCTTGTGACCATTCCTACCGTAAAATATACTGCTGCAGTTTCCCCGACTATACGGCCTATGCTTAAAATAACTGCTGTCATGATTCCTGGTATTGCTGTTGGAAGGATAACTTTATATATGGTAGTCCACAGTGTTGCACCCAGTGCCAGGCTACCTTCCTTGTACGAGATAGGTACAGTTTTTATAGCTTCCTCTGTAGTTCTGATTATAGTAGGTAGTACCATAATACTGAGTGTCAATGCACCTGCGATTATAGAAAACTTGAGCTGTAGTATATTCACAAAGAACAAAAATCCAAACAAACCATATATTATCGACGGAATCCCCGCGAGGCTTTCAGTGGCAAACCTTATAAAATTCAGCAGTCTCCCCTGCTTTGCGTACTGAGTCAGATAGATGGCAGCAAAAATACCTATTGGAGTAGCAATAATTATGGTAACTAATATAACATATAATGTTGTTATTATCATAGGAAGTATTCCCTCTTGCTCTCCCTTATACGGAGTGGAAATAAACTCCCAGCTTATGTGGGGCAATCCCTTTGCCAGGATATATATAATAATAGCTGCAAGAGCCGCAACTGCAACTATGGCAGCTGTCCAAATAATTGTTTTTGCAATGATATCTGAAATCCTTATCTTGCCTCTCTTTACATTGCTACTCATTATGCTTTCTCCTTCCTGCCTCTTTGAAGGACATTAATAATAAGATTTAAAATCATTATAAATACGAACAATACAACACCTGTTGCGAAGAGAGCATCTTGATGGATTCCTGATGCGTACCCCATCTCCATGGCTATGTTTGCAGTAAGCGTTCTCACACTATCTGTTATTGCTTGCGGGAATAGAGCTGAGTTTCCTGCCACGAGTATAACTGCCATCGTCTCTCCTATCGCTCTACCAGCTCCAAGTGCTATAGATGCATATATCCCTGACTTTGCAGCAGGGAGTATGACCTTGAAAATAGATTGTATGTGCGTAGCACCCAAAGCTAGTGAACCCTGCTTGTATGAATCAGGCACAGCATTTATAGCAGTCTCTGAAATGCTTACTATGGTTGGAAGAATCATTATAGATAAAATAATAATCACTGCTAATAAGCTGTTTCCTGCCCCGCCGGGATCAAGATACTTTATAATCATAGGTACCACCACTACAACTCCAAAAAAACCAAAAACTACTGAGGGAATACCTGCAAGAAGCTGTATAGCAGGCCTAACTATCCTTACCATCCACTTTGGTGCTAGCTCAGCCAAAAATACTGCTGTAAGTATACCTATGAAAGTACCTATAATGAGTGAACCTAAGGTAGCCAGGATGGATGCTACTATCATAGGTGCAATACCGAAGTCCTTATTTAATGGTTCCCAATTGCTTCCGAATATAAATTTGGGAATACCTACTTCAAAGAATGCAGGAGCGCCTTTTGCAAATATATATACCGCTATTATTACCAATGATAAAATTGAAATAACTGCCGAAATGAGAAGAACCATTTCTATTACTTTTTCACCAATATACTTGGGTTTGGAGATTAATTTCATAGTTTGCCTAATTCCTTTCTATAATATCTGTTTGGTATGCACATCATATGCGAAAACCAGATCACCCAACAAATGCGCTTTACTTCGCTTGTGCTTTACTTCGCTGATATATAGTCTTCTGAAATTATTTCTTGAGCCTCATCGCTCATAACATAGTCTAAGAATTTCTGTGCGTTTCCAGTAATCTTACCTTTTGTTACTAATATAAATGACCTTCCGAGAGGATATGATTTATCCCTAATAGTTTCAGGAGTGCACTCAACACCATCAATGGATATACTTACTACTGTATCATCAACTGCTGCCAGTGAAATATAGCCAATTGCATTATGCTTGCTGGCTACATTTGTCTTTATGGCACCCGAGCTATCGAAAATTAATGCCTTTTTGGTCACCAAACTCTTAACCCTATCATCATTCTTTATTTGTAGATCGAGCATCTCTTCGAAAGCGGCTCTGGTACCAGCGCCGTCCTCTCTTGACATAACGATAATAGGACTGTCAGGCCCTCCTACTTCCTTCCAGTTTGTAATCTCACCTTTAAAAATCTTCTGGACTTGCTCCATAGTAAAATCTTTTACTGGGTTTGACGGATTGGTTACTATTGCTATACCATCAAGGGCCATAACATGCTCTGTTAGTGTACCCTTCTCAGAATCCTTCAAGTCACGTGATGACATACCAATTTGGGCTGTTCCATCTATAGCAGCCTTAATGCCTTGGGAGGACCCAACCTGCTGAACGTCAACCAAAATATTAGGATTTTTATCAGAAAACTCGTCGGCCAGCTGCTGCATGAGAGGCCCTACTGATGTAGAACCAATTACAGAGACATTACTGCCAGGCATATCGCCTGTATTGCTAGTACTGGTTTCATTATTACCGGTTGTGCTTGAAGTACAGCCTGTTATTCCTATTGCAAATGTTAATAAAAAAGCCACAACAGTTAATATTCTATAAAATAAAGCCTTAGTCATTATTCCCTCCGTGTAATTGTATCTATAATTGCATTTTATTAAAGGTTTTTTAGAGTATCATTAACAAAATGTTAGATTTGTGTTAACACAGTATGTAAAAAATTTTCATAAAATGGATGTATTTATTATTAGTGTTCGTAATTTTGATAAAATAAAACATTAAATATTACAAAAAAAATAAAATATTTGCAATACAAAATACTCTTCTTATATTAAAATGAGAATAAAAGCTACGAACAATTAAACCTTGGAGGTACATAATGAGTATATTAAATGAGATTTCTCAAAATCTGCAAATAGGTAAAGCTAAAATAGTTAAAGAACTAGTTCAGAAAGCTATTGACGAAGGATTAAGTCCTGAATCTATCCTCAAAGAAGGATTGCTAGATGGAATGGGCATTATAGGTGATAAGTTTAAGAAGGATGAAATATATGTTCCTGACGTGCTTATTGCAGCTAGAGCTATGACTGCAGGTACAGAAATTCTTAAACCACTCCTTGCTTCAAGCGGGGTTACTTCAGCAGGTAAGGTTGTACTTGGAACTGTTTCAGGCGACTTACATGATATAGGAAAAAACCTTGTTAGAATGATGATGGAAGGTAAAGGACTTGAAGTAATTGACCTTGGAGTTGATGTAAGTGCCGAAAAGTTTGTTCAGACTGCTATCGCTGAAAATGCTCAGATAATTGCATGTTCAGCACTGCTTACTACTACAATGGGTGAAATCGAAGCGGTTGTTAAAACTGCTACCGAAGCAGGCATTAGAGATAAGATTACAATAATGATTGGCGGTGCGCCTGTAACACAGAGCTTCTGTGATAAGGTAGCTGCTGATATCTATACAGCAGATGCTGCATCTGCTGCTGATGAAGCTGCCAAGGTTTGTGCAAAATAATCATTATTTCATTAAAAGGACCCCTCCAATCATTGGGGTCCTTTAATTATGCTATTTTAGAGGAAAAACTTTGCTTTTGCTTGTGGTATTTTTTATTGTAAAATAAAGATAAGATATAACAAAGAGGGGGTAACGGGTGTGGCAAATCAAAAAGACTCTTTTGATATAAATTTTGATATTCAAAAGGCTCACAAGAGTACCAAGATTTTTAGTCATGCTACCGGTGTTGACTGCTTTGTTATTGATGCAAACGGGAACAAGCTGGATGAAGCATCCGATAGACACCCAAGTATGTGTAATCTATGCCAGTACCTTCAACAATTGAGTTGCTCAACCCCTCTTAAATGTTCCAGCGTACACCTATATGGTAGCTATCAAGCAGAGCGCTTTGGCGGAAAATATATTTTCTTCTGCCCCATGGGATTTGTTCATTGGGCTTCTCCCATAACAATTAGTGAAAGATTTTGTGGGGCGTTAATTGGTGGCCCTGTGTTAATGGTGGACCCAGATGAATTTATGTTGGAGGATATTATCAGAAGCAATGGGCTTAGTGAGGCTGATATTGTTCATCTTCGAGAACACATTGGTGAAGTACCTATAATTCAGCCCGATGCTGTTAATAATCTGGCTGAGCTGTTATTAATTATGGCCCAGAATATTTCTGATGAGGTTATTTCTAGACAAGAACAAAAGATGCAATCTGAGCAACTACAATCCAATATTTCAGAATGGATTCATTATATAAAAACACTGGATACCAAGGAAAAATCTTTCTCAGCTTACCCCTTTGAGAAGGAAAAATACCTCCTTTCTAAGATTGCACTAGGAGACAAGCACGAATCACAAAAAATCCTCAATGAAATATTGGGATACGTTTTTTTCTCATCTGGTAATGACTTTGAAGTAATACGTGCTAGAATCCTCGAGTTAATAGTACTGCTTTCTCGCGCTGCAGTTGAGGGTGGCGCAAACGTAGAAGAGATTTTCGGTTTAAATTATAAATATCTATCGCAGATATATTCCTACAACAGTGTAGAGGATTTAACCCATTGGCTTTCAAGAATAATGTCAAGATTTACTGACTGCGTATTTAATCTAGCCGATGTTAGGCATAAGGACACTATATACAAGGCAGTTGACTATATAAAAAGAAATTATATCGAACAAATAACACTGGAGGATGTTGCAAAGCATGTATATTTGAACCCCTCCTATTTCAGTAAGATTTTTAAAAATGAAATGAACTGCACTTTTGTCTCTTATGTAAATAAAGTGCGCATTAATTTCAGCAAAAGCCTGCTTATGGATAAGTCAATTCCTTTGACTGATGTATCTACACTGGTAGGCTTTGATGATCAGAGCTACTTTACCAAGGTATTCAAGAAAGAGGTAGGTATCACCCCCGGAAAGTTTAGGGCTACACGGGGTCAGGGGTAATTCTCCTGCAAAAATACCTTATCGGCTTTAATACGTTGTAACGGCTAATAATTTGAACCGGTTTCAATATTTTGTATGTATTCTAAACAATGCAGGTAATTCAAGGGGGCAACAATGCTGAAGCTTAAAGTAATAGCATGTGATGTAATGAATAGAGAAGTAAGTTATATTGCTAGTCAGTCTAAGTGCTATGTGGATGTGACCTTTCTAAATCAGGGCTTGCATAATACTCCTGACAAACTACGGGAAATGGTCCAGCAGGAAATAGACAAAGCTAACGGCGAATTCCCATATAATTATTATAATACTAACCCTACGTATGATTATATTATTCTCGGATATGGGCTATGCTCCAATGGAATTATAGGGCTTAAAAGCTCCAAAGTACCTTTAGTAGTGCCTAGAGCGCATGACTGTATAACACTATTCCTTGGTTCTAAGGAAGCCTATTCAGACAGCTTTAAAAACAACCCTGGTACCTACTGGTTTTCCTCTGGCTGGATTGAGCGAGCCTGGCAACCAAGTGAGCTGAAGTATCAGGTGTTGTTAGAGGATTATACCAAAAGATATGGTGAGGAGAACGCCGAGTTTTTGATGGAGATGGAACAAGGCTGGCTAAAGGAATATAAAAATGCAGGCTTTATATATTGGAGTACAACACCAAATATTGATTACTTTAGACAGTTTACAATGGACTCAGCTGCTTTCTTGAAATGGAACTATGTAGAATTTGAAGGAAATGACAGTTTGCTTAACAATATGTTGAATGGTATATTTAATGATAATGAGGTGCTTATAGTTCCACCAACAGAAGAAATCGCACCTTCATATGATGAAAGTATTATTTGCCTTAATAGAAAGGATGTGTAAGGATATGCTTGGTGAATATCTCAGCAAGATAAAACCTCTGGATTCATATGCAATGAGTGCAGCAAAAAGGCGCCTTGACAGCCTTACAAAACCACTAGGTAGCTTAGGAAAACTAGAAGATATAGTGATACGTTTATCAGGGATTTTATGTTCACCCAACCCATGTATTGATAAAAAGGCAACCATTATAATGTGTGCTGATAATGGGGTGGTCGATGAGGGCGTGAGTTCCTGCCCAAAGAGTGTCACTGCATCGGTAACCTGCAATTTTACAGCAGGCATTACAGGAATAAATGTTTTTTCAAAGTTAGCAAATTCAGAGATAGTAATAGTAGATATTGGAGTGGACGCCGATATCCCTTATGATACTATTTTAAATAGAAAAATACGCCGCGGCACCTGGAATATTGCAAAAGGTCCTGCAATGACACGTGACGAAGCTATCGAGGGTATCCTTATAGGAATTAATCTTGTAGAGCAGCTAAAGCAAAGTGGCATAGCGCTACTGGGCACCGGCGAAATGGGTATTGGAAATACCACTACCAGCAGTGCAGTGTCGACAGTTCTTTCTAAAATGCCTTTAGAGGTAATGGTGGGACGTGGCTCAGGATTATCCGATGCTGCATTTAAAAATAAAATTTTAGTTATACAAAAGTGTATTGATATAAATAACCCTGACGTTCAAGACCCCATTGATGTTTTATCCAAGGTTGGAGGCTTTGATATAGCCGGGCTTGTAGGGTGCTTCATCGGGGCTGCAGTTTACCGTCTCCCAATACTAATTGACGGGTTCATTTCTGCGGCAGCTGCCCTCGTAGCAGTCAAGCTACACCCTGGGATTAAGGATTTTATTTTCCCTTCGCACGGTTCTGCCGAACCTGGTAGCGCCGCAATAATGAAGGTACTGGATATGGAGCCAATGCTCAACCTAAATATGAGACTTGGTGAAGGAACAGGTGCGGCGCTCGCATTTCAGCTTATGGATGCTGCCATTGCAGCTTATACACAAATGGGAAGCTTTGATGATGCAAAAATTGAGCAATATGTACCCCAGCAATAATACTATAACTCTAAAAAAAAGGAGAACAGTATGTATAAAATAAATACTAATGAAAATAAAATAGATATTGCACCAAATACTCCACTGCTCGATGCACTCCGTAGCAATCAAAATCATTTGAGTGCTCCTTGTAATGGTAACGGAACATGCGGAAAATGTAAGGTCAGAGTTCTCTCTGGCGAAACTAACCCACCTACATTCCAGGAGATTAGTTTGCTTGGTGAAAATGCCATAGCAGAAGGTTATAGACTTGCATGTAATGTTTATGCCGCTTCTGACATATCTATAGAGCTGCTGCCTCAGGAAAACACGTCTGCTCAGATTGTTACAGCAGGCATTGAACATGATATTAATATAGCACCACCTGTAATTAAGCAGTATATCCAATTATCTAAGCCATTGCTAGAGGATCAGCTAAGCGATGCTGATAGGATTCTAAAAGCTGCAAAGGTGGATACCTTACCTCTGGAATTGATAAGAAGGGTGCCTGAATTGCTACGTGATAGTGACTACGGCATAACATTGATAAAATACGGGAACAAAATAACAGGCATTGAAGGTAAAAATACCTCCAATAATCTATATGGTATTGCTGTGGACATTGGTACTACCACAATAGCCGCTTATTTGTTTGATTGTAATACCGGATCAAGAGTTGGCGTTCATTCTCTGCTCAATCCTCAAAAAATATTTGGGTCAGATGTAATATCGAGAATAAAACACTCTAGTGAAGATATTGGCGGACAGGATGATCTAAATGAAGGTATTGTTTTAGCAATTAACGACAGTATTAATGAGCTTTGCAAGAAAGCTAAAATTTCCTGTGATGATATATATTCTATAGCACTGGTCGGAAATACAACCATGCTGCATTTTCTGCTTAATGTATCGGCACGGAACATCGCAAACGCGCCGTTCATTCCTGCTTTTACTGCCCTGCAGACACTCCCTGCCCGAAAGCTCGGACTGTGCATGAATGAATATGCAACCGCATTTATCCTGCCAAGCGTGTCTGCCTATATAGGGGCTGACACAGTAGGTGCTGTTCTGGCAACACAGTTGCACCAAAGCAGTTCCATCTCATTACTCATTGACATCGGGACAAACGGTGAAATTGTATTGGGAAACAATACCTTCATGTATAGCTGTTCTTCAGCAGCAGGCCCTGCATTTGAGGGTGCAAATATACGAAACGGTATGGGAAGTGTGTATGGTGCTATAAATAGTATTTCACTTACAAAAGGTCTTTCTTATACTACAATCGGTGATACTGAGCCAATAGGAATATGCGGTACCGGTGTAGTAGATGCTGTTGCACAGCTTCTTGAGATAAGTATAATAGACGAAACTGGTAGGATTAATCACAAGTGGAAATCAAATGATCCTGTGATAGCATCACTTTCGGAGCATATAAGTAATATTGATGGACAAGTCGCCTTTCACATTTATAAGGATATTCATATTACCCAGAAGGATATTCGGGAGTTGCAGAATGCAAAGGCTGCTATTGCCGCAGGTATTCAAATATTGATAGAACAAGCAGGAATTAGCTTTGATGATATCGAAAATGTTTATCTAGCAGGTGGCTTCGGAAGCTATATTAACAAAGACAGCGCTGTAAAAATAGGGCTTATTCCTTCACAGTTAAAGAATAAAATTAAGTCTGTTGGAAATGCTGCAGGACAAGGTGCACAATATGCCCTGCTCTCTGAACATTATTTGCAGCAGGCTGTAGATATAAGTAGAAGAATTGAATATATCGAGCTTTCTGCATCAAAGTCATTTAATGATTACTATATAGATTGTATGATGTTTGAGTAGCTATTTGTTAAAAAATGAAATGGAATGTATTGACATGGTCAAAAAAATAAGACTATCTTTAAAGTGAGACACTTTAAGGTTGTTTATTTGAAAAAGAGGGGTGTTACAATGGCCTTAATTAAAGAAGAAGATGTACGGTTGGAAGAGGTTCTCTCAGTAGCAAAGAAGATGGCTATAGCGGCAAGAACCGCGCCAAAAGCTAAAGGTGTGGACAATCTTGAGATAGCAATTTTGACAGGACCCGAGTTAGTTTCGTTGGCTAATCATATGACGAATATGGTGAAAAAGGGCTCTCCAAAGTTTTTCCTAAGAGATGCAGGGAATGTCCTGGCAAGTCAGGCATTGTTCGTTATAGGTACAAAAATAAAGTCATTCGGAATACCTACTTGCGGCTGGTGTGGCTTGGAAAACTGTGCTGAAAAGGTCAAAAGTCCCGATACACCTTGTGTATTTAACACAACAGACCTTGGCATAGCTGTTGGAAGTGCAGCGTCTATTGCAATGGACAATAGAGTTGACAACAGGATAATGTACTCGGTAGGTAAAGCAGTAGTAGATATGGGCATTTTGGGGCCGGATATTAAGCTGGCTTATGGGATTCCACTCAGTGTAAGTGGAAAAAGCCCCTTCTTTGATAGAGGGTAAGTTGTTGCTAGAGTTTTAGCTATCAAAGTGTTTTTGATATTAATATCTCGTATATGTTTTATTAGGTAATTTAGTTTTTCATATAAAACCTTCAAATTAGTGTCTTAACATCAATTTGAAGGTTTTTTAATTTCTATCTTAGTAAACAGCACTTTCCGAGACAGCCTTAATAGCTGTTGGTATATGCTCTACTCCACTATATTAGTGCACAAGCAAACAGCAAAAATGCAGTTTGGTTCAGTTCACAAACCGCACCTAGAATATCTCCTGTTGCTCCACCTATCTTTTTAGAAAATGCCTTGACCATTAGTATGGCTGAAACAGGAGGAATTGCTAGTAGTATAATCATCTTTACATTAAATTCAAAACCACAAACAAAGAGTGCTGCTGAAATCAGTACATATATTAGCAAGCCTTTAAAAAATTCCTTTTTGCCGCAGTAGTCTATAAAGGATTTTCCAAGTCCCTCCCCTGCTCTGGCATATACTGAAACTGACGCCCCCAATATTGAACCTATTCTACCGGCAACTGGCATAAATGCTATGATAAAGAGAAAATATTTATCAGAATACAGTTGTGATAACACAGAAAAATCCACCAATAACACACAAAAAACTGCGAGGACAGCATTTGTTCCAACACGACTATCCCTCATTATTTCTAGAATTCTATCCTTTGGCCTGTTTGAAAATATTCCATCAAAGGTATCACCCAAGCCATCTAGGTGCAAGCCCCCTGTAATAATAATATAAACCACAATAATTAATACAGCTGACACAGAAGCTGGAAATATAAAAGATAATCCATATGATGCTGCAGCTAATATCAGTCCAATGAAAAGTCCAATAACGGGTGCATAAATCAACCCTTTGGCAAAGTCCTCCGTAGAAGCCTTCACATTATTATTAATGGGTATTCTAGTAAAAAACTGAAGCATTAAAATCAGCTTTCTTAATACTTTCATGGTTATTATGGTTACTCCCTTTTTCTAAACATATCTTATTTTTCAAGCATCGCAATTTTAATCCTGTTGTCTTATTAAAACTATTTATTGATACTACTTATTAATACTATTTATTAATACTACTTATTGATACTACTTAATCTTCATTGGAATACCTGATACGCAAAAGTAAACCTCATCACAAGCCTTAGCAAGTGTCTGATTTACCCTTCCCGCTATATCACGAAAATCCCGTCCCATCTTATACTCTGGTACAAGACCAAGTCCCACTTCATTAGTTACAAAAACAAAGTGGACCTCACTGCTTTTTGCAAAATTAATTAAGGCCTGAACTTCTTTATGTATATTGCTTTCTACTTCTTGAACCTGCTCCATGGTCAAGTCATCCCACTGAGTCAAATTGCAATCATAAACCTCGGGGCAGTCTAGCATTAGATTTGTTGTCATTATAGTCATGCAATCGAGCAGTGCTGCATCAAAACCATTTGTATATTTGGGAAGTATTTTATCAAAGCCTCTATAAGCCTCAATTGTTACCCAGTTGGCAGGTCTTTGCTCAATGTGCTTTTTTATTCTCAAAATCATCTCATCATCTGTACGCTTCGCTGTAGCAATGTATATTATATTCTTCCCTATACTCTTTGCAATAGCTTCTGCATAGGAGCTCTTTCCGCTCCTTGCTCCACCAGTTACCATTATCATTTTTGACAAGTATCTCTCCCCCCTATATCAAAAAATCCCCTAAACCAAGTTTAAGGGATTTTTTGTTGTACTACAATAGTATAATATTTTAATATAAAAATATATAAATACTTTGTAAATGTTGTATTTACTTAACTATATTTTAAATAAATACTGTCTTTCTTAACTATATTTTAAATAAATACTGTTTTTACTTAACTATTTCGGAATAAAAGCTTGTTGCAGGGAAAACATTCTCCACTCCAAACATATCCGCCAAAGTACTTGCAACATCAGCAAAAGTTCCCCTTGTACCGAGGTTGACATCACTCTTTATATTGTTTCCATAAATAAGCAGAGGAACATATTCTCTTGAGTGATCTGTACTTTCGGTTGTTGGGTCGCAGCCATGGTCAGCAGTAATAATTAGAACATCGTCTTCTTTCATAGCCTCTATTATTTCAGGCAGTCGTTTGTCAAATTCCTCAAGCGCCTCCTTATAGCCTTGTGCATTGTTACGATGGCCAAAGAGCATATCAAAGTCAACCAGGTTCGTAAATATCAAGCCTTTATTCTGCTGTTTCATAAAATCAATTGTCATATCAACACCATGCATATTGCTCTTTGTGTGATCTGCTTTTGTTATTCCCTTCTTTGAAAAAATATCCTCAATTTTCCCAACAGCTATAACGTCAAGCCCCCTTTGGCTCAGCTTATCAAGTATTGTATCGCTAGCAGGTGCAGCAGAGTAGTCCCTCCTGTTTGAGGTGCGTGTAAAATTTCCGGGTTCACCAACAAATGGTCTTGCTATTACTCTGCCAACCATATGCTCATCCTTAAGCATGTCTCTGGCAATCTGACATATTCTATAAAGCTCATCTATCGGCACTAAATCTTCATGTGCTGCTATCTGAAAAACACTATCAGCAGAGGTGTATACAATTAGCTTACCTGTCTTCATGTGCTCCTCACCATACTGCTTGATAATTTCAGTACCTGACGCTGCACAATTTGCTAAAACACCTCTTCCGGTAAGCCTTGTGAACTCGTCCAAAACCTCCTGAGGAAAGCCCTCAGGGTATGTCGGAAAAGGCTTACTGAGCTGGAGTCCTGCCAACTCCCAATGTCCCGTAATGGTGTCCTTTCCATTTGACACTTCTGACATCCTGGCATAGCTGCCATCAACCTGCTCAGGTACTGGCAGATAATTAATTCCATCTATCTTTCCTAATCCTAGCTTACTGAGGTTCGGTAGCGAAATACCTCCACATTTTTTTGTTATGTTTCCCAAGGTATTGCTGCCAACATCTCCAAAATCAGCCGCATCAGGTAATTCCCCTATTCCAACACTGTCTAAAACGATGAGTATTGCACGATTTATTTTATTTCCCATAATATCAAGCTCCTCCCTTACACTATTATTAGCTTAACTACGAATATTGCATTAAAGATATTAGTGTTATTAATGTACCAAAAGTAATTAATTAATAACATTATACCAAAAAATATTATATATAAATCCATTAATTTCTAATGACTTCGTCATAAAATTGTAATGCAATGCAGGCTATTTATGATATATTATTAATACATAATTCTATTGGGAATATAACAAATTGTTATGACATATATAAGTTGCGAATGAAAGGATGTTTTACATAATGAAAAATAATAGAATACGCATTTTTACGTGCACCTTTTCAGTTCTAAGTATAATGTGCTGTATACTACTTTTAGCATTGACAGTTAGTGGCGAAGTTAATGCGTATACTACGGCAGCAACTGCAAACAAAATAGTGTTAACCGAGGCACCAGCAAACGGTACTAACAACTCGCCAGGCAATACTACAACCTCAAACTCTGCAATTACTTCTGGTAGTTCAATAGATGTAGTTACACCTCCTGCAATAGATATAGAAGATAAAGTCAAAACAATCACAATAGCAGCAGTTGGCGATATAATGACTCATAAGGATAACCTAAATGCAGCATATAATGCAAAAACAAAGACATACGATTTTAGTGATTGTTTCAAATACATAGCTCCAGAGCTAAAAAACAGTGATTTGGTAATAGGAAATTTCGAAACTGTGACAGCTGGATTAAAGGCAGTGTATTCTTCTTATCCCTCTTTCAATACTCCAGATGAATTATTGAAGGCACTTGCTTCTTCCGGCTTTGATGTGCTGTCTACAGCAAATAATCACTGTTTGGATAGAGGCGTGGCAGGGCTTACTAGAACAATAAACCAGATTCAAGAAAAAGGAATGACAAATGTAGGTAGTTCTATCGACGGTAAGAACAAGTATGTTACCAAGGAAATCAATGGGATAAAGGTAAGTATTCTAGCATACACTTATGCATTTAATAGTAATGACTCCAAGCTTAGCCAAAAAACCAAGGAACAATACTTAAGTCCCATAAATGAAGCCCAAATCAAAAAGGATATTCAGAGTGTTCGTTCACAGGGCACGGACGCAGTAATAGTAATAATGCATTGGGGAAATGAGTACCAGAGACAGCCAAGTTCGTATCAAACCTCATTGGCTAAAAAGATTTTCCAATGGGGCGGAGATATTATTTTGGGTTCGCACCCTCATGTAGTGCAAAAATCTGAAATAATGAAGGTCAATGGACAAAACAAATATGTAATTTACTCAATGGGAAATATAGTATCTGGATACAGGAGAACAGATACCGCCAAAAGACCAAATAAGATATATACAGAAGATGGGGTAATAGTTAAATTAACTATTGAAAAAGATGCCAATAACAAAGTAGCAATTAAAGCAGTTAATCATATACCCACCTGGCTTGATAAGTATTATGTAAGTGGGAAGCCTGTATTTAGTATACTGCCAATACCAAGTAGCGATTTTAAGGCAGGGTATATTAATACTAGCAATGCCGTAAAAGTAAAGCAATCTTATAAAAACACAATGGATTTGATGTACAATTTCAAATAAGGACGGTTATTCATGAAAGATTATCTCAATATATTTGCAAACAAGATAAAGACAGCTTTTTTAAATAAAAATTTAGTTAAATCATTAATTGCAATAATTATTTTTATACTTCTTAATACTCTAAAAACCGTAATTTATAACCTCTTTCTGCTTCCACAGGCAAATAGTGATATTTTTACGTATAAATTCTGGTTTGTACTTATAACAAGTACAATAATACTCCTCTTTGTTTTAGCCTTCTGTTCAAGGGTATGGTTTGCAATAATATTATTAGTACAAGGGATATATATGTTTACAAACATATCATATTACTTGTATTACCATAGCTATTTGCATATTATGCAATGGTTTTCGCTATTCAAGGAGGCAGCTATATCAGCTTCTCACCTTGCAAACCCTAAAAGCGCACAGCTATTGATAGTATTTTTGGATGTGCCTGTTATTATTTATTTGCTTATAAAATATAATACACCCGAGGTTATTAGAATACGTAAGTCCAAGATTAAATATGTAGTAATTGCATTATGCTTAATTTGCCTAACTATAACAGAAGGAATTAATATTAGTAATAATATGTCCATTAATGATTTTATGGGAGATAGATATTCAGGGGAGTCCAAAATTGTTGAGCGCTATGGTACAACGGTTAACGCCGCAATTAATATATTTAAGAACTATAGTGAAGAGAAGCTTATTGAGCAGTTTGAGTATGGACAACTACAAAAAAGCAAAGAAAACCTATCTGTTCTACCAAATAATCAAGCACAAGAAGCTCCAAACTTTGTAATAGTTCAGGTAGAGTCTATGGATTCAAATATAGTCAAACAGAAATATAATGACCAATATGTGATGCCGTTTCTTGCTGGGCTAATGGAAACTAGCATTTATTATCCATATACTTTAAGTTACCACCAGGGTGGTGGTACGTCCGACACAGAGTTTTCTATTATCAATAGCATACAACCGCTTGATTCATTTCCTGCTATCAAGCTTTCCACGTATTCACATAGCAATTCCTTTGTCTCAAAGCTTAAGAATGCGTCGTATGAAACTATGGCCTTTCATGGTAACGTAGGTACCTTTTACAATAGAGATATCTCTTTTCATAAGATGGGATTTAGCAAGTTTTATGATATTAAATCCATGAAGTTCGAAGATGAGGGTTGGGGTGCTCCAGACCATAAGGTATTTGACTTTGCATTTAATAAAATGCAGCAGGCAAAGCAACCCTTTTGCTCATATGTTATAACTATGACAAGTCATGGACCTTTTGAGAGCTGCAGAAATTACTATAATAATCCTCGCTTTAATGATATTGAAGATGAGATAGTTATGAACTATTATAATAGTATGAGTTATGTTGACGAAAGCTTAAAGAATTTTGTTAATAATATTAAAGCAAAATTCCCGAACACTTATATTTTTATCGTGGGAGACCATACGCCTAATATAAATGAACCTGAGTTCTACCAGTCTTCATTTATTGATGGAGATAAATATCTTGAATTTGTACCACTTTTTATTGTAACTCCTAACAATCAGAATTATGTGGAGAAAACTCAGGTTGCATCATTTTTAGATATTTCACCAACAATATTAGAATGTTCGGGCATACCATATTCTGTAATGTCTAATGGACATAACTTATTGACTCTACAGAAAAATACTATTAATATTGACTTAAAAGGTGCTTCATATGATCGCTCCTGGTTGTTTGAAAAGATGTCCAATCTTGAGTATTCAGAAGAAGAACCTATATGGAGAAAATATCTTCCTAACTTCATAAAATCAGATTTATTCGAGAAACATAATTAAAAGCGGAGGTGCACTATGTCACTAAATAGTCTAAAAGCAAAGCTCTATAATATACAGGCCAATATCGCATTTAATAAAGGAGATACTAAAAAAGCATTATTTCACCTTGGACAGGCATATGAAACTGGGAGTGCCAAACCACAAACAGTAACCACCTATGCGTATCTACTACTAAAATCAGGCCAAATTGATAAGTCAATGCAGATTTTTGAGAAGCAGATATCTTCATACAGCCTACCCGAAAATTTGAGAAATAGCGCTAAGGGCAGTTATGCTCTTGCACTTTGGAAGAAGGGAGATTTGCAAAAAGCTATTTCTCTATTGGAAGAAATACTTCCTAAATACAAAAATACCAATGTGTATGGCAGCCTTGGCTATTTTTATAACCTTAACGGTGATTTGGATAAAGCCCTACAGTTTAATCTCGAGGCATATGAGTATAATTCATCAGGCCAAGTTATACTTGATAACCTAGCACAAACCTATTATCTTCTTGGTGAATATGATAAATCAAAAGAGATATTTGCTAAACTCATTGAAATGAAACCTACCTTCCCTGAGGCTTATTATGACTATGCTTTGCTTATGGAGGCCTTGGGTGAGAGAAACGAAGCTCTTGAGGCCCTAGATAAGGCACTTTATTGCAAGGTGTCCTTCCTTTCCGATATTACCAGAGAAAAAATAGAACAAAAACTAGCTGAGCTATCAGCCTAGTGTTTGTAGCTAAGTGTTTGTATTAAAGTATTTGATGCAAACCTTCTATCACAAAAGGTAAGGCTGGAGGTTAAAACCGTCCAGCCTTTTATATATGCATAATTTATTCACAGGTCATTGCTTTTTATACATCATTTATTCACAAATCATTGCTATTTATACATCATTTACTCACATGTGTTGCTATCTTCATACGACTTCTATGCACTGACACTGCTTAAACCTCGAGCATCAGCAATGCTTCAAGTATCCTTTCATGTCCTTTTTCATTTGGGTGAATTCCATCGGCACAGAAATTTGACTCATAGTCATTGCATACTAGAAAGCTCTCTCTGACATTTATAAGCTTGCAGTTATTTTTTCTTGCCAAAAACTCAACAGCATTGTTGTAGGCCTCTTGCCAACGATATATCTTTGCAACATCTCCTAGCCAATGCAAGATATTTTCCTTTTTTAGTCCTCTTGAAATCCAGTTGAAGTATAGTTCAGGGTGCAGCGGTGGCAAATTCATAAGCACTGGTATAGCCCCCTTCTCCCTTACCTTATTAATCATGCTCTGAATTGTAATCTTGAAATTCTCAATTGTGGTCTTGGGGCTATGGTGTGCTAAAGGATCATTTGCAACCTCACTCCAATTGAAGTCACAGTCATTTCCACCATACTCAATGACAACTATATCGCCGTTTGAAACCGCATTTTTCTCTAATGAAAGCGCTAATCTGTTTAGTGCCTTAGTTGAGGTCATTCCAAAAAAGGCATTATTTTTTACATTGAGATTTGTTCTCTCGGCAAAGGCGTTTATACTGTTGTTCTTCAGCACTTTATATTTTCCATCGTTATCATCTAATACTACTCCCTTTAATATTGAATCTCCCCAAAAAGATATAGTTTTCTCTTCCATAGCTTATACCTCCATAAAACATGTCAAAAAGTTAATATTATTATTTGTTATGGTAATTATTTTTATTACATCTAGTTTTCATCTCTATGTTATATAATATATTTTAATATGTCAAGTATTTATTTGAAGTAATATTTAAATTATTATGCGCGCATGATATAATTAGTATTACTATTATTGAGAGGTATACTATTATGAATACTAATACTGAAAGAATTACGCAAATACTTTCGGATTTCTCAGAATCTTTAAGGGATTTTAAGACTGAAGATTGGAATCAGTTCCCCACAATTGAACTTTATATGGATCAGGTAGTAACATATCTAGAGCGTCTGCTTAAGCTATTTGACGATGGAGATGCAAAAAACAAATATATTACATCAAGTATGATTAACAACTACGTAAAGGAAGGCTATGTAAAAAGACCAGTTAATAAAAAATACGATCGCAGCCACCTTGTTACGTTATATATTATGTCCCTTTTAAAAAATGTCCTGCCCATTCCCCTTATAGCAGGTTCACTTAGTGAATATGGGGATGACGATAATTATAAGTCGTTTTATGATGAGTTTGGAAAGCTCCAAGACAAGGCTTTTCTTGAGGTTTCAGACAAACTTTCAACAATTTTGAGTCAGACTGCTGAGGATAATTATGAATCTGATTTGCGCCAATTTGCCCTTCAGTTAACCAGCCAGGCAAATGCTTATAGGATTGTTGCAGAGAAGGTACTATCAACGTTGGATAGACAAAAGCTAGAAGTTGAACGACAGGAAAAAGAAAAGGAGAAAGCTAAAGAAAAGGATAATGATAAGAATAAAGATAAATCCAAAGAAAAAGACAAAGATTGAAAATTAAATCAGGTTAAAAAGATAAGGATTTAAGGTAATATAATATGATATAAGATAAGATTATCTAGCATCTTTTTAATCATTAAAATGACAAGCACATATTTCCTAACCTGTAAATATACTAAACAGGTGAGGTGATAGTAGTGCTTTTTTTATCGATTTTTTTGCTCTGTATTGCCCCAAATCTAGATAATATGGCCATAGGTTTGGCATATGGGGCAAGAAAAATAAACGTTCCATTCAAATCAAACTTAGCAATCGCAGTATTCTCAGGGCTTGCAACCCTTTTGTCAGCCGCTCTGGGAAATGTTATTTCGAACATTATGCCTTCATATATAGGCAATGCTATTGGAGGTAGCATAGTAAGTATTATGGGGGCATACACAATATACCTATATTTTCATGATAAGAAGAAAACAAACCAATCACATAGCATAGATGAGTTGGGTATTGAAAATCTAAAAGCAATAATGGAAGACCCTACAATTGCAGACAAGGACTTTTCAGGGGATATATCTGTAAAAGAATCAATATTGCTAGGTATTGCATTGGCAGTAAACTGTTTGGGTACCGGACTTGGCGCCGGAATGGTAGGCATAAATATTTTTCTGCTTAGCTTATGTGTAGTCGTTTTTAGTATTATAACAATATGGGCGGGGGCTTTTATTGGAAAAAGATTTGCATCAAAGTTTTTAGGCCAAAATTCTACCTTTATATCAGGTGTACTTCTATTTCTTGTTGGTATTTATGAAATATTTTTATAGCTACAAAAGCCACGAGTTATTCTGACACTACAGAAGGTAGCGGCTTCTACTCGTGGCAACTATATCATTGTATCTCTAGCTTTATGCAATAGAATAATTAATAATCTTATTCATTACCCTGATGGAATAATGTAGTGGAAAGGTACCTTTCACCTGTATCAGGCAAGATAACAACTATATTCTTTCCCTTATTCTCCGGCCTATTTGCAATCTGTGTAGCTGCATACAGGGCAGCACCTGAAGAAATTCCTACTAGTAAGCCTTCCAATCTAGATATCTTTCTCGCAGCCTCAAATGCTTCATCATTTTTAACCTTAAAAATTTCGTCAACAACATTTCTGTCAAATACTTCTGGTACAAACCCCGCACCGATACCCTGTATTCCATGTGCACCTTTCGGCCCTCCGGATAAGACAGCCGAATCAAAGGGTTCGACAGCGATAATTTTAATCGAAGGATTCTTCTCTTTTAATGCACTGCCTATTCCTGTAATAGTTCCGCCTGTTCCAACTCCGCCAACAATGATATCAACCTTTCCATCGGTGTCATTCCATATCTCTATTGCGGTAGTATTTCTATGACATTCGGGATTTGCAGGATTGGTGAACTGGCTTGGCATAAAGGAATTATTTATCTCAGCAGCAAGTTCTTCTGCCTTTTTAATTGCACCAGGCATTCCTTCTGCTCCTGGGGTAAGAATTAATTCTGCACCTAATGCTTTAAGCATATTTCTTCTTTCTTGTGAAAATGTTTCTGGTAAGGTAATTATTAATCTATAACCCCTAGATGCTGCTACAAAAGCAAGACCTATACCCGTGTTTCCACTAGTGGACTCAATAATTACTGAGTCTTTATTCAATATACCTTTGTCCTCAGCGTCCTTAATCATTGCAAAAGCAATTCTGTCTTTTACACTACCAAGTGGATTGAAATACTCTAACTTAGCTATAAGAGTAGCATTAAGTGAAAAATGACTGTTGTAATTTGATAGTTTTAGTAGCGGAGTATTACCAATAAGCTCAGTAAGGCTGCCATATATTTTTGCCATAAAAACCACCTCTCTATTATTTATCACTAACTTACTGAGTCACTGCAACAGCAGCAGCAATTGCAGCACCTAGTCCTGATCCGTCCTTAACAAGCTTGATTTCTATCAGCTCTGCCTTATCACCCAAAGCATCTTGTAAAGCTTGAAGCATTAAATCATGTACCTTTGGCATCTTCTCATAGATAGTACCATCAATAGCAATCACATGCTTCTCATTTATATCTGTACCACCATGTTGATGGAACAGGATACCAAGAAATGATGAAGCAACTAAACGAACTGTTCTCTTAAGGACAGCCATTGCGACTTTTCTTATATTCTCTGCATCTTCTCTGCTACATGAATACTGCTCCTCAGTCTTGCTTGGATAAAGAATAAAGTTTTCAACCATAAGAGCATTAAAGTTCTGACCAAAAAACTCTTTAGTATCAATATCAGTATTAATAAATAACTCGTTGTTTTTATATAGGTCAAGCAAAATTTCCCTTACAAGGTACCCCATATAATAGCCAGAAACCATTTTCTCAAGCATTTGTGCTCCTGGAAGCTGACTATTCTTATCTATAATTTCATCATACTTTGTAACAGGTAGACCAACATTGTAATTGCCCGACTCAATATTAACAATCATTTTGCCACCATTTAAAGGATGTTTCTTTTCTAGATAGCATGTATTATGACCAGTACCCATTATTGAGCCTATATCCGCTTCCTGATAACTATACATAGCAACAAGAAGAGTACCAACTGTATCATTGAGTATTGCAACAGGCTCAACGTTTATATTTTTTGCCTTTAATGCCTCAGCTAGAAGTTTATTTATATTTGAACCTTCTACGCCAGAGGTAGCAATCTCCTTGGTCCAGTAAATAAGGTATGCTTCGTTAATACCCAACTGCTTACAAGGGAAGGAAAATGTATTACCTAAATAAAGCTTTTCTTCTCCATCTATAAGAGAATTTATACTATCCGCCATAAATCCAAATAGCTGTTCTGCTGTTGTATCCACCTTAGTCAGGTCATAGTCCTTCTCCTTATTTATTAGCTTTGCCTTAATCTCACCAAGATTCTTAAAGTGTCCGTCTTCAATTGAAAACTTGGTGCATCTGAGGTTAGTCCCACCCATATCAATGGTCATGAAAGTTCCTTTTTCTTTGCCCGTGGGTTTACCAATAAAAGATGGGAGCATTTTCAAGCAGGTTGTCTCACCCGCTAGAGTTTTTTCCATAGTTTCCTTGAATAGCATTGCTATATTCAGCATTTTTTGACTATCAACTTCTAAGTCTCTTAGGATAGTGTTTAATACATTATTCTGCATTTAATATTATCACCTCAATAATTTTTGTCTATTAGTCCAGTTTTCCCTATCATTTACGTATAGTTCTAATTTTATATTTACATTACCTATAGGTCAAGTATAGATTTTTATTAGCTGCTTTATTGGTTAAAACTGTTATATTTTTTATATAAAGGTATTGATTTTATTCTATAATTGTAATAGAATCTATATGTTTCCTACACAACTTAAAAAATATCTTTTGAGCAATGACGCTCTGTTTCAGAAATAATAAGAAATAGAAGAGGGCTCTCCTCTTTTTTATTTTGTCTGATTTATATTTTCTGCTATTTAATCAATTAGAAATACAATGACGTGTTTCCTACATAAAATGGAGGGGACTTTTCATGAGTTCAGTAAATGTTTTATTTTTGTTACTTGGAGCGGTAATGATACTATCAATGCATGCAGGCTTTGCCTTTTTGGAAGCCGGCAGCGTCAGCAGAAAGAATCAAGTCAATGCTTTCAATAAAATTATCTTTGACTGGTCTGTTACAACAATTGCTTATTTTTTTATAGGTTTCCCTATATCATACGGCATTGTACTCTATACAAATGTAACACAATTTTCCCTAAACAATGGCTTTGAGTTTGTCCGTTTTTTCTTCCTATTGGGCTTTGCAGCTTGCATTCCGGCTATTATCTCGGGTGGTGTAGTTGGAAGAATGAAGTTTTATACTCAGACAATAGCTGCTGTCTTCCTTGGGGGATTAATATATCCCATCTTTGAAAGTCTCGTTTGGGGACAAAATTCATTTATGGGGCAAGCAGGTTGCTTCTTTGAAAAAACCTTTGGAGCACCCTTTCATGATTTTGCCGGCTCAGTTGTAGTTCACTCTCTCGGGGGGTGGCTTGCACTTGGGGCGATACTTGTACTTGGACCTAGAAGTGGCCGATTTACCGGAAAGTTTAATACCCGACCAAGCAATATTCCATTTCTTACATTGGGAAGTTGGATACTTATTGTAGGGTGGTTTGGCTTCAATGTAATGAGTGCACAGAAGGTAGAAGGCATCTCAGGTCTGGTTGCTATTAACTCATTGATGGCAATGGTGGGAGGAACGATCGCAGGTCTTGTTTTCTCTAAAAACGACGTGGGTTTCACACATAACGGCGCTTTGGCAGGGTTGATAGCAATTTGCGCGGGTTCAGATGTAGTACATCCTATTGCAGCCATATTTATAGGAGCTGTTGCAGGCTTTATATTTATTAAGCTCTTTGAACTTGAAGTAAAACTAAAAATTGATGATGTGCTTGGAGTTTGGCCCTTACATGGTGTAAATGGCACCTGGGGTGGTATTGCTGCAGGAATTTTTGGCAAAAAGGCCTTAGGGGGAGCATACGACTTGAGTTTCTTGTCTCAGCTTGCGGGTTCAGTGTTTGCCCTCGTGTTTGCATTGGCTGTAGGCTTTGTACTCTACAAGGTAATTGATTTGATTTTTGGTCTGAGAATAACCCAGCATGAAGAATTGCTTGGAGCAGACCTTACTTTCCATCGTATAGATGCTAATCCAGAACAAAGCTTGTAAGGAGGGATTTTATGAGACTGGTTATTGCAATAGTTAGACCAGAGGCCGTAGAAGATGTTAAGGCAGCACTATTTGAGGCTCAGGTATATAAGATGACCGTTACACACGTAAAAGGCTGTGGACAACAAATGGGGTTTTTAGAAAGCTACAAAGGTGATGTTACAAATATTAACCTTTTGAATAAGGTGCGTTTTGAAATAGCAGTAAATGATGATTTTGTACAGCCTACAATAGATGCCATAATGAAGTCCGCTAGAACTGGAAAGATTGGTGATGGCAAAATTTTTGTTTGGCCTATTGAGAGTTGCTATAGAATTAGAACAGGTGAAGAAGGTAACAACGCTATTGGTTAATGCAAGTAAATTAAGAAAGGCCTGTTGCATTAGTACTTGCAACAGGCCTTCTTATTTACCCCTTAACGGCTCCCACGGTCATACTTTCAATGATTTTATCATTTAAGAACATATACACCAAAATACTTGGTACTATCATTATTACTACTGCAGCAAGCTGAATTGACCAGTTAGTGGAGTACTGTCCCTTAAATCGTGTCAGGCTCACTGGTAAAGTCATCTTACTTTGATCGGTCATCAAAATAAGTGCAAACATAAGCTCATTCCACATGCTTACAAAGTTAAATATTGTTATGGTAGCTATTGCCGACTTTGATGTAGGTACAATCATTCTCCAGAATACCCCACCCATTGAACAGCCATCCATTATGGCAGCTTCCTCAATTTCTCTAGGGAATGCGCCCATAAATCCCGATAGTATAAACACTGAGGTAGGAAGTGCAAAAGCTACATATGGTAGAATTAACCCTAAATAACTAGTTGTAAGTTTAATTTTCGTAAAGAAAACAAACAGCGGGATCAGAGTTGAATGGATAGGTATCATTACACCTAGAAGAAACAAAACTAGCACAAATCCAGACAGCTTCCATTTCAGTCTCTTAATCGCAAATGCAGCCATGCTACCAATTATAATTGTTATTATTACTGAGATAAATGACACAATTACTGAATTTAAGAAACTGATTGCAATCTTACCTGAAATCAAAGCAGTTGAATAGTTGTCAAAATGTGGGGTCATCGATATTCCCCACGGATTATTAAACAGCTCATTGTTATCTTTGAGGGAATTAATTATTAACCATATCAGCGGATATACGCAGGTAATTGAAACTATTATAAGTATAACAAATACTATTTTAGTTGAAATTCTCTTATTTTTGTTAGCGAATACTTTATTGGCCATATCAGCAATTTCCCCCTTCCATTAAAATTCGATTGGCTCAGATTTAAAAGCCTTGTTTAGTATCTGTGTGACCACAAGGCATAATATCAGCAACACCACAGATATTGCGCTGCCGTAACCATACTGCATATCTCTAAAGGATTTTATGTACATGTATGATGCAATAACCTCACTAGCATGATTTGGTCCACCGCCGGACATTACAAATATCAAATCAAAAAATCTTAGTGAGCCAGTTGCTATTAAAACTGCATCAATACCAATTATAGGCTTTATTAAAGGTAGGGTAATGTATCTTACCATTTGTCCTGAGCTTGCCCCATCTATAACGGCGGCTTCACATAGGCTTTTGGGAATATTCTCTATTGCAGCAAGATACAGAATCATATGATATCCTACAAACTGCCAACATATAACAACAATGATTGAAGGTAATACTGTCTTTTCATCGGCAAGCCATTGTTGGTCAAGATGTGATAATCCAATGGCATCGAAGATTCTATTAACTATTCCAAAATCCGGGCTGTAAATAAAAAACCAGAGCAAACCAACTGCAACGCTTGATAGCATGTTTGGCATAAAGAATACAGTCTTAAAAAATCTCTTTCCCTTTATATTCCCGCTAATTGCTATTGCTAAGGCTATAGCAATGGGTATCTGCACAACAAGGGACAATAACATAAGGACGAAGGTATTCTTGATACCGATTCTAAAGACATCATCAGTGGTAAATAACTGCACATAATTGTCTATGCCTACAAATTTCCTTGGATCTAATATATTCCACTTAAACACACTGTAATAAGCAGTACTCCCAATGGGGACCATTACTATTGCTATATATATCAACAATGCCGGCAGCAAAAATGCTAGGATTGTTTTTTTATTTCGTAACATTCGCTCCATAATAAGCTCTCCCTGGTCTCATTTATTATTAATGGTCAGGAGCAATGCTCCTGACCATTATCAAATACTAATTGGATTTGTTCTGTTCAGTAAACTGCTGCAACTTCTTGAAGGCTTCTTCAGGTGACTTACCTGCTGTGATAGATTGAATTGTGTTGTTAAACTCATTTCCTATAACTGCGCCTAGTGCTACGTCATAGAATAAGAACAATTCTTTCATACTCTTCTGAAGCTCTGCAACCTTTTGGGTTAATGGATTGGACTTCGCTGGATCAATCTGAGCATTAGTAACTATGAGGTTTCCTGCTTCTCCAAGCTTAGCCTGAATAGTAGGATCTGACATTGTCTTTAAGAAGCCAACTGCTGCCTCCTTGTGCTGTGAGTTTGCACTAATAGCAAAGCTCTGGTCAACTTGACCTAACATGTTATCAACACTGCCCTTACCATTATCCATTGCTGGGAATGGAGCTATGTCTACTTTACCCTTTAGTGGGCTCTGATCGTTTGTGAGCTGTTGTATAGCCCAGCTACCCATTACTAGCATTCCAGCTTTACCCTGCTTGAAAATTTCCTGTGCTGGGTCATTATCTAAAGCATTAAAGCCTTTTGGGAATGCATTCATCTTAACTAGCTCATCCATTATCTTACCAGCTTCAATATAGCTAGGATCTTCCCATGTTCCTGTTCCGTCATAAATCTTATTAAATGGATCACTACCGCCTATACGGTTAGCAATTAGCTCACTCATCATTGCACCAACCCAAGGAGCCTTATTACCAAGTGCAAATGGAGTAATATTGTTCTTGTTAAGAGTCTCACATACTGTCTTTAGCTCAGAATATGTAGTTGGTACCTTCAAATTAAGCTTATTGAAAATCTCAGTGTTATAATATAGACATACAACTGTCTGGGTAGTAGGTGCTCCGTAGATCTTACCATCAAATGTCAATGGTGCAAACATACCGCCTACATAACGACCCTTCCACTCAGCATCCTTATCTAAGTCATCACTGATGCTGTATATCTTTCCTGCTTTTACAAATGGCTTCAAGAAGCCAGCTGGCCATGTATTGAAAACATCTGGTACTTCATTACCAGCCATCAAAGCAGTTAACTTAGTCTTGTATTGCTCCTGCTCGGTAAACTCAATAGTAGCTGTAGCATTGAAAGTGTTAGTTTTATTGTACAGATCAACTGCTTCCTTTATTATTACAGAGTTAGGATCTGTCTCAATACCCCATGCCGATATTTTCAGATTTACCTTTTCAGCAGGCTTTGTTTCTGAAGCTGGTGCTGGTTGTGAACTTGAAGCAGCAGCTACTGTACTGCTTTCTGATGATGCTGAAGAATCATCTGAAGAGCCGCATCCTGCCAATCCCATTGTCAGAAGCATACTTAAGCAGACTATTAATGCCATAACCTTTTTCATTGATAATTTTCCCCCTTTTTTATATTTGAAAAGTTTATGCTTTAATTATATTTTTTTACTTTTACTTCCACAGTAGAGAAAATAAACTATATATTTTAAAAAATTAACTTATTTTTGCATCAGGGAAAAGTATCTGTATAGTTGTTCCCTCTCCAGGAGTACTAAATATATGTAGTCCATACTGCTTTCCATAGTACATCTTGATCCGTCTATCCACATTTTTTAGCCCTATATGAGTAGCGTCGCCTTTGTCTCCTTCAAAATCCTGCTCTAATATAGTCTCTGCCAAGTCTGACTCCATGCCCACTCCGTCGTCCTTAACACTGATTACTACCTTGCCATCTAACCTATCAGCAGAAATAACAATATTACCATTACCTTCTTTAGCTTCTATTCCATGTACTATGGCATTTTCAACTATAGGCTGCAGTGTAAGCTTTGGAATAATAAATGCCGCAATGTCCTGTTTTATATTAATTTCTGTTTTTACTTTTTCACCATATCTTAGCTTTTGAATCATAAGGTAATTATTAATATTCTTTATTTCCTCTTCTATTGATACGAGATCATCACCGCTAATACTTGCTCTCATCAAGTCCCCTAGTGCCTTTATCATTTTACCCACCTCTGGAACTCCTTCCATTCTAGCAAGCCAATTAATTGATTCTAAAGTATTATATAGGAAATGAGGATTAATCTGCATTCTGAGGAACTTTAACTCAGTCTTTTGCTTTAGCAGTTGTTCCTTATATACCTCCTCTATTAGCTGTTGAACTCTATTAACCATCTTGTTAAATTGCTTACTCAGTATGCCGATTTCATCCTTTGACTCATAGGTACTTGATACCTCAAAGTCTCCCTCCCCAACCTTAACCATCATCTTAGAGAGGTCAATTACAGGTCTTGATATCGTTTTGGATAATAGAATAGAAAAGACTAGGGATAGTAAGCAACAAGAGGCACATATAATTATTATCCATCCTCTTAGAAGAATAATATCCTTTTCATACTCAACTGACTGTATAAAGCTAGCTAACCTCCACGGAGTCCCTCCTATATCTTTTGATATGGTATAATACCTTTTCTCATTTGCAGTTATTGTGTGAAATGTGTTTTTTATGGTGGTGTCATTTAAAAATGAGGTAGAAAAGTCATTTTGCTTGCCTATTTGATTTTTATCCTGATATGATAAGATTTCCCCACGGTCATTTATTATCATATATTCAGAGTTCTCAACCAGGTCAGCATTGTTTATTATCCTGTATATACTACTCTCCCTCAGATAAATCATTACAAATCCTAGACTTTCCATATTGCTTATACTATTAATAGTTCTCCCCATCATGAGTGTTTTATTTTGTGGATTGGTATCAAACCAGTGAACACTCCCATTTCCGCTTTGTAATATAAGCCTGTCCTCATCAGAAACATCCATTGTTACTGATCCAGGATTTACATAAACTGTCATGCCTGATTTAGATTGCACCTCAATTGCGGCAATGTCAACATTAGAATTTATAAGACTCTTGAGTTGATACTCTATCATTTTCTGAGTGTTTATAGTATCAAATTCATTATCCAGCTCACCGTTTGCCTTATATAACGCATTCTGAATTACAGAATTTGATATAACTTGAAAGGAGATTTGTTCAATGGACCTTAACTTGTTTTCAATATTATTAGCGGTATCATATAAGATACTTTTTGAGTATTGCTGAGTTTTGTATTTTACCATTTCACTTGAACGCATGAATGTAAATATCCCTATAAGCACTACAGGGACAAGTATTAATAACAAAAATGATAAAAATAGTTTTTTCTGGATAGGTAAATCCTTAAATATTGTTTTCATATGGAACGTCGACTCTTTTCCCTTATATTTTTTCTCTGTACTCTGATGGGGTTATTCCAAAGTTTTTCTTGAATAGTTGGCTAAAGTAGCCAGAATCTTCTATACCAATCAGGCGGGATACTTCATAAGTCTTGTATTCTGGATTTTCAAGTAATTCACAAGCCTTGTCCATTCGTAGCTTTGTGAGAATATCCAAAAATGTACTTCCAGTCTCTCTTTTTATAAGCCTACTAATATAAATATGGTTCATATGTACATATTCAGCGATAGAAATGAGCGATATATCATTCATGTAATTTTTATCTATGTATTCGAGTATCTCTTGAATAATCTTATTTTTTGTCGCCGGTATTCTCGATGTGTGCTGTTCCATATAATTCAGCAAAGTACTGACAACATACTCCTCTAGCTCCATTATGTCAGTACAACTTGCTAGCATATCGTATAATGCTGTCTCATCTATCTCTTCATTAATTATGCGAGCACAGGAAACAAGGAGATTAAAACATATACTTTTAATTATTTCTTCTTTTTCCCTCTGCTCATTTGCCATATAAAACAAAAGCTCTCTAGTCATTAGCTCCACTTCTCGATAATTACCCTTCTTAAAATTTTGAACGATATCTTCAAGATTAATAGGGTTCCTTGCTGATTTTGTGTCAATGCTTACTTTTAGGTCTTCTACATG
The DNA here is from genome assembly GCA_023439045.1 of Bacillota bacterium. GTDB lineage: Bacteria > Bacillota > Clostridia > Acetivibrionales > DSM-1351 > Ruminiclostridium. Next base: position 110,391 of record JAEXOY010000021.1, on the reverse strand, counting down.
TATAATAGCACCCTTACCCAATGAAAACTTTAGCTTAAGACAGTTATGAGCCTGATTAAACAACATGTTCATATTAAAAGCTTGATTGCTTGTCTGACTTATTCCAATACTGATATAGGAATTGATACTCCCAAAAATCTCATCTCTTAATTGTATTGCCAAGGACAACATTCGTTCTTTGTAATCACCTGCTTTGTCTGGTAACTCAACTACTAGACAGAAGGTTTTAAAATCTACATGAATTAAATAGCAAGCAATACCTAATCCCATAGTCACTCGGCTTATTTCATCCTCAATCTGTACCTCATGATTATTGGAAAAATTGCAGCTCTTATCGAACTCTAAAAGCATTATTGCATAATTGCCCATAATACAATTATATTGCATGCATTTTTCTAATACGGTAGGCGAATCTGTAAATCTTCCATAAAGAAGCTCTCTAAGAAACTTAACCTTTTCGGCTTGCGCTAAAGTATTTCTTTCCCTGGCTTCTGCCAGCACAGCATCACGAGCGGTGATAACAGCATCAATTATTTCGTCCGGATCGGATGGCTTCAAAACATACGCAGTAGCACCAAGGCACAATGCAGTACGAGCATAATTAAAGTCTTGATACCCGGAAAGCAATATCGATTTTATGTACGGGCAATGTTCTTTTATGGCTTTTATAAGCTGCAAACCGTCCATACCCGGCATTCTTATATCAGTTAATAAAATCTCCGGCTGTACTTCTTTTGCAAGTTCTAAGGCGCTCTCTCCACTAGAAGTGTCACCCACAACCTCAACTTCAAAGTTCTCCCAGGGTATAGACATTATACCACGCCGTATAATTAGTTCATCGTCCACTATAAGCATGCGAATCATTTAACTTTTTCTCCCATTAACGTATTATATTTCTATTCTACTATTGCTATAATCGTTTTTCAACTGCCTCCCAATTTACAAGCTTCCATAAGTTTTCTAGATATTCCGCTCTTCGATTTTGATACTTGAGATAATAGGCATGCTCCCATACATCAAAAGCCAAAATTGGCTTGTTGCCCCAAGGGAGTGGTGTATCTTGATTTGCAGTATTTACTATCATAAGTTGATTGTATGGATTTATAACTAGAAAGGTCCAGCCAGAGCCAAAAACATTCTTAGCGTTCTGTGTGAATTTATCTTTAAATACCTCAAAGGAACCAAAGCTCCTCTCAATAGCATTACGAAGTGACCCTTGAGGTTTTTCAATCCCTCCTGCAGGTCCAATTGTATTAAAGTATAAATCATGGTTGTATACTCCCCCACCATTATTTATAACAGCAGTTCGAATATTATCTGGTATAATATTGGGTCTTCTTAGTAGTATTTCTAAAGGTATATTATGGTAAGAGGTGTAAGGTTCAAGTGCTTTATTTAGATTATCTACATAGGTTTTAAAATGCTTGTCGTGATGAATTCTCATGGTTTCTTCATCAATGTAAGGCTCGTTTGCATCATAGGGGTAAGGTAGCGGTGGTAACTCATACTTATAAATCATCATAAAAATGCCTCCTTAATATAGTTAGTTATAGTATATTAAGAAGGCTATCTATTTGACATTCAATTTACAAATCAAGTTGTCATTAGTTTAAATATTAATTATTTATTCGGGTTTTATTTTAGGGGAATAACTATTTTATTTCTCTAATGGTATATTGTTGAGTTCCTAATCCTCTTTTTTCAAGCTCATTTAGCTGTATGAAAGGATTTTTCCCGTGCAATCTTTGGAAAAGGTGTCCCTCTTCACCAAGCTCGTATCCTTGTGGAATACCATCACGGATAAGATTTTCAACCTTTATTGCCTCAATACAAGCTCTCTCTATGGAGACAATATCGTTTGAAGCCATTATTCCAATATCAGGTACAAGAGAAGGTGTAGTTAGTCCCCAACAGTCGCATAGTGCAGTTATATTTGTTAGAAAATTAATATAGAAAACGTGACCTGGCTCAAACGTTTTTAAGACCTCCTCTGTGCATATCGCCATACCGGTCTGGAAATCTTCATACTTATCGGATGTTTTGGTAATCGCACCGGTAGGGCATACCTTTACGCAGTGGTGGCAATAAGTACAGTGATGGAAGAAAACCTGATATTTACCCTCATTATTAAAACTATTTGCGTTATGGTTGCAGCTACTAATGCACATGCCACATTGAGTGCACAAAGATTCCTCCCATGCTATTCCACCCTCAAGGCCATGCAATTGTCGTCTTGTTCTATCGGTTACGCAACCCATAGCTATATTCTTACAAGCTCCACCATAACCACAGGCTCCATGCCCCTTTACGTGTGACAGGTCTATCATAACATCAGCATCCTTGATATTACCGCCAATATCAACATTTCTAAAGGTTTTGTAGTCCACATTGTGCTCATATATGTATTTGCCCATGGTTCCGCATACAGGTATTATAGGTGCACCTAAAAACTCCTCTGTATAGCCCCTGTTCCTTGCCCCATCTACTTCCTGGTCGGTAATATATACCTTTGCACCATACTCCTTGAGTTTATCAACAAGTATTTTTACAAATAAGGGGTGAATTGTGGTATAGCCTATTCCTCTCCCCACATGCATTTTTATTGCGACCCATTTATTCTTTACTACATCTTCAAGCTTTATTTCACTAAGTAGTCTTTTAAATTTAGCTGGCAGTGTATCATCAGCTTCATACCTTTCAAACTTTACTGATGAAAATAGAACTTCGCTCATATTGCACCTCCTGAGAGTTGTAGGCTACATTTCTTCGCCTCAGTTTATTTCAGATTATATACTATTATACAGACCTTTCCAATATTTTCACCATATATTTATTATTTTTTGGTAAATAATATAGGTGATTATTATATAAGCTAATTTAAAGAGGAATACCTTTTGTTTTTTAAAATAAATTAGGTCTGTTAACCTCAAGGAAGGAATAAGTCTATGCTGACTCAACTATATGCTTTAATAATGCTAATTATTTTTATGTTAATTTTATATATAATAACTACACTTTTTTCCATGATATATCATAAAATCAAAATCAACAGACTCTTTAGTGATATATCTTGTAAAGAAGATCTCCTTTATCTAAGGCAACAGGATTTCTATGATATTATTGCAGAAGCTTACAAAAGAACAGGACATAAAATACACACAACCGATAAGTGCGGTGAACAAAATGGCTTTATACTTGATAACAGCAAGTTTATTGAAGCTAGAAAAACAGGGCTTTCACAGGTAATAGAGGCTGAGACTGCCATGAGTTTTGCGAAATGTATGCGCTCTAATAATATTTATAGGGGGATACTAATAACACTTGGGGATTTTAAAAGTACCACCCTAAAATTCTGCAAGACCAATGTTATAGAATGTATTAATGGCGATCAGCTGTTATACATGATTAAGGAGGCTCAAAGCACAAGGCTTGCTAGTGATGCCTAACCAGCTAAATAACTACTTAGCACTAATCTGGAGTAAAATTGCTCTTTGCAAACTCTGCCCAAATATCAGCGTATTTACCTATTGCCCATTCTGCCATAACAATTGTATCTCCCTTGTTAATGGGTAAATCCATTAGCTTTTTATTAACTATTTTATTATTTTTTATAGGGTATAACCTTATAGTATCCTGAGTGACTAGCAAGCAGATATCATTATTAGGAGAGCAAAAAGCATCTGTTACCCAGGGCATGTTTTCTTTGATTTCGCTCCAAGGTACGCTCAGTTCATCATAGCTAAGCAGTTTTTTGGGAACCATAACATTTATATCATAATCCTCATACGCTTTTTTGTTATACGTTTCAGTATAATATAGTCGTCCTCTAATAATCCAATGCCCATTCCTTCTTTCAAGTTTAAATGCGTCTTCCTGCGGATGACTATCAATAAGTTTAGCCTGTTCTCTATTCAATGATGAGATTTTAGCTTGGCTTGATTGATTGAGAATATTAGCAGGGTTGTCCGATATAATATCAGATAATTGAGCACCGCTTGGTGTAAGTAAATTATCAATAATCATAACTTTTAACTGATTATCACTCTCAGTAGAAATATAGTCGTTAGCCACAAATAATATTTTTCTGGGTTTACTTTCAAGCAAATAGTTATTACTTTCTGTCGTAATAGTATTGTAATTTTGGTCAGAGTACTGCCTTGCATACGTTTTATACAAGTCATTATTAATTTTAAGTGCACCTATTTCCCAAAAGCCCTTTGATCTAGGTACTATTAGCTGGTTTGTATACTGTAGATACTTTATTTCTCTGTTATTTGAATGCACTAATACTGTGCGATAAGTATTATCACTTGAACGTATTCCTAGCATAATACTGGTCCGAAGTAATGGATCCTCTTTTAACTGTGTACTATCGATTTTGATAGTACCTTCTTGGAAGCTTTCTTTTTTCAGCTGTTCATCTATGTTAGAATCTACTTTTTTGAGTAGCAAAAATCCATTCTCAACACACACATATATAGTATTATCATCTATTAATAACAGTTCGTAGAAGAGCTGATTTTCAGATGTAACTGATACCACATTGATATTATCAACTGTTATTCCTATACTGTGAGCACTAATCCTGTATTTATTATGGATATAGCTGTTAGCTGAGGTCATTATTAATTTATACTTAGGGTTTACTGAAATATCATTTGCTATAGCAGCAATCTCTTTATCAAATATTGCTGACTTACCAATAAAAGCTTTGATACCTTCGGGTATTTGCGTATCGTCAGGTGTTTTTGATATATAACTCTCTACCTTCCAAGTACCTAAAACGGCTATATTCATATCTTCAGGTGGAGTAAGTGTTTTTTCTATATCAATCTGAACATTACCACATCCGCTTAGAAAAGCAATGACTGAAACTAGTAAAATAAAAAGAAGCAAGTTTTTATATCTCATTTTCCATTTGCCTTTCTAGCACCAGTTACAGGGAGTGCAACAACTGCTCTGGTGCCCTCATTTATTTCGCTTTCAAGCTCTAGACTTCCCCCATGCAGTTTTATTATTTCATCACAGATAGAAAGCCCTAGTCCCGTTTGGGATTTACTACTCTTCCCTTTGTAAAACCTCTCCTTTACCCTTGAAAGCTCCTCTTTTGCTATTCCTACACCAGTATCTATAACTGTAATTACTAGAAAATTCTTTTGTTCAGCAGCTATGAGTTCTACTCGGCCACCGTTTGGTGTAAACTTGAATGCATTTGCTAATAGATTGATAATAACCTGCTTAATTTTATCTTTGTCTAATATAATACAGGGCAAATTTCCATGTGTAACAACGAACTCTATATTTTCATTATCTGCTCTTGTGCTCATATGTTTTGCAACATAATCAATCAATTCGTCCATATCAGTAAGTTCCATATTTAACTCAACTTTACCCGAAGTAAACCTGGAGAAGTCAAGAAGCTCTTCAACCATCCTAGACAGTCTTTCACTCTCCTTAATAATTATAGAGAGTCCATCATTTACTACTTCCTTATCCTCCACATCATCTGCCATGGTAGTTGCCCAACCCTTAATAGCTGTTAACGGTGTCCTTAACTCATGTGAAACCATTGAGATAAATTCGTTTTTGATATCATCTCTTTTTTTAATTTCTCTTGCCATATGATTTAAGGTGTCTGACAGAGTGCCCACCTCATCATTTCTTACTTTTTCAACAGTAATGTCCAAATTACCTTTAGACATTTGCAGTGCAGCATTCGTAACCTTTTTTACAGGATTAATAATACTATTGGCTACAAAGATACTGATAATACTTGTAATTAATAGTACACCTACCCCAATTGCTATAAAAACAGCTGAAAGGCTTACTAACGAGTTATCCAGTTCCTTGAGGGAGGTTATATATCTTATACCCCCTACAACGTCATCATTTGACCTTAGTGGGTAACTAACACTCAAAACATGTTCATTTGAACCATCATTTTTCCCAATCCAGAGACCTTTTTCTCCACTCAACGCCTGCTTAACATCAGAAGTAGACAACGGTTTTTGATGGCTCCCCCCTGAGGAATCCATTAAAACTGTACCTAGATTATTAAAAATTTGTACCTGAGCATTTGTTTGTCTCCAGAACACATCGGTATTATCTGCTACATTTGCTTCTAGTGGAACATTAGAGAAATATCTATTATAGAATTCAGCTGAAGTTTTAATCTGATTAGTTAATAAATTATCCACACTGCTATAAAAATAAAATCGGGTAAAATAAATCAATATGATTTCAAATGCAAGGATAGCAATAAAAATTACTATCAAAAAGCTCCAAACCATACGGGCTTTTATGCTCTTTGTACGTGCTTTTCTCATATAGCTATTCCTTTCTCCATCTGTAGCCAGTACCCCATACTGTCTCTATATGCAGAGCAGTTGAATTTTTGCCCTCTATCTTACCTCTAAGCCTTCTAATATTGACATCAACGATCTTAGTATCTCCAAAATAATCATAACCCCAAACTTTATCCATTAGTTCGTCTCGCGAAAAGGCCTTATCCTGGTTTTCCATAAATAGCTTAATAAGCAAGTATTCCTTAGGAGTAAGAAATATCTCTTTCCCACCCTTTGTGAGTTTTTGAGAATAAATGTCCAGGCTAAATTCACCACTCGTAAGTATTGGTGAGGACCCATAGTTTTCTTGTTTGACATTAAGTCGTCTTAAAAGGGACTTTACTCTTAAAACCAATTCAACATTATTAAATGGTTTGAGTACATAATCATCTGCCCCATTTTCAAACCCTTTTATCTTATCTATATCCTGGCTCTTGGCAGTAAGCATTATTACTCCAATATTCGAATACGATTCTCTTATTTGTTTCAAAACTTCAAAGCCATCTATACCAGGTAACATCACATCTAATAGAATAATGTCAGGTGTATTTAAGCGAATTTTGGCCAGCCCTTCTTCTCCAGAGCCAGCCTCATCAACAATAAAATTATTCTTTTTAAGATTTATCTTTAAAAACCCTCGTATATTTTCCTCATCCTCTATAATGAGTATTTTATACCCATTCTCTATAGGAGCGTTCATGTGTACCCTCCCTGCTCTACTTTTTATTATAAGCGTTTCTATAGCTTTTGCCGTCCTGCAGCTTAATGTCCCTAGCTTCAAACAACTCATCTATGGTTACTAGCTGGTATCCTTTTTTTGTAAGCTGTTCAATCAATATCTCTGCTGCCTCAGCAGTAGTTTGATATATATCATGCATCAGGACAACGTCGCCATCCTTTACCTTACTCATTACCTCATTTACTATTTTTTTGGTGTTTCTAGTCTTCCAATCCATTGTATCGATAGACCACATAATCATTGGCATATCAACAGATTTGCGAACAACACTGTTTACACTACCGTATGTTGGCCTCATAATACTAGGGACATAGTTGGTCACATTCTTTATTTCGGCATTAGTCTTTTGCACCTGTGATTTTATAGCAACAGAATTCAGCTTTGTAAGCTCCTTGTGATCGTAGGAATGATTACCTATCTGATGTCCCTGCTCTGACATTTTTTTGATAATATTTTTATTTCTTGTAATACTACTCCCTACTACAAAGAAAGTAGCTCTACTATCATGCTTTTCAAGTGCATTGAGTATCCTATCGGTATACTTAGGATGAGGCCCATCATCAAAGGTTAGAGCAACCATTGGCTTTGTTGGATCTACCTTTCGCTTAGATTCCTGCTCCATACTTTTATCTTGGCCTTGGGCAAGATTTGATTCTTGTTCAGCACTCAAATTTTGCACATTATTTGGGTTTTGCCCAGCACTCATGTATTGCAAATCACTCGAAGGTTGCCCCACACTATCGTTGTCAGTAGCATATATATTTTCTATCGTAGCGTCTATATTCTCTTTAATATCACCTGTTTTATCTTCGTCAGCATGCATATTTTCATTGCTAGCATTTATATTCTGATCTTGCTCAGCAGTTATAACATTTGACATACCCGTATTAGCGCTTGGTATATATACTTTTTTCACCCCAAGAAAATTATACCCTGCAATAGCTGCTACACTCAATATAAATAACATTAAAACCATAATTATTTTTTTCAAAACCGGATTTCCCCTCTTTTGTTACATTGATTAATCTTATTCTACATAAATAAGACAGACAAAAAGTAACAAAACAGGAAACAAAGCATTACAATATCATTACAATTGTTATTATTCGACGATTTCACCATTGGACGAAATGGTTACAATATTCCACGGGATCATTTTACCACAATTCCTCAATGCATTAACGGCGGCATTTGCAAGGCCTCCACAACATGGCACTTCCATTCTTGCAACGGTAACGCTCCTAATATTATTGAGCTTGAGTATTGCTGTGAGCTTGTCAGTATAATCTCCTTCATCAAGCTTAGGACATCCTATAATGGTAATCTTGTTTTTCATAAACTCATTATGAAAGTTTGCGTATGCGTAAGCAGTACAATCGGCAGCTATCAGCAGGTGCGCATTGTCAAAGAACGGTGCATTTGGTGCAACCAGCTTAATTTGTACAGGCCATTGTCTCAATTGAGAAACTGTTGCATAACCCTTGTCTTGGGCAGGTGAATGAGAAGTTACATTGTTGTTAGCTGGTTGTAGCGACCTCATCCTAGAGCCAGGGCAGCCGCCCGCTGCGCTTGCAGGTGCTGAAGTGGTATGTTCAGCTGGAACCGCCCTGCTATTTCCAGGGCAGCAACCCGCTGCGCTTGCCTGCGCTGAATTGCTATGCTCAGCTGGAACCGCCTTGCTGTCCATATTCTGCTTCACAGCTTCTTCATCATAGGCAAGCGCCTCCCGATGCTCAAATGTGATAGCATTGGTGGGACATGCAGGTAAGCAATCTCCTAACCCATCGCAGTAGTCATCTCTTAATAGCTTTGCCTTTCCATTTTCCATACCTATTGCCCCCTCATGACAAGCAGAAACACAAAGTCCGCAACCATTACATTTATCCTGATCAATTTTAATTATTTTTCTAATCATAATCTTCCCCCTCTTTTCAACAACTTTTACTTTTTGATTATTTTTAAATCACTTTATGAGAATAGTATACAGTGTATCCATTCCCATATCTGTTGCAAATGCAACGGATACAAAATAAATTTATATATTAAACTGACTTTAGTAATCCGTTAAAATATGGTAAAATAGTATATAAATATTTAAATAGAGGATTTAATAATGAAATATCGTATTTTTAAACCGTTTATTGCAGTTTTATTATTTATTTGCTTATTTAGCTTATCTTTATTTTTTATACAAGCTGTGCAGCAAGCAAAGGCATCTTCTGAGAACCCTGTTATTGTTGTTCCTGGCTTCTTAGGCAGTGCCACGAAAAGCGATTCCAAAACGATTCAGTTACCATTGCTATCGTCTAAAAAACCTATGAACCAGAATGATATGGTTATGTATGATACTGACCTTGGGCCAACCGGACTCAATGCACTAGTCAACAACTTGAATAAACAAGGAATAAAAGCCTATGGTTGCCCCTATGATTGGAGATTAACTATTGAGGAAATAGCCAAACAATATTTGAAACCAAAAATTGAGCAAGTAATGAAGGAAACGGGAAAAAGCAAGGTAATAATTATTGCTCACAGTATGGGTGGACTTGTTAGTAGATATTATATACAGAATATGTCAGGAACACAAAAGGTATCCGCCTTGTATATGCTTGGTACCCCAAATGAGGGAGTTCCAAATATATATCCAGTATCAGAACTTGGGCTTCAATCATCGGACGATTATATTAATGGAGTTTTTAACTTGTTTACACTTAGTCTGACAAGAGATCTTTTTTCTCTCATGTCTCCTGAAAAGCGAGTGACTTATCTTCAAAAAAATCTACCTGCTTTGAAGCAAATGAATTCGACAAATCCAAAATTAGTAAAGAATACTGCTACCAATAAATACTCTAACCCTATAAACAATAAGTTTTTGGTAGACCTCAACAACAAAAAGTATTCTTCATTTTATAAGCCCATTAATGCGACTAAACAAAAGAAGGGTGTTTATGCTGCAGTGTTTTGTTCTAACTCAATAAAGAATACAGTCTCTGGCTATACAATTAGCAGCGATCCCCTATCTCAACCTCAAGCTGTCATGGGCAAGGGTGATGATACCGTGCCAGTAGAAAGTGCTGCTGGCAGTACTGTATTCTCAAAAAGCTGGACTAGATACGAGGGGGATTATGGCGCACATGTTTCCCTTGCAAAAAATGAAAAACTAGTTAAGGAGTTGCTAACTCTTATACGTAAGGGTTCATAAACAATACAATTGACTTTAATCCTTGTATATTATATTATTAAATTGTAGAATTTTGGGGGGATTGAGATAATTATGGAGAATTTCCTTGCGATTACAGTAAGATTCTTAACCGATTTAGTCCAAATTATTTTTATCCTTTTAATATTTGAAGCTCTATTTAATAAAAAAGGATTTATACGTAGTGCGTGGAAACGGTCCTTTGTATTTCTCTTCACATTGCTAATTATTGATCTATGGGCTACAATATTTATACCAGTCGGCTTACGCACTTTAGTAGTTTTTGTATGTGCAGTTATATTGTTAAGTTATTTTTGCAGAGTTAATGTTTTCGTTTCATTTATCACAAATTCAGTAACTGTTTTACTATTTTTATCAGTTGAATTATGCATTTCAGCTATATATTCATCAATAAGTAATGCCTCATTTTTGCAAGTATTTCAATCTCAGGAACTAAATGAATACCTTTTTATTCTAAGCTTGGCTATAGAAGGTCTTCTAGTTTTCCTTATTTATAGGACAAACATCAATTTTAATAAATATAGAATATTTAATTACCAAGAAAGTGTAATCTCATACTTTTCTCTTCAGATCTGTATGTTTCTCATTGTTTCACTTAGCTTAAACAGTGCAATTATGGAGAAGGACGGTCTTTTAAGTTACTACATAATGTATTTCATAGTTTGTATAATCATCACCGTGGTTGGTTATTTCGATCATATGGAAAAAGTTAAGGCAGAAGCAGAGAGCCTCAGTTATATCCATGAAAACAATAATCTCCAACAAATGAAAAAGGCACTCGAACTAGAGATTGAATCCCGTAAAGAAAATGAAGCCAAAATTCATAATCTAGCCTATTTTGACAGCTTGACCAAACTGCCAAACAGATCTTATATGCTTGAAATTCTTGATTCACAGATTAAAAATTGCAATGCTACTAACGATATATCGGTACTGTTTTTATTGGATATAGATAACTTCAAAAGTATTAACGACTCTGTAGGACACTATGTGGGAGACTCCTTTCTAAGACAAGCTGCAAAAGGCTTATGTGAGCTTGTAAAGGATAAGTATGTGGTTGGTCGTCACGGCGGAGACGAATTTATGATTATAAGCAATAAGCCAATAACTATTGCTGAAGCTAGGAGTACTGCAAATGACATTATTGAGCTTTTCAGATGTACCTGGTGTGTTTGCGGAATAGAACTTTTTGCGACTGCTAGTATTGGAGCTGTAATAATCCCAACAGATGCAGATTCACTTCAAATATCTCTAAAAAATGTTGACATGGCTCTCTATTATGCTAAGGATATTAGTAAAAATACATATGCTTTTTATGAGTCTTCAATGTACAAGAGAGTATTAGAAGAGACAAGCATGATAAATAGCCTGCGTGCGGCCATAAATAGTACTGAATTACTGGTTTACTATCAACCCCAAGTTGAACTTAAAACAGGCAAGATTATTGGTTTTGAGGCATTGTCAAGATGGATGGACCGAAGTGGAAACCTAATTCCTCCAAGTGTTTTTATTCCTATTGCAGAAAAAACGGGATTAATAGTACAACTAGGAAAGCACGTGCTTAGGACTGCATGTATGCAAAACAAGATATGGCAAATGCAGGGTTTAGGCTTTTTCAGGATAAGTGTAAATGTATCTATGCTAGAACTTAAACTGGGTGATTTTGTTGAAACGGTCAAAGAGATTCTTGATGAAACAGGCTTGGAACCTCAGTACTTGGATATTGAAATAACAGAGAGTGTTATAATGGAAAATTACGAAAGAAATGTATCAATACTAAACAAGATTAAAGATCTGGGTGTCAGTATTTCTCTTGACGACTTTGGAACAGGCTACTCTTCTCTTAGCTACTTGAGCAAATTACCTATAAATACTGTTAAGATTGATAAATCATTCATTGATGGAATCCTTGAAAACAGTCCGACAAAACTAATTGTTGACGCTATAATAGATTTGTCAAACAAACTGGGTCTTGCGACAACCGCTGAAGGAGTAGAAAATAAGGAGCAGATGGATTATCTGCTCCAGTTAAACTGTGATTATATTCAGGGCTACTACTTTAGTAAACCTATTGATTATAGGTCTGCAGAAAAGTTCCTTGTTTGTTCTTGATGTGTCATGGGAGCCTGTTGCCTGCTGCAAGGTATAGTTCATACCATTCCGTTCTGCTCATATCAACTTGTGACGCCTTGCAGATTGATTTTAATCTATCAACATTGGTAGTTCCCAATATCGGCTGAATTTTAGCAGGGTGCCTAAGTATCCATGCTATTGCTATTGCTGCATCACTTACGTTATATTTTTGCGAAAGTTCATTGATTTTCTTGTTTAATTCAGTGTACTTTTCACTTCCAAGAAAAACTCCCTCAAAGAACCCATACTGGAATGGCGACCATGCCTGTATAGTAATGTCCTTGAGTCTGCAATACTCAAGAATGCTTCCGTCCCTATCGATAGAGGTCTCAAACTTTGTGTTAACATTAAATCCTGAATCAATCATGCCAGTATTAGTAAGGCTTAATTGTAGCTGATTTACAATGATTTTATGTTTCAAAAATTTATTGAGAAGCTCTATCTGCATAGAGTTAAAATTGCTAACACCAAAGTACCTTACCTTCCCCGATTTATGCAGCTGGTCAAAGACTTCTGCAACCTCCTCCGGCTCCATAAGTGTATCAGGACGGTGAAGTGCTAGTATATCCAGATATTCAGTTTTTAGTCTCTTCAAAATACCATCAACTGAGCCCAGTATGTGTTCCTTTGAAAAATCGTATTGATTTTTTCTGATACCACATTTTGATTGGATTATCAGCTTCTCTCTCTTGCTAGAGCACATTCCCACGGCCCTTGAGAAAACCTCTTCGGATTTCCCCCTACCATATATATCTGCATGATCAAAGAAATCAATCCCCTCATCAATTGCTGTATTAATAAGTTTTTCGGCCTCGTTTAGCTCCAAAGAATTAATTCTCATGCAACCTAAAGATATCTCAGATGCACTTATCTCACCCTGACCTAGCTTTATTCTTTTCATGCTACGTTACCTCACTCTTCTGTATTTTTAAATTTTTTATTCCAAACGCTATATAATTTTTTATTAGCAATATTTATGCTGTTTGCATAAGATAAATGTATGATTATTTTTAAGATGGGGGTCTCTATTTGGATTCTGAAAACAAGAATAAGGCTATAGAAGAGTTAGAATCGATATTAACCCGCCACAAAATTATCGTAATAAAAGGCCGTGAGTATCTAAAAAAATCCAAGGAGCTTCAGGCCAGGATGGATAAATACCATGCTGAAAGCACTAATACATCGAAAGAAAAATGAATATTTAAAATATATGTATTCCCCTTATAGTACTTCCTTTATGAACACAGTTAACTCCTTCCCAAGGTTGATATCCTTTGGTGTTGTAAGAGGTCTGTTTACCCTATTAAAGTATACACGTACAATTGGCCTAGGGCCATAGTTATCTCTAACATTTACCACTATACCTACCTCAGATGTAGACAACCGTACCATAGACCCTAGTGGATATACAGCAATATTGTTAGTAAACGCTTGTACTACCTCCGGGTCAAAATAGTACCCTCCACCACCATATAGATTTTCTATAGCTTGATAATGAGGGTACCCTTCCATTCGTATTAGTCTATCATATGTTTCACATACAGAAATAATCCTTGCCCCGAGAGCAATTTCCTCTCCCTTTAGCTTATTTGGATAGCCTCCTCCGTCCCACTCTTCGTGATGCTGACGAATTAAATTGCTAATTGCATCTGAGATACCAGCCTCTCTTGCAAAGTAATACCCATATCTAGGATGCTCTTTCCATAATGCCTCTTGCTTTGCAATACTCTTTAGGTCATTTATTAATAAAGGCATTTCACATAGCCCCAAGTCATGTAAAAGAGCCCCTGAACCAATAGTCACCATTTCCGCAAAGCTAAGGCGCATTGCTCCAGCTACCAGTAGTGATAGCGCACAACTGCATATACAATGCTTATAAAGGTAGTTATTATCAATAAGCTTCATCCAAACACAAAAATTAACCAATTCCTGGTCTTCAAGTATCTTGCTAACTACTGTCCTCGCAAGTTTAGAGACTTTTACCATCTCATCATTTTTGTTTGCCTCTAGCTTTTCGGGAGCTAACCTTACAATTTCTTGTTCAATTAAGCTCTTAAGTTCCCTAATTGTGGTATCATTGGGATGCACCAAAAGTGTAAATCTTTCTGCTACACAAACAGCACCTATACCTCTAGCCTTTATTGTAGAAATTAGCTGATCCGTCAATTTTGTTCCAGAAGCTATTAATAGCTTTCTTGTTTGTGGACATAAAATTGGTTCAGCAAGAATCATTCCTTCGGAAAGCTCAAATACACTTAGTGATATCATACTATTGACCCTCTCTATATATCTATAATGTCAGGTTTAGCTATGCGTACTATAATGTTAGCTCATAATATAAATATACTACTTGAGCGGTCCTGTTACAAGGCTCAATTGGTCTTTTAGCCCTTTTTTAGCAACTTTTTTTACAAATGTAATTTAACGCTATTCTTTTACTCATTATTACAAATAACTATTACTTTAGCAGGTGTTGTTTGAGCGGGGATGCTCTTTGTTGTAAACAAGTATTCTACCATTAATACTCTATTTCCTAATTTACTTGTAAATACCTGATTATTCTCCATTAGTATAATAGTGTCGGGTGATATATTGAGCTTGAGATTTCCATCACTGCTAGTCAAGGTATTATCGAAGTAATCGTATTTAATATTACCCCTATCTGTTCCTTTTGCCATTGCTAATGCCCTATACTGTGGAGGATATATCAATGGAGTAGGTGCATTGCTATCATAGAAGGCCACAATAAAATCACCCTTTTGAAGTGTGGTATTATCATAAATATAGGTACATGGCGCAACAACAAAGTTATTGATATCTGTTTTATCAATCCTAACAGTAAAGAGCTTATAACAACCACTTGGTTCTGAACTGCTCGTGTAAAAGTCCGTAATATCTGTAATATAACCATAGACTGGTACATAACGTGTCATAACAATTCTCCTCTTAACGAAATATATATTAATACATACTATTAAAGCGCCCTCATAAATGTGTACTATATGCTATATTAAAATGTACTCAACCAATGCTCTTTTGTCATAAAATGCTCATCTTGGTGCTCTATAACATTCCAAAGAAGGTCAGGTACAACAAAACAGCATTTAGCACTACGATAACTGTAGTTATTGCAATACCTGTAACCTTTGTAATGGTCTTATTTGCAAGTGTACCCATTAATTCCTTTTTGCTAGTAATGATCAGCATAGGGATAATAGCCACGGGCAAAACAAAACTAAGTGTTACTTGGCTTAACAATAGGGCTTTTAAAGGGTTAACTCCCAGTAAAATAATAATTATTCCTGGCAGCATGGTAACAAGCCTTGTTATATTATCACTTATCTTAAGTCCCACAAACCCCTGCATAATAGTCTGCCCTGCCAGAGTCCCTACTGTTGCAGAGGAAAGCCCTGATGCAATCAATGCAATACCGAATGCACCCGCCGATGCGGCTCCTAGTAGTGGAGAAAGCGATTGATGTGCCTGTTCTATTGTTTCTACGGAAATACCATTTTTAAAGAATACTGCTGCTGAAACTACAACCATTGCACTATTTACAATAAAAGCTATATTCATAGCAATTGCAATATCTATTCTTTCCATTTTTAAATGACGTTTTTTATCCTCCTCGGTTACATCTGTATTTCTGTGTTGTACTAATTGTGAATGGAGGTAAATAACATGCGGCATCACGGTAGCGCCTAGCATTCCAACAGCAATCAACACTGCTTGAGCATTTGGTAAAGAAGGCATAAGTACATGCAAACCGGCCTGCGCCCAATCTGGTTTTGCTAAAAATATCTCTACCGAATATGCTGCACATATTACTGCTACCAAAATCGATATTATTACCTCTACCGCCCTTTGACCATACCTGCTTAAGTAGGTGATACCAAAGGTCAGTATTGCCGTTATAAGGCCTGCTACTGGCATCGGAATTCTAAATAGCAGATATAGCCCTAATGTGCCTCCGAGAAATTCTGCTAGATTAGTAGCCATAGCTGCTAGTTCGGCAACAACCCAGAAAAACCAATTTGTTTTTCTGGAAAACACCTCCCCACACATTTGTGGAAGGTTCTTACCAGTTGCTATTCCCAGCTTTGCTGACATGGATTGCAAAAAAATTGCCATTAGGTTACTCCAAAGGATTACCCATAAAAGATTATAATTAAACATTGATCCACCACTTATATTAGTGGAAAAATTCCCGGGGTCTATATATGCTACACTTACTATAAAGGCCGGCCCTAAAAATTTTAGTAAATCCTTAAACTTGCTTATAAGACTTTTTTTACTTCTAGTACTATATCTTCCTATCACCAGTTCATCAGCATCTGCTATAGCTGGTTTCATAAATTGTTCCTTAATCATTATGATTTAGCCTCGACTAACAATGTTTACCTAAAATAGAGTATGAAAAAAAAATGCAAAGTGTTACACTTTGCAAAGCTGTATTTATAGTACTTCTTAGAATATTAAGAAAATAATATCAGTTCACAAAAAGTACTTTGAAAACTGATTGTATTGGGCTAAAATAATAGGATTTTTCTCTAGAAATTTATTGAAGATATTGATTTTTTGTAGCGTAGTTGCGGTAATATTATGTTCTATTAGCTCTGTTTCAACAAGCACATCCTCTGTAACACCAATATTTTTTAGGAACAGCTCAATTATTCCGTGGCGCTGCAGTAGAAATTTCCCTATGTCCCTTCCATTCTCGGTAAGAATAATAACTCCGTATTTTTTGTAATTCACTAATCCAAGTGAGCTTAGTTTTTGAACCATTTTTGTAGCTGAAGATGCAGCAACATTTAACAGCTCAGAAAGAGTATTAATGCGTATTCCACCTTCTTCTGTGCTATTTCTGAATATCATTTCAAGATAATCCTCCATAGCAGAAGTTAAGAGATTCTTATTTTGTTCAATAAGCTGATACCCTCTTACTGTATGAAACTTAGAAGTTTCGTCCACATTATTACCTCACTATAAAAAGCTCACTATAATAATATATTCACAGTAATTCAAATAAATTAATTTCTCATAAAGTTTTCATAATTTCATTACATTAAATCCTTTATTAATTGAAAGAGTTTAAAGCAGTTGAATTAGATTGTTTTCATCTAGTCTGAACAGGTTGGTGTTTGCATTTACGCTACTAGTAAGTTCGATACTTCCCCCGGCTTTAGACGCCAGCAAAAGTACCTGTGCAAACTGTTGGGAATAAAATGTTATGTCGGTTAGTAAATTAAGTTTTATGTGTAGAGGCTTAACAAATACCAACCCTCCAATTGCATTTCTAAATGCATCAATACAGTTCTCATTAAAGCTGCTATTAATGTTTATTATAAATGTACCTTTTTCATTCTGTATAGAGAATTCATCTGATGGCAAGGGTTTATTTTCTGTTCGGTTTATTGAAGCAGCAGTTTTTTGCATTCTAAGAACATTATCTATTACCCTTATAAGCTTATCCTCTTCAATTGGCTTAATTATATAGTTTTTTGCGCCGTTTTTCATCGCCTCTATAACCATTATCTTCTGAGCAAGAGAGCTAATCATAATTATCTTCGCATCAGGGTGCCTTGTGCAAATCTCTTTAACTGTTGCAATTCCATCAACATTGGGCATATTAATATCCATGGTAACTAAGTCAGGCATATAGCTATCATAGAACTTAGCTGCTTGAATTCCGTCTACTGCTTCCACTACAACCGTGTGCCCAAATCTTTCTAAGAGCTCCTTTAGTTTTTTCCTCATAACAAATGAATCATCAACAATCATTATTCTCGCCATAGCGTCCGTCCTCTCAAAACCCTTTTTTTAATACACTTACTTGTAATAAACCATATTCCGTAGCATATTTTTGTTTTATAGCATTGCTGCTGCAATATCTAAAAGTTAAACCTTCAGAGAAAACTCCTATGCTATCATCAATTATTAGCTGGTCCCCATATTTAACCCTGTTAAATGATCTTCCAAGTACTATGTTTGTAAACTCCTGAACACAATCAAAGATTACTGGATGGTTAACTGGATTTTCAAAAACCTCCCCAATAAAATACTCAGAGAGCCTATTGCCTAGACTTGACTCAACAGAAAAGCCTACAAACCCAGAAAATATTCCCCTTATCTCCATTAAGCAATTATACTGAGCAAGCGGAATAAAACTTTCATTGTCGTAGGTTACTTTTTTATCAAGTAAACCAATCGATAAATCTCCTAAAACCTCCATAATTGTGTCCTGCACAGCATTCATAATATCTTTGCTATCCACTTCACCAAGAATACTTTTCCCCAACTCAGGTACAAAAAAGGTAAACGTTGTTCCCTTCCCTCTAATAGTGGTAGTCTCAATTCGACCACCAAGTTTTTCTACCTGGTGTTTAACCTCTGACATTCCTTCCCCTCTGCCTGCTATCAAATTTGCATTTTCACATACTGATACTCCATCAGCAAAAATTATCTCTACAACTTCATCATCACTCCACCAATCTATTTCCTCATCTGTTGCAAAGCCTTTATTTACAGCTATCTTTCTTAGTTTATCTATATCAATCCCCTGACCATCATCTGATATTTCAATAAGTATCTCACCGTTTTCCAAAGAATCAACTCTACAAGCTACTACACCTACTTCAGATTTTCCCGCTTCAAGCCTTACATCAGGGCACTCAATTCCATGGTATACCATATTTCTAAATATATTTACTAATGACTTTACAAATTGTCTGTAGTGCAGGCAATCGATCATAATATCTGGCCCTTTTACTTCAAATGGTTTAATGCATTTACCAAGCTGGGAGGCCAGGCCCACAGTATAATTGCACATTGATTTGAGCATATCATGTAAAGAGCCCATTTCCAGCTCTGCAAACTCATTGTATACAAGAGGGTATTTACTAGGCTGTACAGCCAAAAGGATTCTATTTTTCATTCGTTCTAAATCTTTACTAGATATTTGAACAGAGCCTCCGTTTAAGAAGTAACTGTCTCCTAATATTTGTTTTAGTGTATTAATATCCTCTTCTATAAATTTGAGTGGATCCTTGTCCTTTATATAATCTCTAACATACTCATTGCTCACTTGCTGACCACTGTCCTTAAGTTTAAACAATTCACTTTCCATATGATGTAATTGTTTTGGAGCATTTACTAACTGTAGCTGTGCAAAGGTACCTTTAAAGTTATGAAATGTTCTATAAATAGAAGTAATTCGCTTTTGCGAGCAGCTACATTCCTCATAAATCAGCTTTTCTAGTGAACTACAATAAGCAATGTAGTCCCTAATGCTGTCGAGCAATTCCCGCTTATTAATAACAGCACTAACTATCATTGCAAGTTCATTTCGATCTTTTTTTATCTCGTCTTCAAGTATTTTATTTTTTGAAACATCTGTGAGTACTATCATCATCAGTTTTTGATTGCGATAGTCAGTAATAGGCTTATAATCGATATGTATAACCTTATCCCTAATGATAACCTCGTCTGGAAGCAGGGGTATGTATAGCGTTTGTAAGTCATATAAATCCTCCTTTGTCTCCCCTAACATTTCATGCAAAGCATAAATGAAAAGCTCTTTTTCCTTTGAATCCTCAGGGAATAGAAAATTGACAAAGTTCTTGCCTTCTATCTGTTCACCCAATATATTTATGCATTCAGAACTAAACTCTGGCCTTATTAAAAGGTCAAGCCCAAAGTATAAAAAGCCCTGCCCCGCGTTATCCATTAGTGATTGCATGGACCTTGTTTTTTCACTAACTATACTTTCAAGTGTTTCATTCTGAGCAAGGGTTTTACTATGCTCTTCCTCTAGCAATATGTATAAATGCTGAATTTCCTTCTGACTATTCTCTAGCTGTTCAAGCTTGGCACACAACTCGCTTTCAAGCCTTTTTTTCTCTAGCCCATTCTGTAATATTTTAATCAAGTTGGAATTATCCCAAGGCTTTTCAAGATAATAATAGATACCAATCTCATTTATTGCTTTTATCGCACTGTCCTTATCAGAATAACCAGTCAGCAGTATGGTTATAGTATTTTTGTTGATGCTTCGTATTTCCTTCAATAAGGTAATACCATCTATATTTGGCATCATAAAATCACTAAGTACAAGGTCTATATCCTTGTTCGTTTTAAATATATTCAAGGCCTCCAATGGATCATTGCATGTAATCACATTGTACTTAAGAGCTGCATTAAGCAGCATTTTCAATGAATTAGTTATTAGTATGTCATCATCGACTACAAGAATAGTATTACTCATCTCGCTACCTCAGTAAGTAAAAAATTATACTACTCTATCAGAATAATACAACGCTACCAAAAAAGCCATACTTCTTCTGCAGTAAAAACCATAATTTTTGCTTCTATTTTGCCATTAGTCCTTTTTCTGCAAAACTGTAATAGCTATCACCCGCTACAATAATATGATCAATCACCTTAATAGATATAGGTTCTAGTGCTATTATTATTTTCTTTGTAATTTCAACATCAGCCAATGAAGGCTGCAATGTACCGCCAGGGTGATTATGAGCCAAAATAATACTATTTGCCCTATGCCTCAAAGCTGTTTCTACAATAAGCCTAGGATAGACAGGCGCTTCGTTTATTGTACCTTCATGAACCAGTTCCGCATGGTTTACTCTGTTCTGTGAATCAAGGCAAATAACGTAAAAGCCCTCATATACCCTTCCTGTAAGCAGTGCCACAGCATAATCACCTGCTTTAGAAGAGCTATTTAGCATGGGCTTTTCTCCACTTTTCAATTTTAGATAACGTCTAGTTAGCTGGGGAATCATTGAGATAAGAATACTTGTGTTTTCACTTACTTTACATCTTTGGCTTATATCCTTAGGATTAGCCTCTAATAACTTATCCAAGGTACCGAACTCTTGAATCAAGGCATGAGAAAGGTCGTTTGTATCTTTCATTGGAATACAGTAAAAAAGTAAAAGCTCTAAAATTTGATGATCACTGAAAGAATCCAGCCCCTCATTGAGAAACCTCTCTTTGACTCGAAGTCGATGGCCCTGGTGAACGTTGCTTGTCAAAAGCAATCACCTCCAAGAAACCTAATAGAATTATCTATATTTTACATAAATTCTGGAAGAAAAGCTAGTAATATTTCAGCAGTCCCTTTTTATTTCTCAAATAATGCAGCAAACCCGATTTTATCCAATTATTTGAAATTAATATAAATAATTGATATCATAGAGAATAAACTAGGAAGTATATTTACAAATATATAGTAGCTAAGGTGCTTCAGAAGTGGAAAATTATATCTGTACATTAGTATATTTCATGCATATATGCTAGGATAATGGCATGAAGAATATTTCCTAGCGGGTTATATTCTTAGACATATGAGAAGGCTAATTTTTTTATATATTATGAGGTGAGAAATGAGAAATAATAAATTTCTGTTTTATATTCTAACCACCATACTAGTGTTAGTAATTTGTTTTTGTTCAATTAGAACTTACCACCCTTATAATAATGCTCAAAATAATTACACAAAAACTTTTTCTGTTTGCAATACAAAGAGCATCAATATAAATATAAATACAACTAAAAGTCAGCCCATTAGCAAAAGCCTCAGTAAAACTGTTGTTTCAAGCAAAACATCAGGTGCTAGCAGTGTCTCAAAACCGGATACAAGTAGTGCCCCTCAGCCCATTGCTAGCAGTAGCTTAAAACCAAGTGCCAGTAGCACATCAGGTGCCACTAGTTCCCAACAACAAGGTACTAGCAGTACAACACCATCCGCTTTGGGTACTCAACTCCCACTCAAAGGTATTATAATTGGAATTGATCCTGGTCACCAAAGCAAGCAGAATCTTTCCCTGGAACAAAATTATCCAAACTCCAAGGTTATGAAGGCTAAGGTGTCCTCTGGCACTTCTGGAGTATTCACTAAAATACCTGAATACAAGCTTAATCTTGAAGTTGGATTACTGCTAAAGAAAAAGCTTGAGGAACAGGGTGCAACAGTAGTTATGACTCGTATTAAAAATGATGTAAACATAAGTAATATTGAGCGAGCTAAAATAACAAACATGGCAAACTGCAATATGGTTATTCGCCTTCACGCCAATGGTTCTGAAAAGTCTACTGTGAGAGGCTATTCTATATTAATTCCTGGCACACTTCATACCAAATCAATAGTACCACAAAGCAAAAAATTTGCAGAGACCTTGGACGAGCATCTCAAAAAAAATATCTCTATAGAGTCGGACGGCATTATATCCAGAAATGACCTTACAGGATTTAATTGGTCTACCACCCCTGTAGTTTTACTCGAGATGGGTTATATGAGTAATAAACAGGATGATAAGATTATGAGTACCAAAGAATTTAAAACCTCAGTAGTTGAGGCTATTAGTAAAAGTCTAATAGAGTACTATAAGACTAATGATAAAAAAATTGATATTAATTAAGTCTTTGCTACCCAAACAAGTTACGTTATAATATAGTTATAAGTATAAAATTTGACAATTTTCACAAGCGAAGGTAATCTATCAGGAATTTAGAAGCTATAAGTTGATAAAAATTAACAAATTTCACAAGTGAAGGTAATCTATTAGGAACTTAGGAGGATAAGCAATGCAATATCGTACTTTAGGAAAAACCGGCATTTCTATTTCTACCCTTGGATTTGGAGCAATGAGACTTCCCCAAATAGTATCTGATGGGACACAGGTTTTTGATACAGATGAAAGTATAAAGATTATTCGACGTGCTTATGAATTAGGGGTAAATTATATCGACACTGCCCCATATTATTGCGAGGGCGAAAGTGAAATAATTGTTGGAAAAGCAATCAAAGGTATACGTGACAAAGTGTACATCTCAACAAAGAACCCAATAGAGGACGATTCCGGTGAACATTTCATGCAAAGGCTTGAAAAGTCATTGAAAAAGCTAGATACTGATTATATTGATTTCTATCATATGTGGGGGATCAGTTGGGAACAATTTGTAGACAAAATAAATGTTAAAAATGGTCCTTTGGAATTTGCTCAGAGAGCAAAGGAGCAAGGCATTATAAAACATATCTCTTTCTCCTTTCATGATAAGCCTGAGAATATGATTAAACTCATTGATACCGGATACTTTGAGACTGTATTGTGCCAGTACAATATGCTAGATAGAAGCAACGAAGCAGCAATAGCTCATGCACATAAAAGTGGTCTTGGTGTTGTTGTCATGGGTCCAGTTGGTGGCGGAAGATTGGGAGAACCCTCACCAGTAATACAGAAGCTAATTCCTGGAGGTTCCAAGAGTAGTGCTGAGCTTGCATTAAGATTTGTTATCTCAAATCCTAATGTTACCTGTGCACTTTCTGGCATGGGCAGTATAGAAATGGTTGAGCAAAATGTTCAAACCGCATCAAATACCGCAGAACTTACAGCGGTGGAGTTAGATAGTATAAATTCTGCTATGGAGCAGAATAAAAAGCTAGCTGACCTATACTGTACTGGTTGTAATTATTGCATGCCCTGTCCACAGGAGGTTAATATTCCTCTTAACTTCCAATTAATGAATTATCATAAGGTTTATGGACTTACCGAACATGCTAAAGGCGCCTATCAGCAGATTGGTAAATTTGATTGGATGAAGGGTAAGCAGGCTAGTGAATGCATTGATTGCGGAATTTGTGAAGAAAAATGTCCTCAGAAGCTAAATATCCGAGAACAACTGAAGGAAACAGCCAAGACACTAGGATAAACTTGAGTTCTCTATATATGAGCAGCCACCCTTCATACACTAAAGTCAGGGTGGTTTGCTTTTTGCTGAATAATTCAGAACAGTTTGATTTTTACTAATAATTCAGTGTGGTTTGCTTCTTGTTAAATAATTTAGGATGGTTATTTTTGCAAGTTAAATCAGTCGTGTTACATTCTATATAACATCAAATATCGGTTCATTAGCAATAAATTCTACTTTAACAGCAGGAAACTTCTGCTTGAGTTGCTCAGCCAATAAATTCATAGCTGGCATTTCACTTTCTGCATGACCCAGTACAATTAAAGCTTTTTTATTGCCCTGGAGGATTGAATCCCTTACATATTCAGGGGTCTCCCATTCTGGTCCCTCTCCATAAATTACAACGTCAGGTTGCTGCTGCTCAAACAGAGGAATGGCATGTTGTCCTGAACCCCTATACCCAGCCAAAATGCCTATTTTACTGCATGTCATACTCAGATCACCCAAAAACCTGACATAACTAATACCCAGCATACTCTTTACGTGTGCAATCAGCCTATCAAGAGATATTTCAGGTATTTCAACAACAGATGCCATGGGACATCTAAATACTTCGTAGCTATTCCATTTCAACTTTGAAATTAAGCCCACCATTATTCGATCAGGTGTACATCTGTGAATATGGTCGTGATTTCTGAAAACCGCAATGCCAGACTCATTAATCAAATTTACCTTTTTAATATAAACACTATTACACTCTAGTTGCTTATAATCCGGTCTATGGCTATAGCCAATCCCTTCATGTGAGATGATTAAATTTACACCAGTTGCCCTAGCTGCTTCAATCACTCTTTGTGTGGCTAAAAATGTTACTATTACACCCTTTACTACAGTATCCAGGTCCCCATACTCCAACCCGTCCACAGTATTATCTATGTGTATCTCTGGTTGCATTACTTCATTTATAATATCCTTGATGAGAATTTTCATGTCAAATATGGCTCCTCACACAAATTGCAGTATTACTTGTAGTATTATTGTATAATTGGTAATACCAGTAATAACCGCATTACAGATCTTAGTGGTATTACCGGTATTACTCGCATTACTGGTATTACTGGTAAAACTATTCTACATATAAGGATATAATTCCTTTTAATATAAATATTCTCATGTTCTCATTAAAATTGGGACCTACCCTCTGCTTTTTGGTTTTAGGTCCCAATTTCTTTTCGACTCAACCATGACCCGAAAACATATTAGAAAAATGAAGAGTTCACTTTATATAAGGTTATCCCGCAACCTCATCAAGGAATTTAAACTGAGCCATAAATAAATTTCTGTATAGACCTTCTTGCTGCATAAGCTGGTCATGGTTGCCACACTGGCTGATTCTTCCCTTTTCAATAACCATTATTCTATCTGCCTTTTGGATGGTTGATAGTCTATGAGCAATTACAAAGGACGTTCTGCCAGATAGCAAACGAGCTATTCCTTCTTGCACCTGTCTCTCGGTGTTGGTGTCAATACTAGCAGTTGCTTCGTCAAGAATAAGTATCTTTGGATCTGCAAGTAATACTCTTGCAAATGCAATTAGCTGTCTTTGACCAGCTGAAAGTCTGGTGCCTCTTTCATTCACATCGGTGTCATAACCCTTTTCAAACTTAGTGATAAATTCATGAGCACAAACTGCCTTAGCTGCCTCTTCCACCTCTTCATCGGTAGCATCTAGTCTTCCATAGCGAATATTTTCCAAGATGGTGCCTGAGAACATAAATGTATCCTGCAGCATTATTCCTAGCTGGCTTCTGAGGCTGTGCAGCGATACATTCTTTACATCGTACCCGTCTAGCAGTACCTCTCCAATTTGCGTTTCATAAAATCTGCTTATAAGATTGATAATGGTAGTTTTACCAACTCCTGTAGGGCCAACCAGTGCAATTGTTTCACCGGGTTTAACACTGAAGCTTACATCTTCTAGTACCTTCTTTGACTCATCATATGAGAAGGTTACATTTCTGAATTCCACTTCTCCCTTTAGCTCAGGAAGCTCGCTGCAACCAACTGCGTCCCTAATATCAGGTTCAATGTCAAGTATCTCAAATATTCTCTCTGCTCCTGTCATATTTGTTACAAGTTGATTATAGAACTGGCTTATATTCATAATTGGCTGCCAGAACATTCCTATGTAGCCTGTAAATGCTACCAGATCACCTAAAGAAATTGAATTGGCATTTATCAAATTTATACCTACTGAAAATGTAACTATGGTTCCTATTCCCCAAGACATTTCAACAGATGGCCAATAAAAATCAGCTACCCTTACAGCCTTTATAAACGCCCTTCTCAAATCAGTTACCAACTCACCAAATGTACCATTTGTCTTGTTCTCTGCCGCAAAGCTCTGAACTACTCTCATTCCCGAAAAATCTTCATGCATATAAGCGTTCAGATTTGAATTCTTTTTCCTGTGAATTTGCCATCGCTTGTGATTCAGTGTACTGATTGTTACAAGTATAATAGCTACTATTGGAAGAGTAATAAGTGCTGCAATAGCTAGCCTAAAGTTTAGAAAAAACATTATTACCAAAACCGCAAGTACCTTTACAACCTCAGGTATTAAGGTTGTCACACTGTTAGTAAACAAGTCATTTAGTGAATTAACATCCCCAATAATTCTAGCAAGTATCTTTCCAACTGGTCTTGAGTCAAAGAAAGCGAATGATAATTTTTGAATATGTGAATATAGCTGTTGCCTAATATCCAAAAGCACCTTGTTGGTTACCTTCGCCATAGTAATAGTTCTCATTTTAACACAGAACATAGCAACAAGGTTAGCTGCGATAACACAGAGGCCTATAAGCAGTATTCCAGACTTGTTCCCATTCTCTACAAAGTTATCTATAGTAAGCTTTAGCAAATAGGGATTAAATAGTTCAACACTAAGTGCGACAGCAATAAAAAATAGTGTCAACGCAACCTTTGCCTTGTATGCCTTAAGGTAAGCAAAGAGTCTTTTTAAGGTCCTCATGTTTATCTTTTCTTCCATTTTTTCATCTTCTCGAAAGTTGTTTATTGGCATACTTCCACCCCCTCTTCCTCTTCAAACACCTCAGAGATATCTCCGAGCTGAGTTATATACGTGTCATAATACCTTCCTCTTAGGGTCATCAAGGTATCATGATTACCTCTTTCAATTATCTCTCCATCTTTCAGGATAATTATCTCATCTGCATTTTTTACAGCTGATACCCTGTGTGCAATAATAACCTTGGTTCTATCGGTATACTGCTCTAGGGCCTTTTGTATTTCGTGTTCTGTTTCCATATCCAGAGCAGAAGTGGCATCATCAAAAACGAGTATGCTACTATTCTTTGCAAGCGCTCTTGCTATAGAAATCCTTTGTTTTTGGCCGCCTGATAACCCTACCCCTCTCTCTCCAATCACAGTAGCGTAGCCGTCTGACATCTTTTTGGCGAATTCATGCACCTTTGCTGCCTTTGCTGCCTTCATAATGTCAATATCTGAAATATCTGTTGCTCCAAAGCGAATGTTTTCTTCAATGGTATCTGAGAATAAGAATACATCCTGCATTACTACAGATACATTCTTTCTAAGAGTGTATAGGTCGTAGTTCCTTACATCGATATCATCAACTAGTACGCAACCTTCAGTAACATCATAGTATCTTCCAATAAGATTGATTAACGAGCTCTTACCAGAACCAGTCTCTCCCATTATTGCCAGTGTAGAACCCGGTGCAACATCGAGGCTAATATTTTTGAGGATATTCGTTCCATTCAATGTAAGAGATACATCTCTAAAGGTAATTTTTCCGTCCACTTTCTCCGGTTTTTGTGCTTGCTCCGGACTTTTGATATCAGCCTCTTCTTTTAGTAAAACATCAATCTTTTTCAGAGAAGCTCTGCATTGAGACAATACATTTATAAGCCATCCACTCATTCTCATTGGCCAGATAAGCATATATATGTAGTTACAGCATGCAACAAGTGTACCTGTTGATATATCACCATCAATAACAAAGTAGCCTCCTACTACAGTTACCATTACAACTACCGAATTTGATAGAAACTCGATAATGGGCTGGTATTTTGCCCATATTTTTGATTGATGGACATTTAAATCATAAGTCTTAACATTTTGCTTTAGGAACTTTTCCATTTCATACTTCTCTCTTGCAAAAGCCTTTACCAATCGAACTCCTGCAAGATTTTCCTGAGCAGTGGTATTTAATACTGCTCTCTGGTCACTTATTTTTTCATAGGTTCCACCTATGACATTTTCAAGCTTCATCGCTATGTATCCTATCAACGGCATCATGATTATACTTACCAGCGCCATTTTCCAGTTTAAGTAGAACAGTACAATTGTACCCATAATAAAGTAAATAATCTGTTCAGTAAAAATCATTATACCGAAACAAATGGCATTCATAATGTTTTCTACATCTTCTTTAACCCTAGACATCAACTCGCCGGTATTTATCCTGTCAAAGAATGAAAAGGATAGAGTCTGTATATGATCAAAGAGAATTCTTCTGAACTTTACAATTACTGCTGAGCTTGATAAGTCGAACATGTACTCCTTTACATAACCAAGCACAGCTCTACCAATGGTTATACCTGCTAGGCCCAATATAATCCATATAAATAATCCGCTCTTCCCTGCTTTAATTACATCGTCTATAATGTTTTTTTGCAAGATAGGATTGAACATATCCAAAGTAATGGAGGTAAGCATTGCACAAAAACCTATTACGTAGAACCACCAGTATTTTTTCATTAAACTAACTAAAGTCTTCATATTTCCCCCTTTGATGCTTATCTCTAAAACATACAAAACAGCCGTAAAAACAAATATGTTTTCCACGGCTGTTACACCTAAGCATTTTTTTAAATAAAAAAGCCGCAGAATCTATAAATCCTACGGCACTGTTAACAATTGATGAAAATATCAATAGTTGATGTTCAGAGATAGGATTTGGTTTGTTATTCTATTATTTGCTGCAAATGCTATTGAACTAATTCCTGACATAAAACCTACCTCGCTTTCTATAAATTAACATGTTCTTTAAACAATGTCCAAAATACATATTATACCTTTTTTACCAAAACGTCAACAAGTGTAATCAAAATGTAACTTTAGCTGCTTATACTTTTCTTAATGTCTATACTTCTACCACCACATCATCAACAGACTAGCTTATTTATCTCTAATTTTTCTACTTCCTAAGCATCAACTAACTAGCCTATTAATTTCCAGTTAACTTATTAATGCCTATGTTTAGGCTTAATACGTTAACTCTTACTTCTCCAAAGACCCCTAATGACCTATTCTCAATGCTTTCATTTATTAGTTGATAAAGCCTTTGTGATTCTATCCCTGTAGCAAGTGATATTCTTGGTACCTGTATTTTTGCCGACTCCACAGTAATATCAGGGTCTAATCCTGAAGCTGAGCATGTTAACAAATCAGTTGGAACTTCTTTACTGGATTTAATATCAGGATTCTTTTCTAGCAGTACATCCATATCCGACTTGACACGTCCCACTAATGATGGATTTGATGGAGCAAGGTTTGAAGATCCTGAGGAAACTGTAGAATATAATGAATTATTTTTTTTTGCATCCTCCTCTGAATAAACGTTGTAATTTACAGCCGATATTCTACCATGAAAATATTTATCGCTGGTAAACAATTGGCCTATTAGTTGAGAACCCACAACTTCGCCGTTCTCACTTATCATACTTCCATTTGCCTGGCTTGGAAAGAACAGCTGACCTATACCAGTAAGGCAAAGAGGATAGATTATTCCACATATAATAAAAAATACTAAACTTATCAATACTGACTTTTTAAATGTTTTCATTTATTTTTTCCCCCTTTAGCTCAATATATTAGCTTTAAATGCAACATAGCAACATCATTCTTAAGGATATCTTTAACCTTTAGCTCAATATATTAGCTTTTAAATATCCAAATTTATAAATTCTACTTACTCTGTTTTTGATAACTCACTTTGCACAATCTAGTTCAACGATAGCAATTTTAACAACGGTAGAATAATTAAATCTATAAGTTTAATCCCTATGAAAGGAACTATCATACCTCCAAGTCCATATATAAGCATGTTCTTTGTCAGCATGGCCTCTGCGCTCATCGGTTTATATTTTACGCCCCTCATAGCAATAGGTATTAGTGCCGGAATAATAAGTGCATTAAATATCAAAGAAGAAAGTATTGCGCTATTAGGACTGCCTAGTCCCATTATGTTCAGGACATTCATTTGTGGTATTGCCAGTGTAAAAATAGCGGGAATAATAGCAAAGTATTTCGCAACATCATTTGCAATACTAAATGTCGTTAGGGCTCCTCTGGTAATAAGCATTTGTTTTCCAATTTCAACAACCTCAATTATCTTGGTTGGATCAGAGTCTAGGTCCACCATGTTTGCTGCTTCCTTAGCAGCAATAGTGCCGCTATTCATGGCAAGCCCAACATCAGCCTGAGCTAAGGCCGGTGCATCGTTGGTACCGTCACCTGTCATTGCTACCAGTTTACCTTCTGCCTGTGCCTTTTTTATAACTTCTATCTTCTGCTCAGGCTTACACTCTGCAACAAAATCATCAACCCCTGCCTCCCTGGCAATTGTGCTGGCAGTCAAAGGATTATCTCCTGTACACATTATAGTTTTTATACCTATTTCACGCAGTCGGGCAAATCTCTCCACCAGACCTGGCTTTATAGTGTCTTTGAGATAAATTACTCCAACAATTTCTTTGTCAACACTCACAACAAGGGGCGTTCCTCCGGCAAGGGCGATTTTCTCAACAACCGCATCCACATCATTTGGTATTATCCCCCCTTCATTGTTAACAAAGCTCTTTATTGCTTCTGCTGCTCCCTTTCTAATCTTCAAACCATTTGAAAGGTTGGTTCCACTCATTCTAGTTTGTCCGGTAAATTCAATACTTTCAGCGTCTTGGTATTCATTATATTCTATAGAAAATGCCTGCTTTTTAGCTAGTGCAATTACAGACCTGCCCTCAGGTGTATCGTCCTTCAATGAAGCCAGCACTGCAAACCTGGTTATTGTATCCTGTGTGTGCTTTTCAACAGCAATAAAATCTGCTGCCATTCTGTTTCCATATGTAATAGTACCTGTTTTATCAAGAATCATTACATCTACATCGCCACAGTTTTCGACTGCTTTACCTGACATTGCAATTACATTAAATCTTGTAACCCTATCCATACCTGCTATTCCAATAGCCGATAGGAGTCCTCCTATAGTTGTTGGAATCAGGCATACCAGTAGTGCAATAAGTGTAGAAACGTTTATTGTAACACCTAGATATTGTGCTATTGGATATAAAGTAACAACAACAATTAAGAAAATCATTGATAGACTAACTAAAATTGTAGTAAGAGCTATTTCATTGGGAGTTTTTTGCCTTGATGCGCCTTCTACCAAGCTAATCATTTTGTCAAGAAAGGATTCTCCGGGGGTAGCATTTATCCTGATTTTCAGCCAATCGCTATTTACCTTAGTTCCTCCTGTTACCGAGCTGAAATCTCCACCAGCCTCCTTCATTACAGGTGCAGATTCTCCTGTGATGGCTGATTCATCTACAAATGCTAGCCCTTCTATCACCTCTCCATCATTAGGTATAATCTCTCCTGCCTCAACAAGCACAATATCTCCCTTTTTCACCTCACTAGCGTTAACTATTGATGCTACTCCGTTTTTATCAATAATTCTTGCCTTTGTATCCTTCCTGGTCTTCTTCATACTATTAGCCTGAGCCTTACCACGGCCTTCTGCCAATGCCTCAGCAAAATTAGCAAACAGTAGGGTAATTAGTAATATTGCAGACACTATCCCGTTATATACCACAAGGCTCTGCTGCTTCTCTCCAAATAAATTTGGAAAAAATGTTAGAATCAAAGTTATGGCAAACCCTACCTCAACCATGAACATAACAGGATTTTTGATCATTACCTTGGGATTAAGTTTTTTGAATGAATCTTTTATAGAATCTAGTATTATTTTTTTTGTTATCCAATTTTTATTAATTGTACTCATGTTTACACCTGCCTTATGTTAATTGAGTTAAATACTCAGAAATAGGTCCCAAAGCTACTGATGGGAAAAATGTAAGTGCACCTACAATCAGAACTACAGCTACCAATACTAAAGTAAACAAATAAGTGTCTGTCTTTAGGGTACCCACCGTAACAGGAACTGCTTTTTTACTTTGCATAAAGCCTGCAACTGCAAGTAGAGCCACAATGGAGATATATCTGCCCAAAAGCATAACCAACCCGGTAGATACATTCCAAAATACTGTATTATCTAAAAGGCCCTCAAAACCCGAGCCGTTGTTTGCAGCCGAAGAAGTAAACTCATACAGAACTTGAGATATCCCGTGGAAGCCCGGATTTGTGATACCCGCAACCCCCGCTGGCAATATGAGTGATATCGCGGAAGGTAGTAATATTATAAACGGGTGAACAAGTATTGCTATTGCAATCAACTTAATCTCACGTCCTTCAATCTTCTTCCCGAGAAACTCTGGTGTTCTGCCAACCATAAGCCCACACAAGAATACGGTTAGAATTGCATACATCAGCATATTCATTAATCCAACACCCTTACCACCAAATACAACATTAAGCATCATTTGACCCATTGCAATCATTCCACCTATTGGTGTTAACGAATCATGCATAGTATTTACTGATCCTGTAGTGTAAGCCGTAGTTACAGTTGTAAAGAGAGAGGATTGTGCAATGCCAAATCTCACTTCCTTGCCTTCCATATTCCCAGCCACCTGGCTTAACCCTGCATTGTCCAAAGCAGGATTTCCTGCTGATTCTGACAGAAATATCGTTGGTAATGCAATCATAAAGAGAAGCGCCATTGCTCCAAAAATAACCCAAGCCTGTTTTTTGTTCTTGAGCATCAATCCGAAGGAATATACCAACGATGAAGGCAATATCATCATGCTCAAAATATGAATGAGGTTCGTTATGGGTGTAGGATTTTCAAAAGGATGTGCTGCATTTGCCCCAAAAAAGCCTCCCCCATTTGTGCCAATATGCTTTATAGACTCCAGTGACGCCACCGGTCCAAGAGCTATGTTCTGTAAAGTTCCCTCAATTGTTTTAATAGTGTCATTGCTAGACAAGGTTTGGGGAACCCCCTGCCATATTAATACTATCGATATAATGATTGATAAAGGAAGTAGCAGTCTAGTTGTTAATCTGACAAAATCTACATAAAAATTCCCCAAACCCTTCTCATTACTTGTTATACCTCTTATAAATGCTGCCGCTGCTGAGAACCCCGATGCAGCCGATGTAAACATCAAGAAAGTTATTGCTGTCATTTGAGCAAAATATGAGACCGCAGACTCCCCACTATAATGTTGAAGGTTTGTATTAGTTATAAAGCTGATTGCTGTATTAAAAGCGAGTGACAAATCCATACCCTTAATCCCATTTGGATTTAACAGGTTCAGTCCTTGTATTAATAATATAACAAACACCATTAATGTCATTATCAGATTGGTTAGTAGTAATGCAACTGAATACTGTTTCCAGTTCATACTCTCCTTCTTTATGCCTGAAGTCTTAAAAATGAAGCTATCAACCCTATCCATACACGGGTCAACAAAGCTCTTCTCACCACTAATTATCTTATATATATACTTTCCGACAGGAACCACTAACACCAGTAATAATGCCAGCGTTAATACAATTTGTAATACCTCCATATCCATTCTCCTTCTAAAAGCTAAAATTTCTCAGGGCAAATAAGAACATACCCCAAGTACAAAAATAGTGCAGCTGAAATTAAAATCAAAAATGCCATGCACATACCTCCAATAAAATTACAAATTCTGCTTACTCTGTTTTTTCATTATTCACTTTACACAATCTAAATTGTTGATGATTGGTATTATACGCCTTGGACATCTAGAATTGAAAGTTTCCATATTTTTTGATTTAGGCTATGCTCAGACTATTTAAAGCTACTACTTTAAATTACCATTACTAGACATAGTAATTTCTGCTTTTTTCTCCATTTAGTGTTAGTTCAATACATTGACTTAGTTTTTTGCAAATCATATACTTAAAGAAATGCAACATCATCAAGAGGTATTGATATGCCAAAAACTTTAAAGGGTAGAATTTCTCTAATATATCTGTGCTTGGTATTACTTATTTCTGTAGTGGGAATTACCTCGTTTATAAATCTTCTTCATTTAAGTAGATCTATTGACGGCTTAATGACAGACAACTACAAGAGCATTCATGCTGTTTCAAATATGTTAGAAGCAGTTGAGAGGCAGGATAGTGCCGTTCTCATTTATATAAGTGTTGATAAACAAAGGGGCATTGACCTTTTTTCAGAAAGCAGCAGTATATTCATGAAGTGGCTCAGCGTTGAAATGAATAATGTTACAGAGCCAGGAGAACAAGAAACTGTCAATAAAATAAACGACTTCTATGTTAACTATGTCAAATATTTTTCAAAACTACAGTATATAGCTAACACTTCAGGCGAACACTCGGCAATAAGCTTTTATAATAAGTCTATGTTGCCAGACTTTCAAAACCTCAAGCAAATATTGAAAGAATTAAGTAATATAAATGAAGAAGCCATGTTTAACAGCAAGGAAATGGCCACTCAAAGTTCAAGGAATTCAACTACTATTATATTGGCGTTGACTTTAGCTACAATAATTGGAGGATTTATACTATCCGTATTTTTTACTAACAGATTTTTAAGCCCTGTATATTCTCTGACAAGCGCAATGAAAGAACTTAGAGCTGGAAATATAAATAAGCAGGCCGATGTGTATGGAGATGACGAGATATCAGAGCTTACTCTGGAATTTAATGAAATGACTACAAAACTTCGCCAATTTGAGCAGAGTGCTTTAGGTACGCTGATGAATGAAAAGAATAAATCCATGGCTATTATGAAGAGTATTTCCGATCCACTAATTGTTTTAGACAATAACTATAGAATAGTTCTCTTAAATAATGCATGTGAAAGCTTCTTCAACATATCCGAAGAGAAGGCACTCAACAGACATTTCTTAGAATACATACGAAACGGTGAACTTTTTGATTTTATTTCAGGGGTGGTACATCAAGTCGACGAAACACAGACTAAAATTATTCAGATATCTTCAAATAAGGCGGACTATTACTTTAATGTGGTTGTAACAACAATAAATTCATCTGATTCCTCATTTAGCGGCTTAGTAATACTTCTTCAGAATGTTACAGCTCTAAAACTTGTGGATAAAACCCGTACAGATTTTATTGCAACAATATCCCACGAATTCAAAACTCCGTTGACCTCAATTCTCATGGGTACTAACCTTATGCTAGACCAAGGTCTCGGACAATTGTCAGAGGAGCAAAAGGACGTTGTTGTGGCTATACAAGAAGATGGTGAGCGGCTCAGCACCCTTGTAAATGACCTCCTGGAGTTAACAAAAATAGAATCGGGGAATGCAATATTCCACATTGAGCCCTGTTCTATAGAAGCAATAATATCCCAATCTCTTAAACTTTTTTATACCCAGGCTGATCAAAAGCAGGTCTCTATTTTCTTTGATGGAGATAATAATCTACCTAAAATTATGGGTGACCCTGAAAAAATCTCATGGGCTATTAATAACTTAATATCAAATTCCCTCAAATATACCAATATAGGGGATGAGATATGTATCTCTGCACAAGTAAAAAATAATCAAATGCTAATTAAGGTTAAGGATACAGGAGCGGGTATTCCAGAACAATACATGGACAGAATCTTTGATAAGTTTGTTCAAGTTAAGGATGGTGAACTAGAGATTAGAGGTACGGGCTTGGGGTTATATGTTGTAAGACAGATTATTAATGCCCACGGAGGCCAAATATGGTGTGAGAGCAAGCTAGATGTCGGTTCCTGTTTCTCCTTCACCTTGCCGCTAGAGTAATGTTAGGAGGGGTCTATGAAAAAGGTATTGGTTGTTGATGATACTAAGAATATTAGGTTGTTGCTGAGCAAAAGCCTTGAATTGCAAGGATATGATGTGGATACAGCCTCTAATGGCAAGGAAGCCCTGGAGCTACTATCTTCAAAGAGCTATGATTTGGCATTTTTAGATATTAAACTCCCTGAAATAAGGGGAACAGAAGTCCTTAGACGTATTAGAGATAAAGGCATTACAACACCTGTGATAATTATAACAGCTTACGCAACAGTAAAAAATGCCGTTGATTGTACAAAAATGGGTGCTGTTGCTTATGTGCAAAAGCCATTTACAGGTGAAAAAATTAAAGGTGTAATTGAGGAGCTATCTATTTTTGCATTACCAAACAAAAATGAGCCTATAGAAATAAGTGAAAATATCATAGAACAGGCTAAGTACCATATAAGTACAGGAAACATTGAACACGCAATAGAAATACTAACCTCTGAATTATCGAGTAATGTTGAAAACTCAGAAATATATCTCCTATTAGGAGATGCTTATAACTCACTTGGCCAAACTGCCAGAGCTCATAAATACTATGATATACATAAAATATTCAGTAATGATGGGCATTAAAATTCATTTGATATAAGGTGTAAATCTATATTATTAAGCATTTTAATGAGCTTGTTTACAGTAGAACCCCTTATAAAGGTCTCTATCTTTGTTCTCTTAGGATACCCGATAAACATCTGAGTTATATGCTTTTCGTTTGCCCACTTTGCAAGCTCCTCTGAAACGCTCTTTCCTGTTAACACCACAACAAGTCCTCCGAGTTGTTCGGCAAGCTGGAAATGGCCCTTGAGTAGTGCTTGCTCCTGATTGGACATCTGTTTAACAAGCCTGCTGGTGCAGTTCACAGTTACAACATACCATTCGCATTTATACCTGTTTGCAAGCCTTGCTCCCCTTCTTATAAGCTTCCTTGCAGTCTTGCTAGGACTTATGCATACCATTATGCGCTCAGAGGTTGTCCAGTTTTCTTGGATGCCCTCCATTTTCATATATTCTTTTAGGTCCTCATCAACCTCTTGAGCTATTTCTCTAAGGGTAAGTTCCCTCAATGCATTTAAATTTCCCTTTCTAAAGAAATTATGCAAAGCTTGGGGGACCTTTGACATATTATATACGTTTCCTCTTTTAAGACGGTTCTGTAGTGCATCAGGTGTTAAATCTACTACTACAACCTCATCTGCTCGCTGCACAATATAATCCGGAATAGTCTCTTTTACCTTGATTCCTGTTATTTGCTGCACAATATCATTGAGGCTCTCGATATGCTGTATATTCAAAGTAGTAATTACATTTATTCCTGCCTCTAATATTTCTTCAACATCCATATATCGTTTAGTATTTTTTGAACCCGGTACATTCGTGTGTGCAAGTTCATCAACTAATACAAGCTGAGGTTTTCTTGAAATAATGGCAGCTGTGTTCATTTCCTCCATCTCACAACCATTATAAGAAACCATCATTCTAGGCAGTACCTCAAGCCCAGCTATCTGAGCATCTGTTTCTTCTCGTCCATGACACTCTATGTAGCCTATAACAACATCCTGCCCATACTTTTTTCTTCTATTGCCCTCATTGAGCATGGTGTACGTTTTCCCTACTCCAGGGGCGTATCCAATAAAAATCTTGAGTTTTCCTAGCGCTTCATGTTTTAATTTCTCAAGTGCTTCCTCGGGTGTTATTCTCTGTTCACTCATATTGCCTAGTTCCCCTTTACAACCTTAACACTAGTATCTATATAAACACCATACAAGTACCTTTGCAAGTCATCTATACAACTATTCAGTACCTATGCAATTACGTATTATTATATTTCTAAAATTCTTCTGGCGTTTCCACTCAATATTTTGTCTATATCCTCTGATGGAAGCGGCATAGTTTTGAGGGTATCTGCCTCGTGCTTTGCATTGCTCCATGGAGAGTCAGATGCAAATAATATCTTGTCGGCACCGTGTTTCTCCACTATGCGCAAAAATTGTTGCTCTGTATAGAAATCAAAGCCCATGGATGTGTCCATATAAATGTTCTTGCCTGCAAGCTTTTCATATACCTCATCCCATTGGTTGTGGCCTCCTAGGTGAGCCGCTATCATAACTCCACCCTGCATGTTATCTGCTATCCGAGCAAATTGTTCAGGACTGCTTTTGTATGGTTCTGGCCAACCTCTGTCCTCTCCACCGTGGTGCAGAATTATTAGGCCCTTACTCAAAGCATAGTAGTAAATATCCAGCATATTTTTTTCGTCTATCACAAAATTTTGATACTCCGCATGAAATTTAATGCCCTTGAGTCCTAGCTCACATACATAATCTATATCCCTTTTATAATTATCAGTATGTGGAAAAATACTTCCAAAGCTAATTATCCTATCAGAACAAATACTTCTAGCCCAATCATTTATCTTTTGGGTTTGAGACTGCTTGGTTACTATAGGCTGAACGACAGAAATGTCTACCCCATAACTATCCATACATTCAATTAGCCCTGCTAACCTCCCATTATGTATTGGTTGCAAATAGCCTTCCACGTTGGCAACTAAAACTGATAATGCCCTATCAGCAATTTCATCTGCAAATACATGTGTATGAAAATCTATAATCATTGTTATCTCCCCATTTGACTAATCTATTTTTATAGAACAGACTGTATTCCTACTGTCGCCCCAAGCTACTAAAGTACCATTGACCCCCGAGGGCCTATTCCGATGTAACCTTTTTTCAGTATATAGTTTCTAAAAATTTTTATCAATTGATAAAAACCACAAAAAATAAAGCTACCAAACCATTTGTATAGCTATGTGCTAAAGACATAATGGTTTGGAGCTTTTTAATTACACTGTTTAAGTATATTTTTGGCTTGAAAGGTTTATTAGGTAAAAGAAAAGGTAGCGGAGAATCTATTTCCCCACTACCATAAATGCTTAGTAATTTATACTATAAAATTAGATAGTACAACGTTTAATTCGTCCGAGAGTGCTCCTAGCTTCTTTGCTTGACTGGAGAGTGTCTCGGCTGATGCCATTTGCTCCTGAGCACTAGCAGTAATTTCCTGTGTTGTTGCGACAGATTCTTCTGCTACAGCAGATATACTTTCCATTGAATAAAGTACCCTATCCTTTGAATTCATTATTCCATCAACAGAATTATCTACATTAGATATGCTTGATACAACGTCCTCCATTGCTCTAAATACTGTTTCAAAGATTTGCTCGGTCGCTTTTACTGACTCAACCTGTTCTCTAACAACCTGTCCTGAGGTACTAGCCTCTAAGACAGTGTTTTCTGCTTTGGTACTAATTGCAGAAACTATGCTTGCAATGCTAGCAGTAAATTCTTTTGATTGTTGTGCCAACTTTTTGACTTCATTGGCAACAACTGAGAAACCTCTTCCTGCTTCCCCTGCACGGGCAGCTTCAATAGCAGCATTTAGTGCTAATAAGTTTGTCTGCTCTGAAATATTGTTCATAATTGTAAGTATCTTTTGGATCTCTTTTATATTTAAGCCCAGCTCACTAATATTACTAGAAATAGCACCTGTTGTTACGCTTACTTTCTTAGTCTTATTAATCAGTTCAGAAACAGTGCTATTAACAGCTTCTTTGAGTCCATTTATATTATTAGCAATACTAGTAACATGAGAAACATCGCCCCTGACTGTTTCGATACCAGTAGATAGTGTTTCCATGTTATTTACACTTTCTTGTATTTCTGTAGCCTGACTCAAAGCTCCCTGGGATATCTGCTCAATTGTTACTGCAACCGTTTCAGAGTTGGACTGAGTATTTAGAGATGCCATTTCGACCTCATTTGAAGCCTGTAGTATATGTTTTGATGTATCTCTTACATTTGATATCAGAACCCTAATATTGGTAAGCATATCGTTGAAATTACGGCTAACTTCCGTTAACTCGTCCTTTCCATCAGCCTCTATAGCGCTTGTTAAATCACCATTTCTGGCCTTTTTCATAGCTTCAACCAATCTATTAAGCGGCCTAGATACACTCAATGCTATAATAATGCATAGAAGCAAGGCAATAATTATACAAACTACACCAATGTTAATAATCTTAGTCCTCAAAGCATCAGCTGACTTTTGAATATGTGAGTATGGTACTACTGATACGATTGACCATTTATTAGAATTAATTATTGAATATGTAACAAGAGAGCGTTCTCCATCAATGTTAATATCTATGTTATTTGTATCGGCCTTTGTAGTGGTATAATCACCTATAATTTTATTAGCTAATTCTTTTGATTCATTGGTACTTGAGTAGAGCTTAAATATTCCGTCTGTATCTCTTGAAGCTAATACTAGTCCGTTCTCATCTAAAATAAAAATAGGAAATGGATTTCCATCTTGACTACTTCCAATGTTCATAGTCTTGAAAAATTCAGCAAGATAATTTTCTTTTGGAATCATAACCATCTTGGCTAAAGTTATTCCTGAGTTTATAGAATTAACATTTCTATATAAAGTTAGGGCTTTTTGCTCTTTATTGTCTATCTTAACATTAATTAATCCCCATTTTAAGGTATTATCCTCATTCTCAACAATGACCTTGTTATCATAGTCTATTTTACGTGAAAAATATTCACTTTTCTTCTCAAAGCCATTTGAATATAGAATAGCAAAATGGTCGATATCAGATTTAAGAGCAAATCTGAGGGTAACAATATCCGATAGCTGCCTGGTCTTTTGCATTTCTATCATAACATCTGATGCTTCGTCTAGCTCAAGAGTCGTCTGAAGCTCATTGCTTACTCCTAAATCGTTAATAGTCTGCTCCCATGTAGTAATTTGGTTTCTTAAAACCAGCCCCGTCTGCTTCATTGAAACAATAGAATAAGCTTTAGTTGTATCTTCTAGTGTCTTAGAAGAATCTCTGTATGAAAAAAACGCGGTTACAAGTAATGCCGCTGCAAGTACAACTACAAATGAAAAAATAAGTCTGTACTTAATCTTAATGTTCCTTAATAAATAGGCAAAACGGAAATTTGAAATTATATCTTTCGTTTGTGATTGATTTACACTGCTACCATTTCTGATTCTGAGTAATCTTCCTAGTATCTTGCTAAAACAATCTGCGATCTTGGTAATATAACGCGTAACAAATAATTTGAGTTTGCCCATAATTTACCCCCAAAGTTACTAAAAATAATTAGTGCGACGTTTATTAAATATAAATAATAAAAAACATATAGTAAATTACTAATTTTTCCTTAGTATAATTTACTATATGATTAGTATACCAGTGTATTTTAAAAAAAACATCTATTTTCGTAAAATTTTGTTATCTTTTGGCGCTAAAAAAAGGTCAAAACATATCATAGATAGCATATTTTGGAGCTTTTTAGGGTAATAAAATAATTATTGTCTGTTCGCTTGTTTTACATCTTCAATTTAACAATTTTTCTAGGTTCTTTTTATGTGTCGTATACTCACCTACCATATTATGCAAATCTACAAATATAGAATCATCTAGTTTTTGTTCTTTGTATCCCTCCAAAAGAGTATTTCCCTGCTTTATACCCATATCCATTGCCTTGATTGCGTGTTCTAATACTTCTCTATCCTCATTAACAGTAATGTTCTTTAGTTTATTAAATAAACCTGATAATTCACCTACTAAGCCAGTGGTATCAGCTGGTTCTCCACCTAACTTTTGAATATGCCTAGTAGCACACTCCTCATGTTTCTTAAAGGCCTCCATAATAGTTGTTAATTCTTTCTTGATACTGTCCTCCTTGCTTTTTTTGATATAATCCCTGAAGGTTTGTGCCCCCATATGAGTTCCCTTTAAAAACTTATTCATTTCCACAATCAGTGCCTTTTGCTCTGACATTATAATCACCTCTTGCTATTTAGTTTGTTTAAAAAGAAACTAATAATACGCAAAAGAAACTTTTACCAATGATATAACCTGTAATATATTAATAAGTTGTAAACTTATATAGTCAATTATTATATTACATTTTATAACAGATATAATATAATTATATTTATTATATTAATTAGCTTTTAGCTATTGTAGAAAATACATTAGCTTATTATTAACTTATAGTGAGATGATTAATTTTGAGTCTTATATTTAAATTTATAAAAAAGCATTGGCCTGGGTTTTCTATTGCAATCGTATTCTTAACTTTAGAGGCTGTATGTGATCTTTTACAGCCTTATATAATGTCTAGGATTGTAGACAAAGCGGTGGCAACAAAAGATGCAATGCTTGTGCTTAAATTGGGCGGAGTAATGCTAGCTACAGCTGTAATTGGAGCATTATCGGCTGTAATAAGAAACTATTACGCGAGCAAAACCTCTCAAAACATAGGCAAAGAAATGCGCTTTGAGCTCTTTGAGAAAATACAATCCTTTTCATTAGAAAACATTGATAAACTAGAACCCGCTTCACTTATAACCCGAATAACCAATGACGTATCCCAAATACAAAATTTTATTAATGGTTGTATGCGAATACTTGTAAAGGCACCTATAACTTGTATAGGCGCAATCATTCTTATTATCTTCGAAATACCTTATGTTATCCCAATAATAGCTATTATGGTTTTAATTTCTATACTACTTATTTCATATAATATGAAACTTGGGTATCCTCGATTTGGGAAAGTGCAAAGTAACTTGGATAGCCTGAATAGTGTTAGCCGACAATATCTTAATTCTGTGCGTGTAGTTAAGGTGTTTGGACAGGAAGCAGCTGAACAGGAACGATTTTCAGAGGTTGCGGACAATCTTTCTACCTCAAGTGTGAGTGCAATGAGGGTAAATGCAACATTTAACCCACTAATAAACTTGTGTGTAAACCTTGCGATAGTTACTATTCTTTGGTTTGGTGGCTATATGAGTGGGGATATCGAGGTAGGTAAGCTTATTGCATCAGTTAATTACATGACACAGATACTATTTGCTCTTGGAATGGTATCGAACATTCTAAATAGTTTGGTCCGTGCAGTTGCTTCTTCTAAGCGAATACAGCAAATCTATGATGAAGTTCCTGCTATCATTGACAGCCCACATGCAATTTGCCAAAAAGCACCTTCTACCACTGACAGTCCACAGACTGCTTCTTTTATAACTAGCACAAGCAGTAATAATGAATTTGAAAATGAACTCTGCATCCACAATGTATCGTTTTGTTACCCCCAATCAGATAGACCAGTATTAGAGGATATAAACCTAACTATTAAAAAAGGCCTTACATACGGAATTATAGGCTCAACAGGCTCAGGGAAAACATCATTAATTCAATTAATACTGAGGTTCTATGATGTTAGTAATGGTGAAATTTTGATAGATGGGG
This sequence comes from Bacillota bacterium, assembly GCA_023439045.1. GTDB lineage: Bacteria > Bacillota > Clostridia > Acetivibrionales > DSM-1351 > Ruminiclostridium. The sequence goes on along the minus strand of JAEXOY010000021.1, from coordinate 66,857 downwards.
TAAATATAAAAAGACTTAATATGAAGTTTTTGCGTGCAAAAACTGCTCTTGTTTCCCAAAAGCCTATCCTATTTAGTGGAACGATTGAAAGTAATATAAGATGGGGTAACCCTACAGCAACTCAGGATCAGATTCTAAGGGCTGCGGCCATTTCTCAGGCAGAAGAATTTATTAGTAAGCAAGCCAATGGATATAATTCTATGATAGGGCAGGGAGGTATAAATTTATCAGGTGGTCAGAAGCAACGGCTTTCTATTGCAAGGGCTATTGTAAGGAATCCCGAAATCCTAATTCTCGATGATTGTACAAGTGCACTAGATGCAACAACTGAAGCTAAAGTTCTTAACGGTATTAGAGAATACTCCCGTAATCTAACAACATTAATCATAAGCCAGCGTATCTCTTCCGTTATGAAGACAGATTGGATAATATGTATGGAAAATGGAAGAATTGTCGGCCAAGGTAGTCATAGTGACCTAATGCAAAGCTGCGATGTATATAGGGAAATATATGATTCGCAAATAGGGGGTGATAATAATGGCTGATGCAAAAAATTATACCCCCCCTCCGCAACAGCAACCAGGTTGGAGAAGAACTCTTGGTACAGTAGTAAAACCAAAGGATTTTAAGGGAACACTCAAAAGGATTTGGTCGTTAGTAAACAGTCAGAGGAGGGCACTAATTGGAGTATTTGTGCTTTCCGGCTTTATTTCTATAGCGGCAATGCTTACACCATTTCTTATAGGTAAGGTAATCGACCATATAAAGCTTAATGGAGCTGATAGAATTAGTAATACTGCTATAACATTAATTTTAGTATTATTATTTTGTTATGCCGGCGATAGCTTGTTCCGTTTTATACAAGGCTTCTTCATGGCATCAATATCCCAAAAAATAATAAAGCTATTTAGAAAGCAGCTCTTTAATCATTTAACCAAGTTATCTATTTCCTTTTTTGATACCAGACAGAATGGAGACTTAATGAGCAGATTAACAAATGACATTGACAATGTAAGCACTACTATTTCTGATTCGTTTACTCAGCTTATTCAACTTTGTTTTACACTTATGGGTGTTCTTTGTATAATGCTCTACCTAAATATTTGGCTTACATTGGTAGCCCTTATTGCTACACCTCTAATATTTGTATTGACTAAAACTATTACCAAGCACACAAAAGTACTCTTTAAACAACAGCAAGACATTCTTGGCAGGTTGAATGGCCATATTGAAGAAAATATTTCTGGCATACTTTTAGTAAAGGCTTTTTCACGTGAAGAGACTGTAGTATCGGAATTTGAAATATTAAATAATCAGCTTTGTGAAACAGGAACAAAGGCCCTAATATGGTCTGGGTACCTAATGCCCATTATGAATGTTATTAATAATCTATGCTTTATATTTGTGGCTATAACAGGCGGTTTTATGGCTGTTAAGGGGTATATCACAGTGGGTATCATTTCCAGCTTTCTTTTATACTCTAGGCAATTCACTCGCCCACTTAACGAGCTTGCAAATATTTATAATACTCTACAATCAGCTGTTGCAGGTGCCGAGCGTGTATTTGAAATCATGGATGAACAACCTGAGGTTGCTGATGCAAAAAATGCAAAGGATATTAATAGCTTAAAGGGTGAACTAACCTTTGAAGATGTAGTTTTTGGATACCAAACAGATAGGCCTATAATCAAAAAATTAAGCTTAAGGGTTGAAGCGGGTACAAAGGTTGCTATAGTTGGCTCTACAGGTGCAGGTAAGACTACTATTATAAGCCTGCTTGCAAGATTCTATGATGTTAACAGTGGGAGAATTCTACTAGATGGTAAGGACATAAGAGAATACAAAAGAAAAGATTTACGGAGCTGTTTTGGAGTTGTTCTTCAAGACACTGCTCTTTTTAATATGTCAATAATGGAGAATATACGCTATGGGCGCAGGGATGCTACTGATGATGATGTTATACAAGCCGCCCGCAGTGCTAACGCACATTCCTTTATAACGCGTCTACCCGAAGGCTACAACACACCCGTTGGAGATGGCGGCGGTACCTTGAGCCAGGGTGAGAAGCAGCTAATCACAATTGCAAGAGCCATTTTATCAAACGCACCTATTATGATTCTAGATGAAGCTACTAGCTCGGTTGATACAAGGACCGAAAGAAAAATAAAGCAAGCAGTAACAAGGCTAACAGAAGGAAGAACCTCCTTTATTATTGCACACCGTCTTTCTACAATTAGGGACTGCGATTTAATAGTTGTATTAGAGCATGGAGAGATTGCAGAAGCTGGAAATCACAAGGAGCTCATGCAGCAAAATGGTATTTATAGTACAATGTATAAGACTCAAACTGGTTTATAAACCTCCTTTATGAACGTGTCATAAAAGCAGCTTTAATTTCAAACTAGCCGTTATAAAAAAACCGCCCTTATGAATGTGTTGTATTACCCTACATTCATTTGGGCGGTTTTCTAAGTTTTTACTATTCATATTAGCTAAACTAACCTTATGTTTTAATACCATTAGCTAAATAAAACCAATTAGTAAATAAAATACATATAAGTTAGATTGGCCTTGCTACATTAGCATTATCCGTGTTCTGCTAAACGCTTGTATTCCTCATAGCGTTCTTTAGCTAGCTTTTCTGCTCTTTGGAACAATAGCTCTGCCTGCTCTGGGGATTGCTTTGCAAGTGAAGTATAACGCACCTGTCCCATCAGGAAGTCTCTAAAGCTTGTCTTTGGCTCCTTGGAGTCAAGTGTAAACGGATTCTTGCCCTGTTCCTTTAACAAAGGATTGTATCTGTACAAGTGCCAGTAGCCAGCTTCTATCGCCTGACCCGCATTTGCTATGCTTCTACCCATACCTTCCTTTATACCATGGCTTATACATGGTGAATAAGCAATAATGATTGATGGTCCAGGATAGCTTTCAGCTTCTAGCAATGCCTTTAATAACTGATTCTTGTCACCCATTGATACCTGAGCAACATATACATTGCCATAGGTCATCATCATTCTTCCAAGGTCTTTTTTACCTGACTGTTTACCGGCAGCAGCAAACTTAGCAACCGCAGCAGCAGGAGTAGACTTAGATGCCTGACCACCTGTATTTGAATAAATCTCGGTGTCAAATACAAGAACGTTAACATCCTCACCAGATGACATAACGTGATCCAGTCCTCCGTAGCCTATATCATATGCCCAGCCATCGCCACCAACTATCCATTGTGAAGGCTTAACAAGATAATCCTTGTTCTTCTTGATGTGAGCAAGCATTGAATCGCTAGCTACGTCAGCATTTTCTAGCGCTGCTATAACCTTATTGCTTGCAGCAACAGATTCCTTGCCATTATCCTTAACCTCTAGCCATGCATTGAATGCATCCTTTAGATTAGCATCTATATCCTTTTCAATAAGAGTTCTCATGTTAGCAGCAAGACCTTCTCTGATCTGTCTAACACCCAAGAACATTCCATATCCGTACTCAGCATTATCTTCAAATAATGAGTTAGCCCATGCAGGTCCTTTACCCTCTGCATTGCAGGTATATGGTACAGATGGTGCTGAAGCACTCCAGATTGATGAACATCCAGTTGCGTTTGCAATCATCATTCTATCACCGAATAGCTGAGTTACAAGTCTGATAAATGGAGTTTCACCACAACCCGCACATGCACCTGAGAATTCAATCAAAGGAGCTTTGAACTGGCTGTCCTTAACTGTTGTACCCGCAACTCTATCACCCTTGTTTGTTACATGCTTAATAGCGTAGTCCCAATTTGGAACTTGCTCTTCAGTCTGGCTTGAAAGCTCTTGCATAACAAGTGCCTTTTGCTTAGCAGGACAAACGTCAGCACAGTTTCCGCAACCAGTACAGTCCATAGTGCTTATCTGAATACGGTAGTTTAATCCTTCTAATCCCTTACCAAGAGCCTTTTTGGTTACAAACTGTTCTGGTGCATTTTTGAGTTCCTCATCATCAAGCAGGAATGGTCTAACAGTTGCGTGAGGACATACATAAGAGCACTGATTACACTGAATACAATTTTCAGGTATCCACTGTGGAACATTTACCGCTATACCGCGTTTCTCATATGCAGCAGTTCCCAATGGGAAGGTACCGTCTTCAATACCTGTAAATGCACTAACTGGAAGATCATTACCCTCTTCCTTTTCCATAGGTCTTAATACATTCTTGATAAAGTCAGGTTCATCTTCATGTTTGGTGTTTTCTACAACAACATTTTTCCATTCCGCTGGAACAGCAACCTTTCTTATCATTTCAAAGCCAATATCAATGGCTTCATAATTCATTTTTACGACTTTCTCGCCCTTATTACCATATGCTTTATCAACAGCATGTCTTAAGTGGTCTTTTGCTTCTGACTCAGGCATAATCTTTGATAGCTTAAAGAATGCGCCCTGCATAATCATATTAATTCTGTTGCCTAAGCCAAGATCCTCAGCGTACTTAATAGCATCTACGCAGTAGAAGTTAGCGTCAAGTTCAGCAAGCTGACGACGGAGCTTAGCAGGAAGTTTTTCTTCTAATTCACTATCGTCCCATCTGCAGTTGAGTACAAAAGTTCCACCCTTCTTGAGCCCTTTAATTAGGTCATATTTGTAAACATATGATGGATTATGGCAAGCTATATAGTCTGCATCGTCAATGAGATATGTGGACTTAATTGGGCTGTCACCAAATCTCAAATGTGATGTTGTAATACCACCTGATTTTTTGGAGTCATATGCAAAATAAGCCTGAACATATTTCTCAGTATTATCACCAATTATCTTAATTGCTTGCTTGTTGGCACCTACAGTACCGTCAGAGCCCAAGCCCCAGAATTTGCATTTAATAGTGCCTGCTGGAGCAGTATCTATTTTTTCTGCAACTTCTAGTGAAGTATTAGATACATCATCAACAATACCTACTGTAAACTGGTCCTTCGGAGTAGATTTCTCAAGGTTGTCATATACTGCTTTAATCTGGTTTGGAGTAGTGTCCTTTGAACCTAATCCATATCTACCACCAATAATCATTGGTGCATTTTCAACGTCATAGTAGCAGTTTCTAACATCCAGATATAGAGGTCCTCCTGGTGCTCCAGGCTCAATTGTACGATCAAGTACACAGATCCTTTTTGCACTCTTTGGCATAGCATTCATAAAATGCTTCATTGAGAATGGTCTATATAAGTGAACCTTAAGCAAACCATATTTTTTGCCTTGAGCATTTAAGTAATCTATTGTTTCTTCAATTGTCTCACATACGGAACCCATAGCAACTATAACATGCTCTGCATCTTGTGCTCCATAGTAATCAAACAGTCCATATTTTCTACCAGTAAGCTTTTCCATTTCGTTCATGTAACCTTCAACTATTTCAGGAATAGCACGGTAGAAAGGTGCGGACGCTTCCCTTGTCTGGAAATATATATCAGGATTCTGAGCAGTTCCCCTAACAACAGGGTGATTTGGAGAGAGAGCTCTAGCTCTAAATTCGTCTAGCGCCTTTTGATCTATAAGAGTTGCTAAATCAGAATACTCTAGGGCTTCTACCTTCTGTATTTCATGTGAGGTTCTAAAGCCATCAAAGAAGCTGATAAAAGGTAATCTACCTCTTATAGCTGAAAGATGAGCAACAGCTGACAAATCCATTACTTCCTGTACAGAAGACGATGCCAACATAACGCATCCTGTCTGTCTTGCTGCCATAACATCCTGATGATCTCCAAAAATGCTAAGTGCCTGAGCAGCTAGTGCTCTCGCACTTACATGGAATACACCAGGTAAAAGCTCTCCAGCTACCTTATACATGTTTGGAATCATTAAGAGTAATCCCTGTGAAGCTGTAAATGTTGAAGTCAACGCACCCGCCTGAAGTGATCCATGGAATGCTCCTGCTGCACCAGCCTCAGATTGCATTTCTACTACATTTACTGTTTGTCCAAAAATGTTCTTCTTACCCTTAGCTGCCCACTCGTCAACGGCTTCCGCCATATTAGAAGAAGGTGTGATAGGGTAAATTGCAGCTACCTCTGTAAACGCATAGGCAACATAAGCTGCAGCCGTATTGCCGTCTACCGTCATCTTGATTTTTCCCATTATTATCCCCCTCTGTATATAAATTAAAGTTTACTACCATTATCTACCCATTCTTTTGCATTTAAAACATTTTCATCACTAGGTACAGATACCTTTGAATGGGGTAAAACTCTATCAATATCAGCCCATGCAGCAGTATCTTCACGCTTTATTGGAGTAGTACTGTGTAAGCGGGCATTATTCGAACCATTGGTCATATTTATCTTTTTTCTAGCCATAATAATATCTCATCCTTAGTGGAAATATTTTAAGCCTTAAAATTCATCAGTAAACAACACTTATTTAATAATACACTAATTTAAAGCCTAATATAATATTATTATGTAAATTTTTTATTAAATATTCAGAGCGAAAATTTCACGATTTGTGCAACATATAATTCCCCCGCCACACCTTTTGTAAGATATGGCAGGGCAAAAAGTTTTACTAAAAGTTGTTCTGTATTAGCTATAAATAACTCATAATTTAATTAATTTACATAATGTAATTTCTTACATATTTTACGTGTGCATCAAATACTTAAAATCTTATGCATACATCAAATACTTTCAGAATGCTTACATATATTTATCAAATATATAATATCACTACTTATTTATTTCATCAAGTAAGCTTTGCACCTTATTCTTGATTTCTGTCAATGCTTCTCCAACAGGTACCTTTATAGAGAAACTCTTATCTCTGGCATTAATTTCACAGCAGCCCTCTTTTAAGTTTCTTGGGCTTACCACTACTCTTACGGGAATTCCAAGTAAGTCTGCATCAGAGAACATAACCCCTGCGCTTACATTTCTGTCATCATAAATTACTTCAACTCCACTGTTTTGAAGAGCTGCATACAATTCATCAGCAACTTCCCTTACCTCCTGCTGATCACTTCTCACACAGCATAGGTGCACCTGCCAAGGAGCAATTGACATTGGCCAAATTGGACCATAATCATCATGGCTTGCTTCACATACTGATGCAGCAAGTCTGCCTACACCAATACCATAGCAGCCCATTATTGGGTGTTGTAATGCTCCATCCCTATCAAGGTATTGCATATCCATTGTTTCGGTATATTTTGTACCCAACTGGAATATGTTCCCTACCTCAATGCCTCTTGATATAGTGATTGAAGGTTTACCGCACTTTGGACAAGTACCGCCTTCATTAATCTTCGCAAAATCGTGGTATTGCTGTTTTCCGCAATCCCTCTCTATATCAATACCGGTGTAGTGGTAATCCGCAACATTGGCCCCACACACCAGGTTGTTTGTACCCTCTAGGGATTTGTCGAACAGTACGGTAAAGCTGCCCTCAAGCTTGTATGGGCCAATGTTGCCTGCCTGAAGACCGCATTCTGCGGTGATTACAGCTGGATGCACCGCTTCTCTTAGATAGTTTGTGAGCTTTGTTTCATTTAACTCCAGGTCACCGCGGATAAATACAACAACATATTCGTCTGTTGCATTTTTCTGGTACACCACTGCCTTACAGCTCTTCTTTGTATCCTTTTTGAGAAATGTGCAAACCTCGTCAATAGTATGCTGCTCGCCTGTGAATACCAGCTCAGCATTTTCTGATACCTCATCGCGTATGCTTTCAGTAATACATTCTGCCGCCTCCATGTTTGAACGGAAGTCACATTCATTACAAATGGCTATTGAGTCCTCTCCCACAGGGTTCAACAGCATAAACTCATGGGAGAGCTTGCCCCCCATCATTCCTGAATCAGATGCAACCGAAACAACCTCCGGTAGTCCAGCGCGCTTAAATATTCTCTCATATGCCTCATGGCAACGCTCATAGTACTTCTCTAAATCCTCCTGTGATGTATGGAAAGAGTATGCATCCTTCATCGTAAACTCTCTAACACGTATCAAACCAGCTCTTGGACGTGCTTCATCACGGAATTTTGTTTGAATCTGGTATATCATGAAAGGGTACTTGGTATAGCTTTGTCCATATTCCCTAACCAACTGTACAGCAGCCTCTTCATGGGTCATGCCCAATACCATTCTGGCATCATTTCTGTCTTTGAACCTTAAAAGCTCACTTCCAACACTCTCATATCTACCTGATTCATCCCAAAGTGTAGCGGGTAAAACAACCGGAAAGAGCACTTCCTGTCCGTCAATTCTATCCATTTCCTCTCTGATGATCTGCTCAATTTTGTGTGTTACCCTTCTAAGGGGCATGTACAAGGAATAGATTCCGCTTGCCACATTTTTGATGTAGCCTCCTCTTAGCATTAATGCATGACTTTCAACCTGGCAGTCCGCAGGCCTTTCTTTAAATCTGTCACCAACTAATTTCTCAAGTTTCATTTTTACTACCTCCTATATAATCTCTTACTTTGGCATTAAACTTATTTCATACATTAACCTTTTAGTTAATGCTTAATTTATTTCGCTTATACTTTACCTGCATGTTACTTATTATCTTTTATCAAATTGCACCAAAATAACGCAAAGAAGCCCTGAAATGAATATTTTCATTTCAGGGCGAACGTTTGTGTCCGTGGTACCACCTGATTTCGGATAGAGTATACTCCTATCCGCACTTTATAGCACAAGGCATTATAATCAATAAATTGCCCAATGCTTTTCTCTATCACGGGAGAACCCGGCAAAAGCTTACTAAAATTCAGCTTAGCAGCTCAAAGGTGGGTTCAGCAGTTTTTCAATAAAGGCTCACACCAATTGCCTTCTCTCTGTAAAATCCAAACAGCCTACTATTTCTCGTCACAGCTTTTAATATAATAAGCAACGAAATATTTACTAAACAATATTTCAAATAACAAATCTTAATAGTGCTTATCGTATTCAGTTTGTATGAAAGTATATCATATTATTCATACAAAATCAAAATATTATATTTTCTCTTCTATATACTTCTGCAAATGACATGTCTTAATACCTGTAAGTAACAAGTAATCTCCGTTCCTGGTAGGATATTTCATTTCCCTTTTTGCTGCCCATACTTTGACTCTGCCCTTTTCATCCATAAATCTTTTACTATCATTCATTTCAACCAATACTCCTTACAATCGTTTGTTCTTTCCATAAAGCCATACTCGATTAGGTATCGCCTGATTGTAGCATAATCTTCGTAAATTGCTTTCAAAATGGCGTTTACTTCTTTTTCCGAATATTTTCTATCTTTTTCAAACTGCTGCGCAATCCTTCGAAGAATTACAATTTTCTTCTTTTCTTTTGGTGAGAAAACTTTTAGTTTGAGCGGTTGTAATGACTCAAACACAGCAGATAAGATTTTATCTTCCTCTGATGTCGATATAAAGTATCTGTCATCAACCATTTTTGCACCTGAATGAATGTTTACCAATTCGTCCTCTGGGACTTTTGTTTTTCTTTCAATCATAGCCTTTTCAGTAATTTCAAATATCGCAAGATATAGCTTTGCCTGTTTTGCCTTCTCTCTGAAACCATAACGTTGACGCCTTATGGTGGCAGGTGCAACACCCGTCTTTTTTGCGATATCATTATCCGATAGCCCGCTATACATCATAGAAAGCATCGACTTTTGGTTTTCAGTAATGCCAGTGTACTTTTTATCAAACGATGTCAGTATATCAAGCATATTGCCATGTTCCTTTTCAACATGAATCGAAATTGCTTTAGATGCATCATAGAATCTATCATCAAAGGTGAACATTTCACCCATTTCAAATTCATTACCACATACAAGACATTTATATATTTTTTTGTATGGGTCATATGAATACCCGTTTTCAACCTCGTCCAGATTTAACTGCAATAACTTATCTATCATATTAGTATACACCTTTCATAAATATGTTTACTGTTTTAATAAACATATTATAACTAAATGGTAAAAATGTCAATTAGGCCATCAAAAATTATCATATATATCAGGGATAAGTTATGTGCAATATGTCCCTTTATTGATAATATATCTAAATATTGATATAATATTGATATCAATATTGTGGAGGAAAGAATATGCCATCTATTAGACCAAGTTCAGATTTGAGGAATAATTATAATGAAATTTCAAGGTTCTGTCATGAATTTAATGAGCCTGTCTATATAACAAAAAATGGACAGGGCGATTTAGCCGTCATGAGCATAGAAACATATGAAAAAATAGTAGGTAAATTTGAGCTATATAAACTAATTGATGAGGGATTAGACGCGCATAACAACGGATTGGTTAGGCCTTTCAAAGAAGCTGTTCAAGATATACACAGAGGCATTACTGATGGAAAAATATAATATACAGATTACCAAGCCAGCAGAAAGAGATTTATATGGCATTGCAAGATATATTTCTTATGAATTATTAGAACCGAATGTAGCTCAAAAAATTATTAATAAAATTTCTAATACAATTTATTCACTAGAAGAAATGCCAGAAAGACATGCTATTATAAAGGCTGAAGCTATGGCGATGAGAGAAATACGAAGAATACTGGTAGATAATTATGGAGTTTTCTATTTAGTTGAAAAGGATAAAAAGCTAGTGACAATTATTAGAATACTATATATAAAGCGTAATTGGGTTAATATTTTATGATGAAAGAAAAGTATACTGCACATAAATATCTTTTTATGCCAGGAGTAGAGGTTCAGTGCGGGGCCGTTAGTTTAAAGATGAGGTTAAGTAACCCTACTTGTACCTAACCAAAATTATTAATTTGGATAACTGCCTTCTTACATAAATTATTAAGAAATACAGAGGTTTAAGACCATGCTAAATAGGATTATAGAAGATAGAAGAATAAAATATCAAGAACTAAAAGGCTTGAGTGATGCTGGGATATATAATGACTTTATTGGTTGTGGTGGATTGTATCTGGCGGCCGAAATGGTCAGAAAAATGGACTTAAAAAAAGGTGATATTGTGCTCGACCTTGGATGCGGTAAGGGAGAAACATCAATCTATTTGGCTAAAAATTTTGGTGTCACAGTTGTTGGCGTCGATTATTGGAACCCAGCTGAACAATTGCAAGAAAGAGCAATAAATAATGGGTTATCAGATAAAATTGTTCCTTTACAATTAGATATCACTCAAAATATTCCTTTTAACGAAAACTATTTTGATGCCATCTTTTGTATGAACTCACTTTTCATGTTTGGTCAGAATAAAGAATTCTTAGATAGATTAATTGCAACTTTAAAAGTTGGAGGCACACTTTGTATTGGAAGTGAGTGCTTTAATAAAGAACCAAACTTCACAAGTATCGAAGATGTCCCAATGGTTTATAACTTTGATTGGCATTGGAAGGTCTGGGAAGAATGCTATTCTAAATATCATTCTCCCAATTGGTGGAAATCTCATTTAGGAAGTATAGATTGCTTAGAGGTAAAATATTGTGAAGAATTAGAAGATGGCAGAGCACTATTCGAAGACTTTGCACAAAATTATGATAATTATATAAGCAAGAGTATTAGAGATATCAATGCAGTCGTACCTAAGAGTATGATTGTAGATCAAATAGAGTATGGAGCAAAAAGTGGGCTCTATCCAACCTTATACATATTAACTGGAGTTAAGATATAAAGGTATACGTTTCAGAGTTTTGTGTGTACAGTATAGATGAATGTTGAATAAATAGTATTTAGGTGATTGTTAATAAAGCAACCGTCTTATAATTTTATCTATTAATATCATTAGAGAGGAGTTACTATTAAGGCAACTTCTTCTTTATTATGCTTTGATAATTCGGAGGGAGCTCATAACTTTCAAGATGTTCAAATTTATTAACCTTAACCCCATCTAAATCTATACTAAAAGTAATCCTGTCACGTCCAACACTTAGATGAGGACCAACATAAGGTTCCACTACTAAAACTACTGTAAATGAATAATTTAATTCAGGAGTTTTTTCGATTTTTATAAATTCATACCCATAAGGCGCCTCGCCAGGTAGATATGTCATATATTCATCATAAAAATTGTCTATTGCTTTTTGGACATATGGATATAGGATAGTGACTAATAATTGATAATATAAATCACCTTTTGGTTCTTTGTTTATAGTTTGGTTATCTCCCGTGCAAAGTATAGACTCGGCTCTGGGCAAATTAGTGTTTTGACCTGATACCATAGAGCTCAACGATAATGCTAAAAATAATGCTATAGAAATAACTATTGTCGCTTTTTTCATAAACCTCACCTCATAAGAACTTAATAATATATTTCATAATATATTTTCCTTATAGGGAAGTATTTATTAATCTCCCTGTTCGCAGATTTTCAGGAGTACTAGTACATGTGTATAAAAACAAACAAAGGACCCCAACCTAAAAGTTGCAGATCCCTTATTCTTTACTTAAATTTAGCAGATATTATTGTATTTACTATTCAAACAGTATCTAATATTTTTCCCTCTATTACCTTTTCGCAACAAGCATTGCAATTGTCTTGTATATCTGAATGGTTACAAGTGGCACCAATGAGAATAATACAACCATTCCAATGTGACTTAGAGCAGCTGGGTCTACATCAAAGATGGACTGTAGTGGTGATATAGCCAATACTCCTGTCAAAAGCAGCGCTCCACCCAACAATGCAAGCCACTGGAATTTATTTGTGAACAGGCCAATCTTGAATATTGGAAGACCAGAACGACAGTTAAATCCATGCAGCAATCTTGACAAGGTCATTACAGAGAAGGCCATTGTACTTGCAAGTGTTGCTCCCCCTATATTGAGACCATAATAGAATGCTGTTATTGTACAAGCTGAGATAACAAAGCCTTCGAAAACAATCTGAGCCAGGAACTTACCTGTAAGTATTGACTCATTTGATGCACGCGGCTTTTCATTCATTATATTCTTACCATATGGTTCAAGTCCTAATGCGATGGCTGGCATTGAGTCGGTAATAAGGTTGATAAATAGCAGGTGCACAGCTGTAAATGGCAGAGGTAAATTAGCTATTGAGGTAAACAGTACCGCAAGTATTCCTGCCATATTACCCGATAACAAAAACTTGATGGAGCTTTTAATATTTGTGTAAATACTTCTTCCGTAGGAAACTGCCTTTACAATTGTTGCAAAGTTATCGTCCGTGAGAACCATGGACGAAGCATCCTTAGCAACCTCTGTTCCGGTTTTACCCATTGCCACACCGATATCAGCCTGCTTTAATGCAGGAGCATCATTGACACCATCGCCCGTCATAGCAACAACATTACCCCTTTGCTGCCATGCTCTTACTATCCTGATTTTGTGTTCTGGAGAAACTCGTGCGTATACTGAAATATTAGCAACCTCTTCTACCAGCTGCTCATCCGACATATTTTCGATTTCTTTACCCTCTATTGCTTTTCCGCTGCCATCTAGTATTCCAATTTGTTTAGCGATGGCAGATGCAGTAATAATATGGTCACCGGTAATCATTACAGGCTTAATACCCGCTCTCTTACAATCTTCAACAGCTTGTTTTGACTCTTCTCTCGGAGGATCTATCATTGCAAACATACCTAAAAACGTAAGTTCTGTTTCGTCCTCTACACTTAGATTTTTGTAGCTATTGAGCTTCTTGCAGGCAACAGCCAAAACCCTGAGACCATTTTCCGAAAGCTCTTTGTTTGCTGACTTAATTGCCTCAATATGTTGTGATGAAAATTTAACTTCAGCATCATTCTCCAAAATAGTAGTAATTCTTCCCAGAATTACGTCCAACGCACCCTTTGTAACCATTACCAACTCATCATTTATTTCATGAACGGTGCTCATAAGCTTTCTGTCTGAGTCAAATGGTATCTCCGAAAGCCTTGGATACTGGCTTCTGATATCAACCTCATTTTCATTATAGTCTCTAGCTAGCTTGACTAAGGCAATCTCGGTTGGGTCACCTATTTCATCATTATTTGTAGATATCTGAGCATCACTACAGAGGATACCATAGGTAACAAGCTTATTTTGGAGCTTTGCTGACTTATCTATAGCTTGTGCATCCACCAATTGCTTATCAACAAATATCTTTTTAACCTTCATTTTGTTTTGTGTAAGAGTACCTGTTTTATCAGAGCATATTATTGATACGCTTCCTAAGCTCTCTACAGAGTGAAGCTTTCTGACAATAGCATTTTCCTTAGCCATTTTCTGAGTACCAATAGCAAGTACAATGGTTACTATTGAGCTTAACGCTTCAGGAATAGCAGCAACAGCAAGAGCTATTGCAAACATCAGGGCTTCCATTATTTCATAGCCTCTTACAGCATTAAGAATAAAAATACCTGCACACAAAATAAGTATTGCTATGGATAGCTTCTTGCCAAACTTATCTAGATTAACCTGTAAAGGTGTCTTCTTTTCCTGTGCTGTTTCAAGCAGGGTAGCAATCTTACCTAGCTCGGTCTTCATTCCCGTTCCTGTTACAACACAAGTAGCTCTTCCATAGGTAACTAGGCTGCCTGAAAAAACCATGTTCTTTCTATCTCCGATTGGAACATTTACTTCAGTTATCATTTCACTATGCTTAATAACCGGTTCTGATTCGCCTGTTAGAGAGCTTTCATTAACTTGTAGACTGCAATTCTCAACAATTCTGCAATCGGCACATATGCTGTCCCCTGCTTCAACTATCAGAATATCCCCAGGAACTACCTCTCTAGAAGGAATCTCCTGTTTTTCACCATCTCTTATTACCTTGGCTGAAGGTCTTGTCATAGCTTTTAGACTGGCCAATGACTTCTGTGCCTTTACATACTGCACCGTGCCAAGTACTGCATTTAAAATAGTAACAGCTATTATAACTGCGGAGCTCTCGAAGTCTTTCATAAACATGGATATAGCTGCTGCACAGAGTAAAATAATTACTAAAAAATCTGCAAATTGACTGAAAAATATTTTTAGTATCCCCGGTCCTTCCGATTCATTTAATTCATTGTACCCGTACTTTTTTTGATACTCTTTTACTTTTTCAGAAGAAAGACCATCAATATTTGAGTTAAACTGTTTTAATACCTCTTGTGACTCCTTGTTATACTGGTCCACCATACACTCACCCTTCTTAAAATAATGTAAATAAATTTTGTATATATGTTAAAAAATGAGACTCCGAAACAAAAAGAAAAAAATCAATTGTTTCAGAGTCTCACAAATTATTGGATAACCGGGCATTATAGCCGTAGTGACGATTAGCCATCTGCGTATGCAGCTCGTTACTCCCTCCGATATTTACTTACAATTTTCCAGTCAAATACTAAATACACTTTTTTTGCATTTAAAATATAAAAAGACCCTTAATGCAGTTTGATTGCATTAAAAGTCTTGTAAACCAAATTGGAAACAAAGCCAGTGAATTCTCACGTGGATGTTGACTTTGTAATTATAACTACTCCCTTTTAATATAAAAATAAAATAAAAAAATCATAAATTATTACTAATATCTTTTTTAATAATTATAGTTATATATATGCCTTCTGTCAATAATTTTAGTTAAATAATGGATAAACTACTTTATCAAAACAGTGTATGAACTACAGTTAACAAAGTGTATGAACTACTTCTGTCCGTAGTATGCATTGGCGCCATGCTTTCTCATGAAGTGCTTCTCTAATAGGTACTGATTAACTCCATTATTACCAGGTGAAAGCAATTCTGTATTAAATGCCATCTTTGCCACTTCTTCCATTACAACAGCATTGTGAACAGCTTCATGTGCATTTTTTCCCCAACTGAAAGGCCCATGATCTTCTACAAGTACACCGGGGACATATATTGGATTAATATTTTTGAAGGTCTCAGCTATTACAAGACCAGTATTCTTCTCATAATCACCATTTACCTCTTGTTCTGTCAGCTTCCTTGTACAAGGGATTTGACCATAGAAGTAATCAGCATGTGTTGTACCACAAGCAGGTATAGCTCTACCAGCCTGTGCCCAGCTGGTTGCCCATGAAGAATGAGTATGTACAACTCCGCCTACCTCTGAGAACTCCTTGTATAAAACCAAGTGTGTAGGTGTGTCAGATGAAGGCCTAAGGGTTCCTTCAACCTGGTTTCCTTCAAGGTCTAGAACAACAAGGTGTTCTGCCTTTAGTTCAGAATATGGCACTCCGCTAGGTTTAATAACAAACAATCCCTTTTCCCTATCTATACCACTTACATTTCCCCATGTGAATGTAACCAATCCGTATTTTGGCAAGTCAAGATTCGCCTGCAAAACCTCTTCTTTTAAGTATTTAAGCATTTTGAACACTCCTTATTCTAATCAATTTATAAATATTAATATCAAAATCGTCATTTCTTTTTCAAATATGTATTTTATCTTTACAACGTTATAACAGGATATTCCGATTATTACTCGTACAACGTTACAACAGGATATTCTAATTATTACATGCAAAAGTTGTCCGTACATATCAAAATTATAAAACATATACTGTAAATTTTCAACAACTAAAAAACTCAAAAGCAACTAATAAGCACTTTTTCCCATATTTTAATAAAGCAGAAATTATCAGTATAATATTAACCCGTGAAAATAGAAATTCTGCCTTTTGCCTCACAGTATCTGAATTAGAATTACTTCAGCCACACTTGGAAAATAGAAATTCTATCTTTTAACGCACAATATCTGTAATAGAATTACTCCCTCCACACTTTGCGCATAGAAGTTATCATACTATCAACTCAAGCTGTGACTTCCTAAATTGGCTTGGTGTAATACCTACCCTTTGCTTAAATTGACGCATAAAATGAACTTCATTTTCATAGCCACATATCTCTGCTATATACTTTACTTTATAATCACTTTTTGCTAACTGGTATTTTGCAAAATCTATTCTACTAGAGACGATATCCGACATACAAGACACTCCAAATACCTGCTTATAAAGATGCTCAAAATGAGAAACGCTTAAATTAGTTTTGGCTGAAATGCTCTCAATGTTCCATTTTAAATAGGGCATATTATGTATTTCATTTCTAATACTCTGCAGAACTTCAAAATGATTGACATTTATTTGCTCTATGATCTTCATTTCCAATAGCTCTGACAATCTCATAAAGAAACATTTTAACTTTAGGGTTATTATCTGGCCTGCAAATTTTCCTGTTCTTGAGTTTTCTGTTGCAAGATCAAGAACTAGCTGTGACATCTCATTTATCAAAATATAGCTGCAATTTTCAACGGGCCTGTCCATTGGCAGGTTCAAGCTCTCAAACCACTCCTTATCCTCTATCTTAAAATGTAGCCAGTCATCTGTATATGTATGGGTGTTTGCCCTATACTGCTGTGGAGTACCTTCTCTGTATATAATAACGGTGTTTTTATTTACGCGATATTCCTTATTGTTTATTATAAAAACACCAGCAGTTTTTATTAATAAAAATAAATAGTCCCCACTTCCATTAGGCCTGTTAATATAAAATTTCTCGTCATGCGTATGATTATAGCCAACTTTCACTAGTCTCAAATATTCACCCCCATTTTTTAGCAGAAAACATCAGTATATTAGCATTATATATCACTTTCTTTTAAAAGTTAACATGATAATATATAATATAATTGTATGTACAAATACAAACAGAAAGGATGAAGACAGTATGAAGGCTAAGTTAAAATTATCCCGCGACTATAAAATAGGAAAGATTGATAAGAGAATTTACGGTTCTTTTATCGAACACCTCGGAAGAGCAGTATACAATGGGATCTACGAACCTACTCATCCTACCGCTGATGATATGGGCTTTAGAAAAGACGTACTAGACTTGATAAACAAACTAAATGTCCCTATTGTAAGATATCCAGGCGGTAATTTCGTATCAGGATATAACTGGGAAGACGGAACTGGCCCTCGGAGCAAGCGTCCCCGCAAAACAGATCTTGCATGGGGAACTATCGAAACCAACGAAGTCGGAATTGATGATTTCCAAGAATGGGCAAAGCGTGCCAATACTGACGTTATGATGGCAGTTAACCTTGGTACCCGTGGACCTAGTGAAGCACGTAACCTTATAGAATATTGCAACCTCAAATCAGGTACCTACTACAGTGACCTTAGAAGACAAAATGGCTTTGAGCAACCTTTTAATATAAAAACATGGTGCCTTGGTAACGAAATGGACGGCCCTTGGCAGATTTGTTCTAAAACAGCAGAAGAGTACGGCAGAATTGCATGTGAAACTGCAAAAATAATGAAATGGGTTGACCCAACCATAGAACTTGTTGCCTGCGGAAGCTCAGGGCTTGGGATGCCTACCTTTGCAAAGTGGGAGAGCACAGTATTGGAGCATACATATGATTATATAGAATACATATCCTTGCACCAATATTATGGTAATCACGAAAAAGACACCAAAACCTTCCTTGCAAGATCATTACAGATGGATGAATTTATAAAGTCAGTTGTTTCAATTTGTGACTACATTAAAGCTGTGAAGCGTTCAAAGAAGAAAATCAACCTTTCATTTGATGAGTGGAATGTATGGTTCCATAGTAATGAGCAGGACAAGAAAATTGAGAGATGGTCCATTGCTCCCCCTCAGCTTGAAGATATATATACCTTTGAGGATGCACTGGTTGTTGGCTGTATGCTGATAACTCTTCTCAAGAATGCTGATAGAGTTAAGCTTGCTTGCTTGGCTCAGCTTGTAAATGTAATTGCCCCTATTATGACTGAAAATGGCGGTGCAGCATGGGCACAGACAATATTCTACCCATTTATGCATACTTCCTGCTTCGGACGCGGTGAAGCCCTAATAAGTCATGTTGAGTGTGATAAGTATGATACTAAGGAAATCACTGATGTTCCTTTTGTAGAAAGCGTTGCAGTTTACAATGAGGAATCTGAGGAACTTACTATATTTGCAGTAAACCGTTCATTAGAAGATAGTGTGGAGCTCAGTACATCACTACTTGACTTCCCTGGCTACAAGGCTGTTGAGCATATAGTTTTAGAAAACTCCGACTTACAAGCTGTTAACACTGCTGCTGCACCAAACACAGTAATGCCTCACTCAAACGGAAAAACCATCGTAGATGATAGCACTGCTACATCATTGCTCAACAAGCATTCTTGGAATGTAATAAGATTTAAAAAGTAAGGTAGCACCAAATTTTACTTAATACTTTTTCAATTGGCAATATAAAATTTAATAAAAATCAATTGAAAATATAAATTTAATTCAAATCAATTGAAAATATAGATTTAATTCAAATCAATAGGTATATAAAAGTGCGGAGCTATAAAATTATCAGATGCCCTACAGTTGCATCTTATATCTTAATAGCTCCGCACTTTACATGAGGTTCACACATAGGCTATATATTAAAATAATATCCTACCAAAGTCAACATAAACTTAAGAACTTTAGCGTTATTTGAGTTTCCATGCTATATCAGCAAGCATCAAATCTCTCTTAAGTTCATTTATATCTGTTTTTGCATTGATATGCACAAATTCAATTCCCAATATTTCAGCAAAATCTCTCATATGTTCTGCTGTAAGTGTATAGCTGAGAACAGTATGGTGCGCTCCACCTGCAAGTATCCATGCTTCAGCAGATGTCTCAAGGTCAGGCAATGGTTTCCACATAACCTGTGCAACTGGAAGCTTAGGCATATCGGCAATTGGTGTAACTGCCTGTATATCATTAACTATTAGTCTCATCCTTCCGCCCATGTCAACAAGTGTAACACAGATTGCATCCCCTGCTTTACCCTTGAATTTCATTCTAGCTGGTGGATTTTTACCACCTATTCCTAGAGGTTCAACATCTATTGCAACCCTGCCTTGCGCTATTGACGGACAGATTTCCAGCATATGAGCTCCGAGAATAAGTTCATTGCCCTTCTCAAGATGGTAAGTATAATCTTCCATAAATGAAGTGCCACCTTTAAGGCCAGTCTCCATAACCTTCATTACAGCAACCATAGCCGCCGTCTTCCAGTCTCCCTCACCAGCAAAACCGTATCCCGCTTCCATCATTCTTTGAGTTGCCAAGCCAGGAAGCTGCTCCATGCCCCAGAGGTCTTCAAAGGTATCAGAATAAGCGTGGAAGCCATTTTCTTTGAAGAACTTCTTCATCGCAATCTCAACCTTGCCCTGGTATCTCACTGATTCAATATTGTCAGTTAATATATCATATTTCGCTTTGTACTCTTGCATAAGTGCATCTACTTCTTCATCTGTAACCTTGTTGATGATTGCAACCAGGTCACCTATTCCATGGGTATTAACCTGCCACCCAAGCTTAATCTGAGCTTCAACCTTATCTCCTTCTGTTACAGCAACCTGTCTCATATTATCCCCAAAACGCACTACTTTTAGGTCATTACTTGCAGCAACACCAATAGCACTTCTCATCCAGTTACCAATCTTCCTCTGAGGCTTCTCGTCCTCCCAATATCCTACTACTATTTTTCTTGGTATTCTAAGTCTTGCCCCGATAAATCCATGCTCACGGTCCCCATGTGCTGATTGGTTCAGGTTCATAAAATCCATGTCAATGTCGTTTACTGGAATCTCCCTATTGAATTGCGTATGGAAATGTAGCATAGGCTTATTTAAGTTCTTTAGACCATTAATCCACATCTTTGATGGAGAAAATGTATGCATCCATGTAATAATGCCTGCACACTTATCATTGTAGTTTGCTTCCTTTATTAATTTTGTTATATCATCAGGAGTTGTAACGATTGATTTGTAAACAATGTTAGCTGGTATTACCTCACTTTTATTCAAGCCTTCAACTAGTAGCTTCGAATTCTCATCAACCTGTCTCAGTGTTTCAGGTCCGTATAGGTGTTGACTCCCTGTGATAAACCAAAACTCATAATCATGAAAAAACTTCATATTCTTATCCCCCCTAAGATTATACTGAGTAAATTCTAACTTACTCTATAAATATGTATTACATTTTGCACAATCTTTATTGTTTAAATATACAAACCAGATGTCCAATCCAGGTCCATTGCTACTTAAGGTTATCTACTGCAGCTCTCTCAATAGCTAATCCTGACTTGTATCTCTTCATAAACTCATTAAATCCTGCAACGTCAGCTGCATCAGGCTCAACAGTGCTAGCATTTTCACCGCAGAACACCTTGCTATCTAAGAACTGCTCCAATGTTTCGTTTTCTCCACGGTTAGCAGCATATGCAGCCAACAGTGCTATACCCCAAGCACCACCCTCACCAGCTGTCTCCATAACTGAAACAGGTGCATTTATAGCTGCTGCCATTACCTTTTGGCCAACCAATTTGGTCTTGAAGAATCCTCCATGCCCCAACATTTTGTCAACCTTAACATTTTCCTGATTCATGAGAATATCAAGTCCTGTCTTTAGAGCTCCAAGAGATGCAAATAAATTCACTCTTATAAAATTAGCTAAATTAAAGTTACTTCCCTGTGAGCGCACAAAGAGTGGGCGTCCTTCCTCAAAATGTGTGATATGCTCCCCTGAAATATATCCGTAAGCTAGCAAGCCACCACAATCGGCATCCCCCTTAAGAGCCATTTCCAATAGAGTGTCATATAATTTCGGCTTGCTTACTTCCATTCCAAGAGCTTTAGCTGCTTCTCCAAATAGAGATATCCAAGCATCATAATCCGAAGTACAGTTATTTGAGTGAGCCATTGCAACCAACTTACCCGTTGGTGTGGTCACAAGGTCAATTTCAGGGTATACCTTTGAGAGCTCCTTCTCTAAAGTGATCATAGCAAATACTGATGTACCTGCTGAAACATTACCTGTTCTCTCAGCAACACTGTTTGTAGCCACCATTCCTGTACCAGCATCGCCTTCAGGTGGGCAAAGCATAATACCTGCTTCGAGCTGTCCACTTACATCCAAAAGCTTTGCTCCTTCTGCTGTAAGAGTACCCGCATTTTCACCTGCGACCAGTACGCGTGGGAGTATGTTTTCCAACTTCCAAGGTAGCTTTTTGTCAGTTATATTATCATTAAACTGCTCAATCATCGTTTCATAGAAACACTTTTTCTCCAGATCAATAGGGAACATTCCAGATGCTTCACCTATTCCAAGCACCTTGTTGCCAGTGAGCTTCCAATGTATATATCCTGCAAGAGTTGTAAAATAATCAATTTGTGCAACGTGCTCTTCATTGTTAAGAATGGCTTGATACAAGTGAGCTATACTCCACCTTTGAGGAATAGGGTAATTAAACAGCTGTGTCAATGCTTCTGAAGCAGCACCTGTAATATTATTTCTCCAGGTCCTAAATGGTGTGAGCAGTTTTCCTGACTTATCAAAAGCCATATAACCATGCATCATGCCACTAAAGCCAATGGCCGAAACCTTCTTTATAGCAACTCCGAATTCCTTTTTCACATTATCAGCCAGCTTCTTATAGCTATTTTGTACACCATTCCAGATTTCGTCTATGCTATATGTCCATATATTGTTTGCATATGTATTTTCCCAATCATGGTTACCCGATGCAATAGGTGCATTATCTTCTCCTATTAGCACAGTCTTGATTCTTGTTGACCCAAGTTCAATGCCTATGGCAGTTTTTCCGTTTAGGATCGAATTCTTTACATCCTGTACTCTACACATAAATTTACTCCCCCTAAATTGTATTATCCAAATTTGTATAACCTAATACAAATTATATAAACAAATGCAAACTATATAAAGCTATTTCGTTCAAATTCAAACTATATAAAGCTATTTTACTCAAATGCAACCATATTAAGCTATTTAATTTAAATTCATACTATATAAGCTATTTCATTTTATACATTTTTAAGCAAACTGCAGGCTTCTCTGCTTGAGGCACTTCAAGGCAACCTACATATATCCCTCTGCGCAACCATTCGTATTTACCGTCCTTCACTTGGAAACTGGGCGATGTCTTTATAAGGCTATCACAGCCTGAATCCAAGTGTCCTCTATTCTCTACCGATATAGCAACGCCATCATCTGTCATCAGTGCATATTTTGCAAATACATTAACCAAACCATTATCTAGAGTTGTATTCCAATCGTAACCGCCACCCAATATTTTTCCTTTAATACCTTCTCCCCAAAAGCTTCCCCCTGTTATGGGAATTAGTCTTAAATAACCCTCTGGGGTATTGCCGACGTCAACCGTTTCACCTAATTCTACAAAAAGCTCCATAACTAACTCAGCTTCTAATAACATATGTATGCCTCCTTGAATTAAATAGACTTAATCCTTTAAAGCCCACAATATACCCTTTTCAACGTACTCATTCCAGAAATCCCAATTGTGATCTCCAGGCCCTTCAACATATGTAAGGTCAGCATTTTGAGTCTTCAAAAACTGGCTGTATTCTCGATTCTCCTCTATTAGGAAATCCTCTGTTCCGCATGCTATGTACATCTTAGGAATAGGACCATTGCTTTCTCTTGCACTAGAGTACAAAGCAAACGGGTCCTTATCGCTTCCAAGGAGTGTGCTAAGATCCCCAAAAACCCTGGTATAGTAGTTATAATCCGCAATACCGTCCTTATAACCAACTGGAATTGTAGCGATCCTATTTGTAATCAAAGCTGAGGATAATGCTATTATTCTACCGTATGTTTTCGAATACTTAAGGCCGTTGCGAATAGCACCATAGCCCCCCATAGATAAACCACCAATCCAAGTGTCCTGCACATTATCGCTTAAGCGGAACATCTTTCTAGTGAATTCGGGTAGCTCCTCCCCAACATACTCACCGTAATTGTCATATTTATCTGGATCATCGAGGTAAAAACTATTGTTGCCGGACGGCATAAATACGGCTATATTGTATCTCTGAGATAATTCCTGAATTTTTGTGCCACACATCCAATCCATATAATTACCTGAATAACCATGTAGTAAGTATAAAGCCTTCATCTGTTCAACATGTTCGGTATCTACCGGTAGAAGTGCATTAAATGTTACTTGTCTTCTCAGAGATTTGGAAGCAAAATTTACTTGTAAAACAGACATGATATTCCTCCTCAGATTTTTACGATAGTACCAAAAGAAATACTTATTTATATTTAATTTGTACGTACATTTTTTAATTAAAGTATATTTTAATTGTACGCACTAGTCAACACTATTTTGTTGCACTTTTTTACGATTTTATTTATAATATTTTTATCTTAACAAAAGGATTGTTGTACTGTATGAATAATGCAATGCCCAAATATCAATCGTTAGCAGAGTGGATAAAAAAGGAAATAATGGATAAAAAGCTTTTGCCGGGAGACAAGCTGTATACCGAAAACGAGCTGGCCAATATGTTTAGCTTGAGTAGGCATACCGTAAGGCAAGCTATATCTATTTTAGAAAATGAAGGTACAGTAACCCGTTCTCGCGGAAGTGGTACGTACATATCTTCTGTTAGGAGCAGTCGCCCTGAAACAAAGACAATAGGAGTAATTACCACCTATATCAGCGATTATATCTTTCCTCATATAATACAAGGTATCGATTCATGTCTAATGGAACACGGATATACTATGCAATTAGGTATAACCTACAACAAGCCAGAGGTTGAGGCAACAGTAATAAAGGGATTTCTTGAGCGTGGAGTTGATGGTTTGATTATAGAGCCCTCGAAAAGTGCTCTTCCAAACATTAATTCTCAGCTTTATCTTCAAATACAAAAGAGCGGTATCCCATGTCTTATGATAAATGGGTATTTTTCTGGTGCCACTTTTCCAATTGTTGCTCCAGATGATAAGGATAGCGGATGCCGTGCCGTAGAGCTGGCTATAAATCATGGTCATACAAATATTGCGGGTATATTTAAGTCAGACGATATTCAGGGACATTTGCGATATTTAGGGTATAGTGAGGGGCTTCAGAAGAACAATCTCTCACTAAAAGCAGAAAATGTACTCTGGTATGTTACTGAAGATATGAATGATATTTTTTCAGGGGCAGCAGATACTCTAGTGCTAAAAAGGCTAAATAATTGCTCAGCAGTAGTATGCTATAACGATCAAATAGCAGTAATGTTAATTGAACTATTAAAGAGAAACAATATAGATGTGCCAAAAGATATGTCCATTGTAAGCTTTGATGATTCTTCTCTTTCTGCACTAGTTTCACCCGGTTTAACCACGTTTGCACACCCAAAAGAGATTTTAGGCAGCGAAGCGGCAATGCAGATTATAAATATTATTAATGCTAAAGAACCATGTGCTGGAAAAGTTTTCACTACAGAGCTTGTTTTACGAAGCTCTCTTGTTAAGAACTACCCTTAGGGCTTGTAACTCAAAATACATAACGAGTAGTTATCCATTTCTGAAAATCATTTAGGTCAGTTCGCTGTGCAAATATAGATATGTCATCTTTTATATCGTTTAAACAGGAAAATGGAACTGTTGCTGTTTTAAATAATGTAATCAATTTTTTTACCTCTTTTCATATTCTTAAATTTGGGTACGTGGGAACCTTCCATCACCAAATCAGCAAATAGCCTTCGCCCCCTTTCTTAATTTACTTTTCTATTATTATCATTCTACTCCATGCAATATGACATGTGTATGTCATATTAAAAAACATAATACGGTAATATATTGGTAAAATATTTTACTATTAAATAGGATGTTTACTATAAATTCCCTTAAATATGAAGTATAATAACATTATTGGTCAATACTACAGTTTTTTTGCACAGGGGGATATTATGAGCGTTTCAAATTCATCTACTATTATCAAAAATGAGCTAGAAGCCAACAAGTTTGGTTCAAACGTATTGGCAATAATAGGTATTGTTGTCTTCCCATTGATCTACATAGTAAACTCACTCGGTATATTTAAAATCGATCCAAGCAGGCTAATTGTTTTGTCAGCCATTGGCTTTATACTAGCTGTAATTCCCATTACACTTAGAATTCTCAAAGTTAGCAGTGGCGTAATAAAATATTTGGCTATTATATTCAGTACTGTTGCCATAGGTATTCTAGCAACTAATAAAGATATCGGAATCTATATGGTGTATGTCTTCCCAATAGCACTTAGCTGCTTGTATTTCGACGGCAAGTTGACCATCACAGCCTTTTCTCTAGGTATTCCGTGTATATTAATTGCAAATTATTTCAGAATAAGTGATGAATTAAATACAAGTGTTTTTAGCGAAATTCTCCCTAGCTATATTGCTTATGCATGTGGATTTATGGTTGAATTTATTGCTTTGGGACTTACCTTTATGACATTAACAAAGAGAACTAGAAAACTGCTTGATGGCATGGTAGGTTCAGAAGAACAAACCAATATGTTATCGCATTTGCAGCAAATAATGTCCAGGTCTTCAAAGGCATCATCTATACTCAACACCTCACTTCAGCAGCTTTCAACCACTGTAGAGGAAAACTCAAAAGCTAACACAATAATTGCCTCTAACGCCGCAGAAGCAGCACACGATTGTCAGAAAAATCTTGATAATATAGAGAGTACAACTATAACAGTAGCCAGTATATCAGTAGCGTTGGAACAAATAGCACTTCAGTCACAAGAAATGTACAATATATCTACTGCAACTTTTGTAGCCTCCGAAGATAGCTCCCTGGTTGTCGCTCAAGCAATAGGTGATATGGAGGAAATAGAAACGTCAGCAAAGCAAAGTAAGGAACTTATAAATAGACTGGGACAGGCCTCCGAACAAATTGGGAAAATCATAGAAATTATAACAAGCATTGCAAGTCAAACTAACCTCTTAGCACTAAATGCAGCTATTGAGTCTGCGAGGGCAGGGGCCCATGGGAAAGGATTTGCTGTTGTTGCAGACGAAATTAGAAAGCTTGCTGAGCAATCATCAAACTCTTCTAAGGACATTGCAAAGCTAATAAAAGAAATACAGGAAGATACACGAAATGCAGTAAAATCTATAGACATGGGTGCCGATACCATTAAGCAGGGAATGGACAGAGTAAGAACAGTTAGTAAATCCTTTGAAAGGTTAAAGAGCTTACAAGAGACTTCGAATATAAAGGTAAAAGAGATTACACAATCTAGTAGCATGGTATCAGAGTATGGACACAAAATTTCTGAGATGGTCGATGAGATTAAGGTTCAAACCAAACACTCTCTTCAGGAAGTAGAATCTATTGCAAACTCAACTCAGCAATCATCTGCGTCTATGCAGGAAATTGCTGCATCTTTCCAAGTGATTGATAGTATTTCCACTGAATTGCTCGAGATAAGTAATTCTAAGGATTAGGTAATGCTACAATGCAAGCAATAACTAATCATATTATATATATTGTGGCCCTAGCTACTAGATGGAGCCTATAGCTACTATGTTGGGCTCTATCACCCTAGCTACTATATTGTGCCTAGCTGTTATGTTGTGCCCTTTAATACCACAACAGCAGATGTTTTGTTTTGGGTAATCTCCTTTAGCTTGCTCATTATTTGTTCTACCAGAATATCCACAAACAGTTTGTCAGGGTAGTTAACTATTAATAGCATTGGCCTTATGATTAATGCCTTTTCAAACTCGTAGCGAATATACTCATGCTCCGTTAATTCAGATATTTTTTTGTCGAGAATATCCATTATATTCTCATTTTCAAGTATTTTACTCTTGTCTATCTGTTTTTCCTTTACCTCAGCTACTTTTGACAGCAGTACTTTTTTAACAGTTTCGCTGCTATTCCTGCCTTCCTGCTGTACAAACATTTCAGATAATTCCAATCGTCTATAGCTATCTAGCTTTGTTCTTTCATGGGGCAAAAACTTCTGCCTATTGAAAAGCAATGCTTCATTTGGTTGTAATTCTAGTCCTGTTATAGTGTTATAAAACTTATCTTTCTTACTAGTATTATTAAACTCTAAAGTCAAGAATTGATTTCTCTCTATTTTAAAAATAGTTTTATCCTCTTGCAAAATTGATAGCAGTGTAAAATCTTTCGTTTCATTAAGCTGCTTGCTGTTTAAAATAAACTCTCCAATTATTTTAGCTAACTGTGACGCAAACTCTAGATCATCCTTTGTAAACACTGCATTATCCTTCTTGTTCAGTATTTGAAGCGCCCCGATAATTGTGCCATTATCACAGCATAGTGGTACTGAAACCGTAGACTTGCTAATAAACCCAGTAGAAATATCTATACTATTCATAGACTCATTATTGTTGCCCATGTCCTCGACGAGGTGTACGGCTCCATTAAATGCACAATCAGCGGCTATACCTTCTCCTTTATATAGCTTAAGCTTATATAATTCATCATTTATAGGCCCTTTTATCATAAATGGATAAATATATTGCCCCTTGTTATCAGGCTCATTTGAAATAAGCCAAAGAGTAGCTGCCTCTGCATTTAGCGCTAACATTATCTCGTCCATGCCAATGGACAGAAATCGCGCAGAGCTTCTTATTACCTTCATCTGAGACCTAAAAAGCTTTAGCAATTCTTCCTTTGTCTTTCGCCCTTCAGATGAATAATCATGAAATACACGCGTAAGGATACGACTGGTAGTTTGCCTGAATATCCTGCCCCCCTCTAAGTTTCCATAGTCATCAAAGCCAGCAGAAAAGAAGGAATGCTTTGTCATGGTGTCCTTCTTTAAATATCTGTTGAGGGGAATTACTCTGCTAGCATAGGATACATAACTTGCGGCCTTTGTTAAGTCATCAGTGTGTACAATATATTCATACTGGCTGGACTTTAGCCAAGCTCTCTGTTTATCACTCATTGCAAACCAACAGTAAGGCTGGGCATTTACAACATAACAATTTACATTGCTACCTTTGCGATTAATAAACACATATGTAGCAAGATTCCCACCCTTTGAGTGTCCAATAATGTTGTGCTCACCTGATATACCCTCCATGTAGGTATCAAAAAATTTTAGTGCTTTTTTGTGTTGGCTTGTGACATAGCCTACCGCAGCTGCAACACAGCTTGGCCAATCTAAAACAATATTGCTAAAGTAGTTTAGCTCACACCCTCTGTACATGACCATTCCATTGCCTTCACTATCTCTCAGGGCAAATGCAACAAGTCCCGATTTTTTCTTACTGCAAGTGTTTCCTAAAAAATTGTAGTTATCATTTATATATCCAATAATCTCTATATCCTTGAGATTATCGCTCTCTTCATATACCTTACGGAGGCGGGTATATAAATCCTTCATATACACTTCAACATTGCCGTACATTTTTCTGACTCCAATTTCACAAGAGCAATAGCACTGAGGTACAGATTCAAGAAAATCTGCAATAAATATTGGCTTTTGGGGAGATATATCTCTTTTGGAATAATCGGCATTATCACAATAGGATAATTCTAATAAAAAGTACTTTTCTATATCAAGCAAGTTGCTCATGTTAAGGCTCATTATATACCTCGGTAAAAATATTCTTGGTAAATATTATTCCAAAAATCCAAATATTTAAATAATTAATATTTTACCTTTTTTAATATCCAATAAAAGGTTGTAACTTGTATATTAGTATATTAATATATTAATATGTATTAATGTCTTAAATTTACAGCTACGGAGGGTTAATGATGGATAAAAATGAGGTGCTAAAAAGAATTAAGGATTGCGGAGTGGTTGCAGTAGTGAGGGCCGAAAACAGTGAACAGGCAATAAAGATAGCTGATGCGTGCGTTGCTGCAGGTATCTGTGCTATTGAAATAACCTTTACGGTGGATGGGGCTGCAGATGTTATCAAGGAACTTTCCAGCCAAAACAAGGACGGAAAGATCTTGGTAGGTGCTGGTACGGTAATGGATGCTGAAACTGCTAGAATTTCAATCTTAGCAGGCGCAAAATACATAGTAAGTCCATATCTCAACAAGGACGTTGTCACGCTGTGTAATAGATACCAGGTTGCATGTATGCCAGGAGCTATGACAATTAAAGAGGTTGTAGAGTGTATGGAATCGGGTGCCGATATTGTGAAGATATTCCCTGGAGAACTCTTTGGTCCCACAATTATCAAAGCTATAAAGGGACCTATTCCAAAAGCTGTACTTATGCCTACTGGCGGAGTCACCCTAGATAACGTAAGTGAATGGATTAAAGCGGGCTCGGTGGCAGTTGGTATTGGGGGCAGTCTTACAGCTGGTGCTAAAAACGGTGATTATGAATCAATCGTTACCATCGGAAAGCAATTTGTGCAAAAGGTTCAGGATGCTAGAATGCAATTGGGAAAGTA
Source organism: Bacillota bacterium (assembly GCA_023439045.1). Classification (GTDB taxonomy): domain Bacteria; phylum Bacillota; class Clostridia; order Acetivibrionales; family DSM-1351; genus Ruminiclostridium. Next base: position 36,680 of record JAEXOY010000021.1, on the reverse strand, counting down.
GTGTTAAAGAAGTGTTAGCGCTATCAGACAAATATTGTTGTGTACAAAACCATCACAAAATTAGGAGGAATTTTATGCTCGCTCTAAAAATAAAGGATAAATCAGAATGTACATATGACTTCATCTCATTAGGAGAAATAATGCTCCGACTGGACCCAGGTGACGGAAGAATTAAGAACTCTAGACAATTCATTGCATGGGAGGGCGGTGGTGAATATAATGTAGCAAGAGGACTTAGAAAGTGTTTCTCACTCAAATGTGCAGCCGTTACCTCATTTGTTGATAATGATATTGGTAGGCTACTCGAAGATTTTATGCTTCAAGGTGGTATTGACACCTCTCTTATTAAGTGGGTACCATTTGACGGTATAGGCAGGACTGCTAGAAATGGGATTAATTTTACCGAGAGAGGGTTCGGTATCAGAGCAGCACTTGGTATTTCTGACCGGGCAAACACAGCGGTTTCTCAGCTTAAAAGCGGAGATATAGATTGGGAGTATATATTTGGGAAGTTAGGCGCACGTTGGTTCCATACCGGTGGTATCTTTGCCGCATTGTCCGACACAACTCCGGAAGTGGTGATGGAGGCGGTAAAAACAGCAAAGAAATATGGCACCATAGTATCCTATGATTTAAACTACAGACCTTCATTATGGAATTTTCACGGAGGAAAAGATAAAGCACAGCAGGTAAATAAGCAAATAGCAAAGTACATTGATGTCATGATTGGAAATGAAGAAGACTTTACCGCATGCCTTGGCTTTGAAGTAGAGGGAAACGATAGTTGTCTCAAGGAGCTAGATATAGACGGCTACAAAAAAATGATTTCCTCCGTAGTAAGGGAATATCCTAATTTCAAGGTGGTTGCCACTACCCTCAGGAAGGTAAAAACCGCTACCATAAATGATTGGAGTGCTATCTGCTGGGCGGATAACAACATCTATCCATCTTTGGAATTCCCTAATCTTGAAATTTATGATAGAGTAGGAGGAGGCGATAGCTTTGCGTCCGGTTTGATTTACGGTTTGCTTACAACGGGAGATGCCAAAAAAGCAGTCAACTATGGTGTTGCCCATGGTGCACTTGCTATGACAACTCCAGGAGACACCTCCATGGCGAGTCTCAAGGAGGTAGAGGGCATAATTAAAGGGCAAGGCGCAAGGGTTGTCAGATAACAAAAAGGGGCATATATATGAACGGTACCGCAAGCTCTAGATTATCATTAAAAGAAAGTATTTATCAGGATATAAAAAATAAGATTTTGGATATGTCATATAAACCAGGTCAGCTCGTGAGTGAAACAGAAATATCACAAGAGCTCCAAGTTAGTAGAACACCGGTCAGAGAAGTTTTTATCAGACTTCTACATGAGGGCCTGCTGGATATTTACCCACAGAAGGGCACTTATATTTCCTTGATAGATATGGATTTTGTAAATGATTCCGTTTACATGAGATATGTAGTTGAGAAGCAAATTTTATCAGAACTCTGTGATTCATTAAAAGGAGAAATTCCAAAGGATATTCAAAGAAACCTTCGTCTTCAAAAAGACATTGTTGATAATGGGGGAAGTATAAAGGAATTCCTTGAGTTGGACAATGAGTATCACAAGGCATTATTTGACCTTTCAAATCACAAACAAATATGGCGACTTTTAAGCACAACTAAATTTCATTACAACAGGTATAGAATATTATCAATGGAAGAACCAGAAATGTTCTCTGCCATATACGAACAGCATGCTTCCATTATTGATTGTATATCTCGAAAGGATAAACTCAAGCTGGAGGTTGACCTCAAAACGCATATCTTTGCAGGCCTGAGCAAGCAAGACCAGGTTGTCAAAAAGTATAGTAGCTATTTTAAGTAAATACACAAACCCCATCAAATTTGATGGGGCCTGTGTATTTTAGCTAAAGGGGTAATTTGCCGAGAATTAAGTGTATGTCTACATTATATCAATCTTTCTTCCCTTAACTGTAACCTCTTCCTTTTTAGGGAGTACAAGAGTAAGAATGCCGTTATCATGCTTTGCAGTGATTTTGTCACTTGCTACATTTTCAAGAGAAAATGACCTAATCATTGAGCTTGTTCTTCTTTCTCTTCTCAGATAATTGTCCTTCTTCTCTTCTGTCTTTTCGTCCCTGCTTACGGCGATTGTCAGTCTGTCATCATTAACCTCTAAGTTAATTTCGTCCTTTTTGACACCTGGTAGTTCTGCCTCAAGTATATATTCCTTCTCATTTTCGCTGATATCTACTTTCATATGACCGCTATTGCTGAAGTGTGAAGGAAAAACTGAATCATTAAAGAAATTGTCAAAAACCCTGTCCATATCAAAAAAGTTTAACAGACTATCATTTCTCTTTTGTACTCCACTATTTTTCCATGGTATTAAACCTGACATAACCAACACCTCCTAATTGTTTTTATCTATATTAATATGTTGTTTACAATTATATTTATACAATGTTTTCCTTTATTAATCAATCTCTGACTTTGACCTTCTTTGACCTTTATATAGTAATAAATTAATTTATCTCTTAAAATCTTAAAATTTCTTTAATTTATCTAATTTTTCATTATTTTTGAAATAGCATAGAATACTATTTTGGAGACTTTAAGCTTTAATATTTTAACATTTCACTGAAAACTTGTACTGCTTATAAAAAGGTAAATGGCTCTGCTATAAGAGCCATTTACTCCAATTTTGAGAAGCTATAGTCTTGCCTTCTCTCTATTCAACTGTCTCCTGCTTCTTAAATTAGCCAAATCCCAATTATATTTTCATAAATGTTGTGGTATTATTGCTATTTTCCGTATAATGGCCCGTAGTTGGCACATGCCCTGTAGTCTGCGCCTTCTGTGTCCATTCCAAATGCACTCCATGCACTTGGCCTAAATATCCTTTCCTCACTTACATTATGCATACATACAGGAATACGAAGAATTGATGCCAGAGTGATAAGCTCTGCTCCCATATGCCCATAACTAAATGCGCCGTGGTTTGCTCCCCAATTCGCCATTACAGAGTAAACATCCTTAAAGGCACCCTTACCTGTAAGATTTGGCGCAAACCATGTTGTTGGCCAGGTAAAATCAGTTCTCTTATTGAGAATATCATGTACATCCTCCGGCAATTCTACCGAGTAGCCTTCTGCTATTTGCAGTACAGGGCCCAAGCCCTTAATTATATTAATTCTTGACATCGTTATTGGCATTCCACCTTTTGTAGTGAAGTTGGATGAGTACCCACCACCTCTGAAATACCCAACATTAGCAGGGTACCAGGTTGTTGCCTCTAAGCACTTATTTGCTTCCTCCTCGGTAATCTCCCAAAACGGCTTCATTGCAGGCTCGCTATTTTTGGTCTGCTGTCCTGTTCCATCAATTGCAGCCGAGCCTGAATTTATAAGGTGAATGAGGCCGTTGGCAGCTCTTCCGCTTAGCTCTTTGCCGGTAACCCTCTTCACTGCTTCAGGACTCCAATAGGTTCTCACATCTGCAAAAACCTGTGCCGTATTTGTCAAAAGCTTACCAAACAGCATGGCAGCGCCGTTTAAGCTATCGTTTTCAGTTGCTACTACAAATGCCTCTCTTAGGCCATTCCAGTCAAAGGAGGAATTCAGTATTGCCTCCATAAAATCTCCATTTGGGAAATGATCCGTCCACTGTCTCTGTCCTTGGAAACCAGCTGCTATAGCATTATGTCCTAAAGCCTCTTCTGCAAAGCCTAATTCCTTTAGTTTGGGATTTCCTATCATTAGGTCTCGAACAATTATAGCCATCTTGACCACTGTTTCCCAGTTCTTATCCTTTGTCTCTCTGTTCTGCTGAACTTCGACTGGATTTACGTCGAGCCCTTCCTTACAGTTTTGCTTAACCCAAGCAAGTGCCTTATTAAACTCTTCTTTGTCATATATCTCTTCATCAATTCTTCTTGTAAACTCGGACATATCAATATATTCATTTCTCATACCCAAGTAATCCTGGAAGAACTGGTCATTCACTATTGAACCTGCGATTCCCATAGAAACAGAGCCCATTGAAAGATATGATTTCCCCTTCATAGTGGCCGCAGCAATTCCAGCTTTTACAAATAGTAGTATTTTTTCCTCAACATCCTTTGGAACAGTTGTATCTCCTGAATCTTGGACATCTCTTCCATATATTCCGAAAGCGGGCAAACCCTTTTGATTATGCCCTGCCAAAACAGCTGCCAAATATACAGCTCCAGGCCTTTCTGTGCCATTGAAACCCCAAACTGCCTTCGGAATATACGGGTCCATATCCATAGTCTCTGATCCATAGCACCAGCATGGTGTTACTGTAAGCGAAACCCCAACCCCTTCTCTAGCAAATTTTTCAGCGCACTTTGCTGCCTCGGCAACCCCACCTATACAGCTGTCTGCAATAATACATTCAACAGCTGTGCCATCTGAATACTTAAGATTTTCTGAAATAAGCTTTGCTGCTACATTTGCCATATTCATGGTCTGTTCTTCTAAGGATTCTCTAACTCCACCTCTTCTGCCATCAATAGTTGGCCTGATTCCTACCTTTGGAAATGCGCACATATCTTTCCCCCCTCTCTATACTTGTTTCACTGTATTTTCTGTATCTCTGGCCCTGCTACTTCGCTGCTATAATAACCTCTATATCCTGCTGCCAATCTCACAGATATCATTCTTTATTGACAATCAATATTCATTTGACTACCTCTTTATATGTAATCTATTAAATGAAGATATTACGAATTTAATAGTAGAGCCCTATGTATATTGGTTTTGTATTTGTGGGCTGTATGTTTTTATGGTTCATGTTTATATAATTCTATGTTTTTTGGTTCATGTTTATATAATTCTATGTTTTTATGTTGTTTTCTGGTTGTTGTGTTGGTTTTATATTTTTTTATTTGTTTTTATAGCTTGTTAAAAATGTTTATAAATAAAAAGCATAGTCATGACCACGCGAAGCGTAGCATACTCTATCCCTATATGGACATGTTACTAGCTATGTCTAAGACATATTGAATGGTTTGCCAACCGCGTATTTTTTTATTTTCTACTCAAAGTTTAAGCATTTAAATAGAACTAAATTAGCTCAGCCTTTGACCGCACCATCGGCGATTCCTTGAATAAAATACTTATTACAAAGAAGAAACAAAAGAAGAACAGGAACACTAATGATTACTGCTGCGCTCATCATTCCTCCCCAGTCTATTACAAATTGACCCTTGAACTCCGCAAGGGATACGGGCAATGTTTTATAAGCCGCACTATTTGTAAAGTTAACGGCAAACAAATATTCCTCCCAAGTGTTTAAAAATGAAAAAATTCCGATTGTAACCAATCCCGGTGAAGCAATGGGAAGTATGATACGAAACAAGGTGGAAATTCCCGATGCGCCATCAATCATTGCAGACCCATCAATATCTACCGAAATGTTTTTAATAAACGGAGTAAGTGTAAGCACACCCATGGGCAGGCTGACCGCTAGATTCGTTAATATTAGTATCCTATAGGAATCTATAAATCCAACTTTACTATAAAAAAGATATAGAGGAAGCAAAACAACCACCCCTGGCATCATCTGTCCGAAAAGCAACGTTACAGAAACAGCTGAGGAGCCAATAAAGCGATATCTTGCCAAACCATATGCGGCAAAAGAAGAGAGCAGAAGCGTACCCGCAGTAGCTCCCAATGCTACAATTGTACTGTTTATGAAAGCACGAGGAATGGAGCTTTGAAACAATACGCGTAGATAGTTTGAGTATGAAGGAGCGTCGGAGAATATGCGCGGTGGTATGGAAAATATCTCTCTCTGGGGTTTGATGGAGGTAAAAATCATCCATAAAAGTGGGAACAATGCAATAAAAACCATCAGTAGCAGAATTGCGGCAGTTAACATTTTTGCTGTGATTGGCAGGATGCCTTTATTCTTGATCATAGTTTCCTCCTTTTAGCGTGAAACGAATATATATAGTGCTGAATATAGCTGTCAACAGGAACAAGGCTACGCTTGCCGCACTTGCATAGGAATAGTTGAAATCCTGAAAAGCCTTACGATAAATGTACAATGACAGTATTTCTGAGCTATAATTCGGTCCTCCAGTGGTAAGGATATATATATATGTAAAAGCATTTAATGTCCATATGGTAAGCAAAAGCACAGTTGTTTTTAAAATAGGCGCTAGATGAGGCATTGTAACAACACTAAATACCTTTATCCTAGTGGCTCCGTCTACACGCGCAGCTTCTTTCAACTCCGCTGGAACATTCTGTAGGGCCGCTTCTATTAAAAGCATTACTAGAGGAGTCATTTTCCATACATTAACAATTATACTTGAAATTAGCGAGGTTTTGGTATTCCCAAGCCAACTTATACTTGTGCCAATTAACCCTAATTGCTTTAAAAACTCGTTAATGATGCCGTAATCGGTATGATAAGACCACTGCCAGACCAGAACTGCGGCAATGCCTGGAATAACCCACGGGACCACTAACAAGATGCGTACAATTGTTTGCAAATTCTTATTAATTTTATGAACAATCATGGCAAGTGAAAATCCAATAAGGGTCTGAAATAAGACACTTCCTACTGTCCAAAGTGTTGTATTTTTTGTGACCTTGTAAAAAATCGGGTCACTAAATAGTTTAATATACTGATCAAACCCTACAAAAGTCATTTTTTGAGTAAACACATTTTGTTTAAAAAAGCTCAAAACTATGGTATAAAATAATGGAAAAAACATAATTCCTGCAACAACCAGTATTGCAGGCAATACATAAAAGATGCCGACATGTCTCCGAACGAAGGATTTTTTCACCATTATCTCTCCTCGTATAATATTTTTTGGATGCTATTGATGATGAATTTTCCAGCTTAAACTTTACTTATTAAATATTTACAGTTAATGCTAGATTTTACATACTTATTAGGAAAAACGGGACAGAAGAAGAATCCGTCCCGTTACAAAACCCATTTCAATCAGAATTCAGCTTCTTTCAAGGCTGCTTCTGCTTCCTTTGCTGCAGCTGCCATTGCTTCTTCAATAGTAGCTTCTCCAGCCAATACTGCCTGTGCCTGTACATATACAGCCTGATTTACCTGGGTGATTACTGAAGATGCAGGAATAGCAGTCGCATATTCGAGGCAATCAAAGAAAATCTGGTAGTCAGGGTCTTTGTACAAATCATTGCTCATGCTCGATTTGCGAGCTGGCAAGGTATCACTATATAGCGGACACATTTCGGTACTGGTAAAGAAATTAATGAAATCAAATGCCGCATCCTTGTTTTTACAAGTATTTGTCATACCAAGCGACCACCCACCGATCTGAGTCTTTGTTTCTCCCTTGGTGGTCATGGCTGGGAATAAGCCAAAGCCCATATTTATGTCAGGATTAGCCTCTTTTATAGGCTGCAGGTCATAACTAGCGGAAATATACATTGCCACCTGCTCATTGGCAAACAGATTACGGTTGGTAGTGTTGTCATTTTCAAGAACACTTGCTGGTACAGACTTATCTACTGTAGCCATTTCAACCCAATTAGTAAAAGCTTCCACTGCTTTTGGAGAGGTAAAATCAGTTGTCAGACCATCGGATTTAATAAGTTCTGCACCGTTGGACATCATAAGTGAGTAAATCTGTATGGTTACATTATCAACTTGTTTGCCGCACATACCAAAGCCCGCAACATTATTATTAGTTAGCTTTTTGGAATATTCACGAAGCTGTGCCCATGTCTCTGGTGGCTTTTCGGGATCAAGGCCCGCTTCCTTAAACATATCCTTGTTATAAAGCAAAGCTATACCTTCCGTACGGTATGGAAGCGCATATGTATTGCCATCTTTTTGTCCTGCATTAAGTGCACCGGTGAAAAAGTCAGAAAGATCAGTTTTGGACTTATCAATATAGCTGTTAAGATTTTCTAGTTTGCCCATGGTAGCATATGGTAGAATCCATATGTAGGCCAGATTCATTAAATCTGGACCGCTGTTACTTTGAAGTGCAACGGTATATTTGTCAGCCATACCGTCCCAAGGGAAATATTCCGCCTTAATCTTAATATTGGGATATTTCTCGTTAAACTTTACCATTAGTTCTGGAAGTAAAGTTTCGTGCCACGTTCCAGTCCAATAAGTCAGCTCAACAGTTTCATCTTCTGTTTTGCTTGAGGAGCTTGCAGAGCTTTGAGTGTCTTGAGATGTGGAAGTCGCAGGATCTGCGGTACATCCAGTGAGGACCATTAGAACAACGAGTACAAGTGATACAATTCTAGACCATTTCTTTTGCATCTTAACCCTCCTTAAAAAATTAATTCATGTAAAAAACGATTCTACATTTGTGAAAATTTTCATAGCATATCAAATAATAGACTTTGCGCGCTTTTCCATTATTTTCTTATGTTTGAGTATAATCAAAGCTGTAAAACCGTTTTCTTTTTATAAGGCTATTATAGTTATTGGGTATAAAAATGTCAAGCTATCTTATGATTTTTTTGTAAACGTGAAACGTTTTCTCAGTTTTGTCTTAAATTTGAACCATATAAGCTATAAGAATGCAGTACATCTATACAGACTATTAAAAACAAAAAAAAAAGAGCTAAGCTCCTTTTTTTCAAGTTGATTATTCTAGCGAAGGCGGGGCTACCGATTCATGTACCAACAGTTCAGTCTTATATACTTTTACTGAAGGAGAGTCACCCGACTTCTGCTCTATACAGCTTTTCAGTATACCTATACTCTCAAAACCAATCTCATAAAGAGGCTGCCGCAAAGTTGTTATATCAGGCCCAGTATATTTGAAAGGCATAATCTTTTGATCATCGAAACCTATGACGGAAATATCATCCGGCACCCGAATCCCTTCCTGTTGCGCCGCCAATATTGCATAACTTGCAATAGCATCGTCACCGCACACAACAGCGGTGGGCTTTTCTTTCCCGAGAGCCAGAATCTGTTTCATGGAATCAAAGCCTGCCGAATAATCATCGTCGTATAAATTGTGTACATAGTCCCTGCGTATCGGTAATCCGTACTTTTGCATGGCAGAAAAGTATCCATCGCTGCGTTCGATGGAGTTTCTTTTATTTACATTTCCGCCAATAAAAGCAATGCGATTATGTCCCAACTGAGCAAGATATTCCACTGCTTGGAATACTCCTCCGTAATTGTCGATCAATATGCGATTTGAAGGGAAGTCGTCAAAGGGGCTTTCAATGACCAACAGTGGGAAACGCATTCCTTCCAGACGCAAAATAATCTCTTTGTCTAAAAAATATGAACCATATATAATAATCCCATCAATAACACCGTTTGTAAGATAATCCACATAGTGGTTCTGCGTATCACGGTCCTTGTATGTGCAAAAAACCGCAGTAATATCATTGTGGGTAGAACCGTCGCTGAAACCTCGTATAAGGTCATAATAGAACGGATCCTCCATCCGGTTAAGAAGAATCCCAACTGCTCCTGTACGACGCATTGCAAGCGCCCTTGCTGCACTGTTAGGTGAGTAAGACAGTTGCTGAATTACATCTAAAACCCTTTTTCTCGTTTCCGGGTTTACATTGGTCGCCCCGCTCGTAATACGGGATACCGTAGCCGGAGAAACGCCTGCCAACCTGGCCACATCTTTTATGGTAGACAAGAAAATTCACTTCCTTTTCAGATATTTCTATCGTATATAATCTTTTTAAAAGTTTTTAAAAGTCTTGACAAGTAATTTAAATTACCTATAATTAAAACTGTGAAAACGTTTTAATAACTATAAAATATTCGATAATTCTAGTAAATTATAACCAATTAACTCTAATGATGCAATGAGTTTTTTTGAAAATTTTCACGAATATTTTATTGGCAATTTGCTAAATTTTATAGTTTATTGCTATTAACAGGAGAGAGAATATGAAAAAAGAACTAAAATTAGTTGTCATTGGCGGTGGTAGCAGCTACACACCAGAAATTATTGAAGGAATAATTCAGAGAGGATCCACACTTCCCATTAAGAAGGTGGTGCTTGTGGACATCCCTGAGGATGGCGCCATGGAACGGGCAGCCATCGTTGCAGAGTTAGGGCGACGGATGATACACCGGGCAGGTATTGATTGCAGTATCTCCTTGACAGATAATAGACGAGAAGCGCTTCAAGATGCAGATTTTGTCATAAGCCAGCTCCGCGTAGGTCAGATGCATGCACGGGAAATGGATGAGCTTACTGGTATTGAATTAAATATTATTGGACAGGAAACAACGGGTGTAGGTGGGTTTTTAAATGCTCTGCGTACAATACCTATAGCCCTGCAAATAGCAGAAGATATAAAGGAGATATGTCCCGAAGCCTGGCTCATTAATTTCACCAACCCTGCAGGAATTATTACTCAAGCAATACATAACTATTCTGATATTCGCTGTGTCGGTCTATGTAATGTTCCCATAAACATGCAGCATGATATTGCTTCCTCCCTTGGTGTCAATGATTCTGAGATTCTTTGTGAATTTGCTGGATTGAACCATTTGAGCTATGTCTTATCCGCAGTAGTTAATGGCCGTGAAGTTTTGCCGGAAGTTATAAACTCCATCACTAAAAATTATACAAAAATGAAAAATATACCTCAAGTATCCGGAACCGATCAGTTAATAAAGGATATAAATATGCTGCCTTCACCCTACCTTCAGTACTATTACTTTGAAAAAGAGATGTTAGGGAAGCAACAGGAAGAATACATACTAAATCGTAAAACCAGGGCAATTATCGTAGAAGAGGTAAACAATACTCTTTTTAAGAAATATGCCAGCCCAGAGATCGATATCAAACCACCGGAGTTAAGTGAACGTGGGGGGTCTCTATACTCACAGGCTGCATTTAATGTTATGGAAGCACTAGTTTCCGATGAACCGATAGAGTTAGCCGTAAACTATCTGAATAACGGCAAGATGCCTCAGTTGGACTGCACCGATGTTATTGAAGCCAATTTCCAGATATCAAATAAAGGGATTAAGCCATCTCGGGAGGTATATCTCCCCACTCATGCAATTGGCCTTGTCCGTCAGATTAAGTGCTTTGAGCAAATTACGGTCCGAGCAGCAGTTGAACACAGCCGTTCTCTAGCATTACAGGCCATGCTGGCACATCCGCTGATACATGGCTATACCAACGCACAGGCTGTCATGGATATAATAGCTACACGTTATAAAAACTTGATTTTGCCTCTCAGTTGACATACAGCCAAAAGGCAAATTCAAAAGGGGGAGTAATAAATATGAGTTGGGTTATAGGCGTTGATGGCGGCGGTACGAAAAGCATATGTATGTTAGCGGATGTAAAGGGCAATATCATAGGTAGCGCTGTTGCCGGCTGTAGTAATCACCAATTGTGCGGCATGAAGCGCTCTGTGCGGACACTTTCCAATCTCATTGAAAGTGTTTTGTCCAATGCCAATCTAAGTTACGAACAAGTATCGCATATTCAATTTGGTCTGGCTGGTGCTGATCTGGAAAGTGATATCAAGCAGCTCGAAGAGAATTTGACACGGGTAATGCATGGCATCCCTTTTACAATTGTCAATGACATATGGCTTCCATTTAGGGCAAGCTCTTCAGGTGGGTGGGGAGCAATCTCCATCTGCGGTACTGGTAGTAACTTTGCTGTCAAGCTTCCTAATGGTCAGCAGGTAGGAGTCCGTTCCTTGGGATACACTTTGGGAAGCCGGGGTGGCGGTCTTGAAATAAGTGATTATGCTTTACATTATGCTTTTCGTAGCAATGAACACACCGGAAAATATACACGTTTGGAGGAATTTCTTCCTGCGTTCTGCGATGTACTAGACATGAACGACCTTGCACTCAAGGTTTATGAAAGTAAAGAACAGTACCACCACAAATATAATATATCAAAACTTGTTATGGACCTAGCCGAGGAAGGAGACGAAGTCTGTCAGGAAATACTCAAGGAAGCCGGAGAAACCATGGGTGAAATGCTTGGGCGGCTTACAGTATATGCTGGCTTGCAGGATGTTACAGTTCCGCTAGTTCTAGGAGGGAGTATTTATCGGTGTAGGAATCGCTTTTTAGAGGGAGGATTTTTTGAATCCTTTAAAAGATTTATTCCTAGCTATGAACTATTTCTGATTGATTGTGAACCAGTGGCAGGTGCAGTGTTATTAGCTTTGGAGAAGGTTGGCGTATTTATAGACAATACAATATTCACACTGGTGCGAAAACAGGTAGAAAGCTTTCATCGCCCATATTCAAGAGTTATGGAAGATTAATGCCTGGCAGGAAAGATAAAAATCATTATTTATATTTTATTGAGGAGGATTTATTATGTTTTTCAAACGACAAGGAATGCCCCTAATTGTACCAAAGGAAAATACCTGGTATGGAGATGCTTTGGTAGGAATTGACCTTTACTACAAGGAAAACAGATGGATTGGTTATTTGGTAGGAATCCGGGATGGAATCGAATCCATGGGGTATGTGGAATGGATAAAAAATGATATCACCCAGCCACCGGACATAGTACATGATGAACCAATAATTACATTGGGCCGCCCTGGTACATTGGACACCAAGGGTCTCTGCGATCCTGCCGCCCTAACTGTAGGACATTTGACCTATCTATACTATGGAGCATCTACCCCGGAAAAGGATACAATTGCTCTTGCAATCTCCACAGACGGTGTAAATTTCATGAAGCTCCAGGATCCTATCATTGAAGGCAAATGTCCCGAAGTCGTTTACAAGGATGGTATCTTCTACCTTTATTATGTACGTGTAAATGAAATGGGAGGTTTTACAATGTACATGGCACGTTCAGAAGACGGCTTCCATTTCAAGGCGGAAGAGGAACCCATCATTGTTCCCGGACCTAAAGGTGATTATGATGATAAAACCGTTTTTGCATCACGTATAGTCTGCATTAACGATGTTTATTACATGACGTACTGCGCAGGCAGCGAAAATGGCACTCCAAAATTCGGTATGGCAAGGTCCTTAAATTTATTAAAATGGGAAAAGGCAAACCAGGCTGTATTCAGTGTAGGGGAACCGGACGCATATGATTCATGGGGAGTATGGTACCCTACAATATATGAACGTGATGGCATCATTCATCTCTGGTATGAAGGCGGTAGATATGACGAGAATAATCTTTATAAGGCAAGTATAGGCTACTGTTACGGAAAGGTTGATGAATTGGATTCACTGTTTAAGTAATTATAAAAATAAAGTATTAAGTCTTCAGAATAAGAAAACTGCGTAAGATTACACTTACGCAGTTTTTTGTTTAACAGCACCCTTTGCATAGTTTTTAGTCACCTTACGGACTTGCTAGTATTATATAAAAAATCGCAGTATATTTGGTCATAGCTTTTTTGCCCTAATTATTTTTAATCCACAAAAAAAAATTCCAAATCTATTGCTAGATTTGGAATAATATTTAATCGAATATGCCTAGCTTATTCAACCTGCTTAACCACTTCAACCCCATTAATTATCATATTGTATAATGCCATTACGTTCATTAAATCCCCATCATGCAGTCCCAAATCATACGTTTCAACAGCGTTTAGAGGAACGATTACTCTCGACTTTTTGTCCTGGCTATTAAACCAGGTCTTAAGCGTAATTGCAAATTGCTGTATACATATGTCAGTGCAGTCTCCCGTAACGATAAATGTATCTATATCTCGGTTTTGGTCTAGCCAATTTGCAAAGTCTTTTTCATGGAATCCATTTGTGGAGTTTTTGCTTATAAGAGTATACCCTCCTACCTCCTTAATCTCATCAACTATCTCCCCTTCATTAGTACCACATAGACAGTGTTGAGGGTAAGCTTCAAATTCCGGGGAGGAGTTTGAATGACAGTCAGCAAATGCAACCTTCTTTATATTAAAATCATCACAAGCCTTTGATAATCTCACTATTTCTGGAATTAAGGCCTCTACTCTAGCACTTTGCAGAGCTCCTTCCCTAGCAAAACCATTAACCATATCAACTATTACCAAAGCTGTCTGCTTAACCTCTAGGTCATTAAGCTTTATGGCAGGGAGTTTTTGAAGCATTTCTAATATTTCATCAAGAGCAGTGACACTTTTATTAAAAAAATCGTTTTTGTTTGTTATTCTCATAATATACCCCTTCCAAAACCAATTAATTCTACTCATTCTGTTTTTCATAATACACTTTATACTATCAAAACCAATGCACCCTACTAATTTTGTTTTTTCATAATTTACTTTATAATATCAAAACAAAAATGCTATCCATCTGTTTTTTGTTAATTTACTTGATATTATCAAAACTAATTAAATAATGTAAAAATTCTATATAAGTTTAATATTATCTGTACAATAAATTTTGTCAATAAAAACTAAAACTTTTATAATATCTATCACCCTTCAATTTACTCACATCATATACTAAATAGTAAACATAAAGTAAAGGGGTAATTAAAATAATGAATAATATAACTATTCCACAATTTTTCCCTGGTGAAAATGCAATATCCATTGTAAACCACTCACCTGAAATTCAGCCAGGTACACCTGTTAATGTGATTAGACCGTGGTTTGGAAATCTATGTGCTGTATTGTTGCCAGATGGCATGATCCATCGTTGGTTTGCCTGGTTTGAACTAAGACCAGAGAATTATATATTAACTCCTGGCAGCTTCGCTACAGTAATAAATACAGCTGGGCATGGTAATCCTCCCCCTGTAAGTGTGGGCACAACAGTGCAAATTGTGAAATGTATTCCTACATTTTTCTATGATTCAATCCTAGATAATGGTGGATACCACAGATGGCTTGCAGAATTTGAACTGGCAAACCCGATATAAAGTCATTCAACAGCACATGTCTTCTTAGTCATTGCATTCTGCTATTATATATTTATATGGGTGCTTACACCCTTAGCAGTCCGCTTTGCCTTATTTTTCTGGCAACATTAAAACGGCTTCAGAAAGAGACTGAAAGCTGTCTAACTGAAAGCCGTCTAATTGTATTCTAAATCTTGGGTGTTGTATACCTACCTTAAAATCTACACGTTAATTCTTTCTTTAAAATAATCGATAAGAATGCTATTTATTTCATCGGCTATCTCATGGTTAATCGCATGTCCAACCTTGGGAAAGAACTTTGCACGCATTTTATAGCTATTTAGCAGTTCCTTAGCTCTACCAAGTTTCATAAATGGATCAGCTTCACCTACTAAAAATAGGCATTTATCACGTATTATATCTAATTGCTCTTCAGTGAATGAGCCAACTTTGTGGCGTCCCATTGCCATATTATTAAAGCCTTTTAAAAGGTATGTAAAATGCTCCACTAAGAGCTGATTGTCTGTAAAAACTTCAAAATTATCTCCACATAACTTTCTTATGAGCTTTCTTACATTTTTATCACTAGGGTATAGTGCTTCAGGGAATAATATTCTAATCATTGCTATCAATGGATTGGTTGATTTTCCCACCTCAATACTAGCTGCCATGCAGATAGCCCTAATAACCTTATCAGGTCTCATATAGCAATAATATTGTGTAAGATGCCCTCCATAGGACACTCCTGCAATATTAACCTTCTCAAGTCCAAGACTATTCAGTATATCATCTATCCATATTGCATCATCAAAGCTTTTATTATAATTTTCATTGGGTCTGCTTTTACCTGGGCCCCCAATAGTATCAATGGCATACACACGGAATTCCTCTGATAATTTGGCAGCATTGTAAATCCACATCAATGCAGAATCATCTCCCACACCATGAAAAAGCACAAGTGGTGGTCCATCATGCTTTCCACATATATTTATATGCGTGGTTCCATAACGTGTATCAACGTCTGTCTGCGTTACTGGCACATTCCATTCTCGTATAAGTGCATCGTATGTGGAAAGAATTCTTTCCTCAGCTTTTTTACTCTTGTAGATTTTCATTAACTTTCACTTCCTTTCAAATATTGAGAATAAAATCTCATTAACATTTCGGATAGCTCATTTCTTGCTTTTTGTAGATTTTCTTCTGCAATATAAGTTTTAGATGGAAAGTATTTAAAAAAAATAAAAAGGATTATTGACTGATATTCGGAGGCTAGTTTATCGGGTTCATAATTGCTTATCATGCATTTTTGCTTGAGTATGGTATATACCTGTTGATGGTGCTCAAGTGGAATGTCAAAAAGAAACTTTACGTAGTAATCAGCGGCTTGTGCATTTGTACTTTTCTCAATGCTTAGCATGTTTATAATGCTGTATACTTGTTCCGCTAACAAAAATTTTTCTATATACGAAATACCTGCTGCAACAAATCCTTGTTGGCTTATTTCATTAGCTACTGAAAGAACGTTATTGAACGAGGTTTTCATTGATTCTATCAACCCTTGTACAATATAAAGTAAATGCTCAAAAATATCTTGCTTGTTTTTGAAATGGTAATAAATTGAACTTTCTTTAATTCCAATTGCTCTGCTTATGTCCCTAATAGAAACAGAAGAATATCCCCTGGTAGAAAACATATCTAAAGCAACGTTAAGAATTTTATCCTTTGTACTTTGGCAAGATGACTCCATAAAACCCTCCTTCAATCTAACAGTTGTTAGGTAAATTATACCTAACAATCGTTAGGGTGTCAAGAAGATTTATGATGCTGGTTCTTATGCTGGTTCAATATGTATGTTTACATTGGTGTTTTTTAATGCTTCTTCCAAGTCTCTTTCAAGATTTTCACTTAAGCTATGAGACTGTTCTACCGTTAGATTTTTGTCTACCAACAGGTGAAAATCTATGTATTTTACACATCCTGATTTTCTAGTCCTGAGCTCATGAAAATCCACAATTTTATCTTGATATTTTGATATTACTTCTTTGACCTTTTGCTCCTCTTCTATTGACAATCGTGAATCCAGTAATGGACGAAACGCTGTGCAGCACAAATGCCACGCTTCTTTAATTATCAGTAAGGCAACTAAAACTGCTACTATTGGATCAAGTATGCTTATTTGGGTTATCTTTATTAGCAATAACCCTACACCAACACCAAGCGAGGTGTACACATCTGTTTTTAGGTGAAGAGCATCAGCTTCCAAAGCAATAGAGTCTTCTTCTTTAGCTACCTTGTACAGAATTTTTGAAATTATCGCATTAACTACCGAAGCAAATACCATTACTGCTATTGCTATATAAGCTTCGGAAATATCAGTAGGGTGTATTATTTTTACTACAGCTTCCTTAATAATCAAAAATGCCGCTACAAAAATAAGTAAACCTTCTAAAACACCAGAAACATTTTCAATCTTTCCGTGGCCATAAGGGTGATCCTCATCTGCTGGTTTTGAAGATAAGCGTACAGAAAAAAAAGCTATCAAGGATGCTACTAAATCCATGCTTGAATGAATAGCCTCTGAGACAATACTGACAGAACCACTAATAATACCAGCAATAATTTTAAGAACTATAAGAACAGAATTAGAAATAATTGATAATAACGCTACCTTAACCTTACGATTTTGCAAACAAATCCACCTCTCATATAAGTAATTAATTTATTCAGAACCTAAAAAAACCTGCAGAACTATATAATATAGTCCCGCAGGTTATTAAATACCCGCTATCGGATGTCCCGACCCAGCCCCACATTTCCCAAACGGGAAACATCGCCTGCTCTATTGTTAGAGTGTATTATTGTATTGTATAAGATATTATTATAGATATATATATGCTGTCAAGCAAAAATGTGTAACATGTTTTTATAGATCACCTGGTGAAAATGCAAGATCCATTGTAACCCATTCTCACAGGTATAGTTTCTTATCAACCTCTTCCCATATTAATAAAATAATAGCTCCAAATATGTAGCATAAAATGTCTTTAAAATCAAATGATGCTCCTATTATAATAGAAATCACCCTATTATTATTAAGGTTTAGTACTTCAACAATGCGGTAATACTGAGCTATTTCTACCATAGTAGCAAATATTAATACATAAATCGGCAAAAATTTAATGCGTTTTTCTACGATACTCCTAATAAATGAATAAACTAGAATAACCACCAAGATATCACCCACATAAGGTCTTATAATAGTATCCTTTACAAAAAGTGCTATAATTATCTCAATAATAAGTACAATAGTAAAAACAATTAAATATTTCTTTCTCATTTAATCACCAATTGACCCTTACCTATTTTCTCTACGCTTCTTGTAGTCGTCTTCTATTCGGCCCTTCCAGTTTTCTTGTATTGCTTTACTGGCTCTAAAGCAGCTGACAGTGTCACTAATTACCTCGTAATTAAGCAAGGTACCTTCACTATCTGCATTATAATTTGTAGCTCTATCCTTACAAATTCCAAAACGCTCTGCAGTTGCAATAGCATCTATGTTCGCACCAAGAAAAATAAACTCCCAGCCGTATTTGCTCTTTTGACGTTCAATCATTTGCCTAATCTTTTTATAGCTGAACTCCCTACTGGCATTTTCCATACCATCCGTCGTTATTACGAACATAACATGTTCAGCCCTCTCATCATCTCCTGTATGCTTCTGCACATTACCAATTTTAGTTATTGTTTTGCCCACGGCATCCAATAGTGCAGTACTGCCTCTGACAAAGTATTCATTGTCTGTTATAGGTGCGATTCCTCGAAGGTTAATACGGTCATGTAGTAATTCATACTTATCATCGAATAATACAGTAGTTATTATCGCGTCACCGGACTCTTTTTTCTGCTTTTCAAGCATAGCATTATAACCACCTATAGTATCAGCTTCAAGACCGCTCATTGAGCCACTCCTATCAAGAATAAATACCAGTTCCGTTAACCCTTTTTTCATTGTTTTGGCCTCCTTAAATTTTTAATAACTTAAGGATAACCGTTTTTTAATGGCAATAGGTCGCTTTGAGAGCGACATATTACAATGAAATCTGCAGTACTTATGGCAATATTACAAAAAACAGAAGTGTTCTTTAATTTTGTCAAGTCAAACTATTACATGTTTAAAGGGCAAGAAAGGTCTATTACTTTATCCGCCTAACAAATTCTGATCAAAAATAAACAAAGCTTCATTTATTTCAAAAATATTATAGTTTCCTTCTTCAATAAAGTATTCAATTATAATGTCAAATTTGCTGCTGTGAGATAGTGCAAAACCAGCCCTCATCAGCAAGTCTCTAGTTTCATCTAGGTTTAATTTCAAAGCTATTGCAAAAGCAATTGCAGTAGGCTTGCTTGGCTTATAATCAATATCGTTTCGGATTTTAGAAAAAAGCTTACGATCTATATTTGCCTTTTTGTAGGTTTCTGCATCTGTCATGCCCTTTTCATCAATTAAGCGTAGCAACATTTGTGAGAAGGTCTCGTCCATATTTTTTACCATATCATCAAGACTTCTTTTTCGCTTTTTCTTAAAGGCATACGCTTTAGAATCTAGAAGCGGTTCGTCCTCTATGGCATTCTCTCTCATCATCGGTAGTTCAGATCTGCTTGAGCGAGCACAATAATGTACTTCTATGTATTTATCATCGATGTACTGTTCGATTGATGAAAAGAGCTTTTCCGACAAAACAAATGCTGCCTTATCGTATACAACTAAAAAAACTGTCATGTCATAAGCTAATAAAAATTCTCCTATAACAGAAATAGCAGTTTTTAATGCTTTATCCTTGGGGTATCCATAGGCACCTGAGGAAATTAGTGGGAAGGCAATACTTTCAAAGCTATTCTCCCTGGCCAATTCAAGTGAGTTCCTATAACAATCTGACAGCAGCTTCTCCTCATTGTTCATACCGCCGTTCCAAATTGGTCCTACAGTATGGATTATATATTTTGCAGGCAGATTATATCCTTTTGTAATCTTAGCTTGTCCGACTTCGCACCCTCGAAGTGCTCGGCACTCCTCAAGCAGCTCCGGCCCGGCGGCTCTATGAATCGCTCCATCAACCCCACCGCCTCCAAGCAGAGATGAGTTTGCTGCATTTACAATAGCATCAGCATGAACCTTGGTAATATCATTGCGAATTATTTGTAGTGGCACAGGAATCCCTCCCTTTATACAATTTTATAAATCTCATCCTGAAATCTTACAAGCCTCTCCTTGTAAAACCTTTTTGTCCTGTATTCAATTACGTCCTTAAAGTGCTCCCTGAAAGCAGGATTTTGCAGGTACTCATTTAAAGTATTATCCAGTGAGAACACATTATTGTTAAAGTCAAAGAAATCTTTTGCTGTATTAAGAAATGCTTTAATAGGTTGATTTTTTGCAAGATTAAAGTATTGCTCCACTCCCCACTCTTTGAAACTCTTGGTACTCTCATTTCTTAGCATATCTACAGCATTAGAAGCATGAGAATAAAAATCCCTAAAGCTATTATATATATCAGCTTTATCTATATTAAGCTTGGGAATACCCCTATTGTAGAATGCCAGCAGTATAGGCATCTTGTATAATTTAGTCATCAATGTAGTTTCTATCTCGTTAATAAAGGAATGAGCCTTAGTACTATATAAAGCTTTCTCATTGTCTGAAAGCTCATTTATTTTATACAAAAAGCCTATATAGTCCTTAAATATATTATTTTCGCTCCTACCCTGGATTAATTTAAATATATTTTCATCAATATACTTATACATATCCAATCTCATAGGTTTTCTTTGGAGTTGCTCCTTAATTCTAAAGTATTCTCCCCTAATTCTATCAAATACAGTAGCCTGCTGCTCCTGCATTTTATTAAATAAGTCAATTAGATTAAAATCAAAATTGATAATACAATCATCAGGATAGCTTTCTTCTGAAGGTATTATTTTGTGTGAATGTGTTCCCTCTGCCCGTTCAACATCTCCAGTAAGTAATCTAGGGATATCCAGTGCCCTTTTATAGTTCCCAATAAAGTCAAGTATATTTACATACCTTTTATTTTTATATTTTCTTAGTCCCCTTCCTAGCTGCTGTAAGAATATCGTAGGCGATTGGGTAGGTCTTAAAAACATAATCATATCTAATTCAGGTATGTCTAAGCCCTCATTAAACATATCTACAGAGAAAATAACCTTTAGCTGCCCCATTTTCAGTTTATTAATAGCATCACTTCTATTTAATGAATATTCTGAAAGTTGACTAACTCCACTAATTACAGCACAAGCAGAAATACCCATGTTTATAAAGTATTCTGCCATAAAAATTGCATGGTTTCGACTTGTACAAAAACCCAAAGCTCTTGCACTGTCGTATTTCTGATAATGTTTGAATATTAAATCAGCTCTTTTGTTTATACTAAGTGCCTGCTCCAACTGCTTCTCATCATATTTGCCATTTTTATAGTCTATAGTTTGGTAGTCCGTATCATCAAACACACCATAATATCTAAAGGGAGTTAGCAGACCTTTATTTATAGATTCTTTTAGCCTTATCTCGTAAACTGTATTATAGTCACACAGAGCAAAAACATCCTGATTATCAAATCTTTCAGGCGTAGCAGTCAACCCTAAGAGGAATTTGGGCTTAAAATAATTAATAATATTCATATAATTATCTGCAACTGCATGATGAAATTCATCTATGATTATGTAATCAAATTCATCTTTCTTGAATGTACTATCATTCAAATATTCGCTTCTACCCAGTGTTTGAACCGTTGCAAAAATAATATCTTTATGTTTATCTTTATAATCACCGGTAAAGAATCCCGTTTCCCTCTCTGGTCGAACACATTTAAATGTTCTTTCAGCCTGGGATAGAATCTCTTCTCTATGTGCTACAAATAATATTCTGTTATATTCTCGGGAGTCAAATGCAGCCAGATAGGTTTTACCGATACCCGTTGCAGCTACAATTAAGCCCTTATCAAAGCCCTCGAGTCTACACTTCTTAAGTTCATACAAAGCTTCAATTTGTGCTCCCATGGGCCTAGGATAAACTATTACCCTACTATCATTGTTAACATAATCAATTTGAAAGGCTGCATCAGGCTCTGCTGCTGTTTTTATCTCAGTACTATTAGCAAGTGGGGTGAGCTGCCCTTCTGAGTTGAGCTGTTCACTTTGGTTGAACTTTCCTTCTGAGTTGTGCTGTCCATCTTGGGTGAGCTGTTCATCTGAGTTGAGCTGCTCATCTGAGTCGAGCTGCTCATGAGTGCTATCCTCAAACTCCTCTATTACTTCAAAAACCTTTGGTCTCTTCCATTGCTTTGAATACCTGCGCAACTCAATATCATCAACAATAATAGACTTATTTAAAAACAAATCTTCAAAAGTATTTACAAAGTGCTCATAGTCATCATGGTTATTGCTTGAATCAATACGATAATTCCACTCTATTCCACTAGTTAATGCTGATCTAGATATATTTGAAGAACCAATATAGATTTCCCCATCTATGTCATATTGAAAAATATATGCCTTGGGGTGAAAGGATTTATTGGGGATATTATAGAATCTTAAATCGACCTTCTCTCCTAAAGTGTCCTTCAATAGGTACAGAGCTTGTGGCTGAGTGATATTCAAATAGTTTCCACACAGTAGTCTTATTTTCGCTCCCCTACCTACTGCCTGTTTAAGGTCCTCCTCTAAAAGCCTGACCCCAGATTCAATAAGGAAAGCTACTATTATATCTATTTTTTTCGCTTTCTCTATAGCCTGTTTAAGTCTAGCATAGAGATGGTCTTTATCACCTGTTATGCAATTTGAGTTATAGCTAGGCATATTATTACTATAATTGACCATAATTAGAATAATCCCTTCTATCCATCATACTCAACAAGAGGTGTTTTGAACTTTCGAATTCCTCCTCTGGGATTTTCAACATCACCCATATATCTAGGAATTATGTGTATATGAAGGTGGAATATAGTCTGTCCTGCCGCTTCGCCAACATTTATTCCGATATTATAACCATCTGGGTTGTACTCATTGTCCAAATATTGTTTTGCCTTATTTACTAACTCCATGCAAGAGAGTACTTCCTGAGAAGTAGCCTTGAAAAAGCTTGCAAAGTGCCTTTTAGGTATAATAAGCATGTGCCCCTTATTTACTGGGAATGCATCAAATATGGCAACTGCTAACTCATTCTCTAATATATATTCATTTTTATTTAGCTTTTCACAAAAAATGCAGTCCATATTACTCAACCTCTTTATATTAGTCAATTTCCCTGACTTCTTTTAGGAATAACCTTTTTTCAAAGGTACCTCTTTTATCGGCCTTACTTCTTCTAACTTCCTCAAACTCTTGTATGCTTGTCCCTTTAAATTTAAGAATAGCATAAACTACTTCTACTAGATCAGCAAGCTCTTCCACGCTATCATCTGCGAGATATTCTTTTAATTCTTCGCTCAATTTGGCATCAAGCTGTGCTTTATATTCCTCATCTGATAATACCTCTATAATAGGCTGTTTGCCTGTTTCTTTAATAATATCAGGAATTTTATCTCTAATTAGTTTATTGTGTATAATTGTTCTCATGTTAAATGCTCCCTTCCTGCTTATTATATACTAATTTGCCTTAAAAAAATGGATTTCAGGAAGGATTACCCTTATTTCCTTTTCAGTACCTTCTTTTTTCCAAAGCACTATATATTTTGCACAAGCATATTTGGGTAAAATGCCTCTTTGTGTTAGTTTGCTTAGTCGTTCATTGAATTGCTTAGAAAACTTAAGTACTGTTGTGCCTTTATAAGTAAGTCCCTCGGCAGATACCTCTAACCAACATCCAGGAGATATTTCTCTTATTCTTGCTTGCTGAGCTTCGAAGCAATCTAACCAGACATCCTTAAAGCTTAGTTGAATTATCATTTTGTCAACTTCAGGGTAGGTGACTTTATCAAATTTTTTTATCAGATTATAAGCAGCCATATTATCAAGATATGTTCCATTATAGTGTATACTCATAAGGTTTTTAGCTCTAGACATCGCTACATATAGCTTTCTTTTATCCTCATCGGTATTGCACTTAACTTGATCCAGCATTAAAAATACATTGTCGAATTCCTTACCCTTTGCTTTATGAATGGTTGATACAACAATAGTCTCTGAGTCCTGACCGTAAAAGTCTTCTAATTTAGACTCTCTAATAAGTGCTTCTAAATCTGAAAAATATTTATTGTAGGTATTTGTCCTCTCAAACGTATCAATAAGATTTACGCACACCTCAAAATTAGGCGTCCCTTTAAACTCCTTTATGAATTTATTCTTTGCAACAGTCCAGCTATCATCACTTATGGTAAATACCACTCCGTCTCCCTTTAAATAGTGTAAAAAACATCTAAGCTCCAGTAGATTGTATAAATTAAAAGCATCATTGGATTGCATAAGCTTAGAATTTATACCCCTTTCCAATAGCGCTCCAAATATCTGAAGTGCTTGGTCATTTGTTTCTGTGAGAATACATGTTGTTCCTGTTATGTCTGTTGACAAAACATCATTAACTAAAGGAATTACAATGTTACTACTCGAATACTTTGTTAATTTGAGAGTTCCATTATCCCTGCGGATAGCATTAATAGTAGACTGCTTTAGTCTGTTAGTTATTTTTGTTACGAAGCTATTAGTATACTCAACAAGGTTAGCCCTGCTTCTATAATTATCTATAAGCTCATACATAGTAGCTTTTCTGTCGACAATTAGTCGCTCCATATATTTGGAGCTTGAACCTCTAAACTCATAAATATTTTGGTCATCGTCTGCAACAGCTATTACTCTCATGTCTTCATTATAGTCTATTAATGTCTCGACAAGCTCATATTCCTCTGCATCCATATCCTGAGCCTCATCAATTACCAATACAGCTTTTGTAATTCTTCCCCTCTCAACTTCATTACTTTTAATTCTATTAATTGCCGTTTTTATTATATCATCCGTTTTCTCGAGACTGCCTACCCTACCCAATAGGTCGAAGCAATATGAATGAAAGGTCTTAATCTCTATATAATTAGCTGCATTGCCGATTAGCCTAATGAGTCTGCTCTTGAATTCAGTAACAGCTGCACGTGAAAATGTGAGCATAAGAAGCTGCTCGTGTTTCACATCTTCCATAAAAAATAATGAAGCAAGCTTATGAACCAGCACTCTGGTTTTGCCGCTGCCAGGTCCTGCAGCAACCACGATATATCGGGACTCCTTATCATTAATTATCTTAAGTTGTGTCGGTGACAACTCACCAAAAAGCTGTTTAAACTTTGCAGGAGTGATATTCTGCTTAATCTCATTTTGTCTGCTTCCTCTAAAGTACTTTCCTAGAAAAGAGGAATAATTAAGCTGAAAATAATCATTAACAAATGTAATGGCTCCTTCGTAATCTGATAACATTTTTTTCGCGTATTCACCAACTATATGTATTTGTTGGATCTTATTTTCATAGTATTGGCTTAGCTTTTGGTAATCTTCTAACTTATATTGCCGCCTATTATCCTTCTCTATCCTTTGAATGTCCATACCATTATAAGTAACTAAAAATCCACCTTCTATTCTTATTGCTCCTATCCTGCTTAAATAGAACAATGCCTCCTCAATTCCCTCCAGCTTTATAGCCTTCTTAACTAAGGATAATTCTCGTTCATATTCATTCTTTAATTCACAGACTGAAAACTCTATAAGCACATCATCCTGGCTGGATTGCTCTTTGCTTACCTTAGTATAAAGGTATTTCAATATAAAGTGAGCTATTGCATATCGGCTTTCTATTTTTTCCTGTAATTCTTCTGTGCTATACTGTAGACTAATTGTCATACAATCCTTAGAATACTGATTTTGCTTCCTTATCCAGTTCTTTATAGACCAAATGTTTAAAATATCGATTAGCTTATTTGGTGTTGATTCAAAACCATTTCTCTCTGCTTCCTCGTTTAGCTCCTTTAGATTGTATCTTTCGTTCTCTGCTTTAATTCTAGTAGCTAAAAACATTTCTAATCGATTATAGCATTTCAATACGCTTATAGACCTATTTTCCCTTTGAATAACAAATGCACTTAAGTCCTTCATATCAGCTAGAATATTCTCTTCTCTTAATACATTAACAATATGTAATACCTCTGATTTCTCCATTCCCAAGATATCAGCGATATAATCCACGCGATCCTCTGCTCCCTGCTCCCTTGTGCTCTTTCTGCTTCTACTAGATATTAACTTTGCCATAATTCTTACGGCGTTTTCCTTCTCCTTGTCATCTAAAAGGTTCGTTGCTCGTATTCTATCATTTGCTTGTTTAGCAGTTTTGACCATAATACTATCAGCATAAACCCTTGGCATATTTTGTCCACGCTTAATATATCCTGACTCTTCCAAGGCTAAAATAGCAGTTTTAACTTTTGTTTCTATATTATCAATATTTTCATCCCAACCTGCAAGACGAGCAATTTCTAGTGCCGACTGAGAAACTCTGGAACGAACTTTAGTTACAGCTTTAATTCCTCTCCAAACCTGTTGAATTTCTATAAAATTTAGCTTAGTTTGATTCAATAGAATAAAATGCTTATTTAGGTCCTCATCATCAAAAAGCACAAAGCAGTCAGCAGTGATTTTTTCATCTCTACCAGCTCTACCAGCCTCCTGAACATAATTCTCAAGAGAGTCTGAAATCTCGTAATGAATGACCATTCCAACGTCCTTCTTATCTACACCCATGCCAAATGCAGACGTTGCAACCATAATTTGTACATCACCTGAGATAAACGCATTTTGGTTCTCTGTCTTTTTGTTTTTGTCCATTTTCCCATGATAAGAGCTAGCCTCGTACCCGTCCTCTCTTAATTTGCTGGCTAACTTATCCGCTCTACTTGTCCTGGATACATAAATTATGGAAGGACATTTCTTCTCTTCTAATAATTCTCTGACCTTATTATATTTTGTTTCCTCATCCTTCCCCTGATAAATCTTATACCGAAGGTTTGTTCTAGCTGCGCTAGATGAAAACAATTCAAACTCTATTGATAATTTATCCATAAAGTAGTCTCTGATGTCCTGAATAACCTTTTGTTTAGCAGTAGCAGTAAAACAGGATACAGGAATAGGTTCCTTAATATTTTTCTTTTGCTGCAGATTTTTGATAAAATCACCAATATATAAATAATCAACCCTAAAGTCATGTCCCCATGAAGAGAAGCAGTGAGCCTCATCAATAACAAAGCGAACAACATTTCTACCCAATAAAAGGTGTTCGATGGTCTTTGATCTTAAGGATTCTGGAGAAATATAGAGTAGAGATGCTGAGCCGTTTTCAACACGTTCAAACGCATTTGCACGCTCAATTGGATCTAGTAGACCATTTATAGCAACGGCCTCTGTAATACCAAACTTTTCAAGATTATCAACCTGATCCTTCATCAATGACTGAAGTGGAGATATAACTACAGTGAGCCCCTTGGTGCTATTTCCACTTAATAACGCTGGCACTTGAAAGGTAATCGATTTTCCACCACCTGTTGGGAAAATAGCAAGTATAGATTTATTATCTACAGCTGCTTGAACAGCTTTCTCCTGTAGTGGTTCACCAGCGTAAGTTCTATATGAATCATACCCAAAGAAATCCTTAAGCCCCTTATAAATATTTAAAGCACTATTACAATAATCACACCCCATTAAGCAGGGATTACTTCTTAACAAAAACATAATAGTATTAACCTCTGGATAGTTTTTTGTTACCCACGGAGGTATTATTGAATATCTATTATCTATATTTATCAGTGCCAGACAATAGCATAATTCGATGGGGTTGTTTAAAATAATGTATGATAGGTCACAATTAATACAAATTAAGCCTTTAAATCTCTCATATATTTGCTTTTCAATATTAATAGATAATAGTTGTTTTAGATTATAGAGTGGTCCCTGACCAAAACCTATATATTTAAAAAAAGCCTTAAATTCATTTTTATCCTTAAGTAAATAATAGAATATCTGCTTAAGCAGATTATCAAGTTTTTGAAAGGCAGCTACTTCATCATGGAATAAATTCCTTGCTTTTATTGAATCATTTAAGGGATTATTAATATCATCAGTATGCAGCTTATCATCTTTAACTAAGGCGTGGTAAGGTTTTGCAGGGAACAAGAGCGGAGAAAAAAACAAAGTATCTATCACATTAATGTCATAGAATCCAAATCTACTATCAGCCTGACAAAGATACTTAAAATCATGATTTATGATATTGTGTCCACAAATATATTCGTAATCTCTTATAAAATTATAGCAATCATGAATAGAGTGTGAATGAAATAACGCTTCGTTATCATTAACACACCCTATGTCTAATATTCTTCCGCTGTTTGCATCTACCTCCGTATCAATAAAAGCTATTGAACCCATACATTTCTCCGCAATTATTATAATCATTAACTTTTAGATGTAAAACGCAAATGCTATGGATAATATCACATAAGTTATTATCCTCTAAGAGAGTACGTTTGCCCTAAGATTTCTACCTAAATGCATTAACTGTATAATATCTCATATCCATACAACATCATATCCCATTATATACCATAATTTTTAGAGGGACAATAGTATACGCACAGGCCCACCTTACAAAGAAAAATGGTGTGCATAGAAAAACGACCACACAACTGTGGCCGTTTATAAGCACCTCTTTTTGGATATTCGACCTGTCTACTTGACAAAGTGCATATCAGAGAAAGACTCATCTTAATTTACTTATTAATATTTACTTATTATTACTTAGCTTTTATTAATATTCAGCTTATTAATATTTAGCTTATTAATATTTACTTATTTATATTTAGCTTAATACTCTTTGCGGTAAGCTTGCCGTTAGCATCCATGGTATATTGTATAGCTATATACCCGTTCTCACTATTTCCATTTACACTAATTATCTTTGTACCAGTCTCTCCTTTAGGAAAAAGGCTTCCACGTTAATTTCACTTTTATTATTTTCATACTCATAATGGCCAATACCAGCCTTATCTATTTTTACTTCTTTAACAGATTCAGGTATTATTGTGCCTTTTGCTACTTCCTTTTCAAGATCAATACTCAAACCATTATGAGAGTCGATATAGGTATCTTTACCTGATTTACCGTTGACTTCGTTGTTGTCGCCTGATTCACTTTTTGGTTTAGGAAATAGCTCTTCTAAATACTTTTCGGCTTTTTCATGATCGGCTTTATTCTTATCTAGAGGCAGGTCAAAAACTACATTTACTCCGTCATAATCAGCCTTTGGGCTTATTTCTCCCGTTTTTTCATTATAGTTGAATGTATTGTTATTAATAAAGTCATCATTAACTACACCTATATATGTTCCTCTGTCGGCAAACATTTCAAGACTGTCACAGTCTATTATTCTATACATCACTCCTTCTATTACATCCTCCACATACCCGCCATTCATAGTAAAAATATTAACCTGCCATGGCTTCTGCCCCCTAATAAGAGGCGATACTAAAAACGGAGGATTACCGTAGTTTTCATCTAAAGTATCAGGCATCTTACTTCCATCATCTTTTGCGATTGATACTACTGCATAGGTCCTTTCAGGGTTTAATTTTTCTCCTAAAGCCTCAAATTGACTCAAACCCTTACCCGAAATTACGCCATGCAATGTAATTTTGTATCCCTTTGATGTAATACTATTGTTTATTGCTACCGCGCTCTGATTATCAAAAGCTTGTGCCAGCTTATTATCTCCAAGCTGCTGAGCAACCTGCTGTGAGTTAAGCAAATGCCATGCTGCAAAAGCCGATAAAGTCATTGTTACCAATATAGCAGCAGCTATTAATGCACCAGTAAACTTTTTACTAAATCTATACTTCATTTTCTTTTCCTCCTCATACTTAACTAATATACTCTGGTTTAGTTGCTGGGTGGGCTTATCTGAAGTAGAAAGAGCTTGTTTTAACATTTTGTTCAACTGTTCTAAATTTTCCATCCTTATTAGCCTCCAATTCCATATAATCTCTCACCAGTCTTTTTGCCTTGAAAAGCCTGCTTTTTACAGTCCCTTGTGGTATCTTTAAAATATTTGCAATCTCTCGGTTAGACATGTCAGCGGTATAGTACAAATATAGAGGTAATCGTAATTTATCATTCAACGTATCTACAGCCCTATGTATTGTGACAATCAATTCTCTGGATATTACAATATCTTCAGGGGTCAAGTTATCGTAAAATATGTAACTATAATCTGCGCCATCAATAAGCTCCTCTTGAGGTGCTATTTTACTCCGCCTCGCATATTTACGGCTCTTGTTTTTCCACAGCTTTACAGCTATTGAAATTAAAAATCCCTTTGGATTCCTATTTTCTTCAATATTATGACACCGCTCCATTGCTTTCAAAAAGGTATCCTGATACAGGTCATCTGTATCTGCTTTATTTTTGGCAAGCTTTCGACAGAATGCATAAACATTATCCCCATATAGCCCGATTAAATCTGAGATGTCCATGTTTGCTCCTTTCAGTTTTATCATCTAGTAAATGGCCATTCATCTATATATTGTCATAACAATAAAAAAGGTTCATTTTAGTGAATGTGGAGCTTAAAACCTTCATATGATACATAAATGGCAAGCTAGCACATCAGCTATGACCAAAAAATTCACCCAATCTACAATGAATGCAAATTAAGTGAACGTGATTATGTTTCCAGGGTAAAGCTCTCAGACTTGTAGCTGATAGCTATAGTACATATCCTCTAGCTGCTCAGCAATTCATTGTTCCTATCAGTTATCCCTGGTTCCTCGTCCCAACATAGCCACTTGGTTATGCTGTTATCTTAGTGGCCTTCACACATCTCACATAGTGCCTTTAACAGTTCATGTGGTGCATTATTCACAAAGTAGTCAGAAGCTGTAATATTAACGTCCAGGACTTATGCAATCGTTGTAAATAATTGTATATAATAACCTCCCGAAAATCAAATAAAATCCCGCAAGTTGGTGTATCAAGCGGAATTGGTTAAAAATTGCGTAAAAGCAATTATTATGAAGTTTGCAAGTTTTATTAAAAAAAGATATAGATATGTAATTTATTTTAAATTAAGTAAATTATAGAATATATTGTATGTATATGGTAAAATGTAAAAGAATTGAAATTCTGAATACATTTAAAGGTAAACTCAGTACATAGAAAATAAATAAAAGAACCAAAGGAGAATTAAATTTATGTTTAACAAAAAATCTTTATTTTTAGTTTTTACAACGATTTTAGCTTTAGTTATTAATTGCTGTTATTTTTCAATATTTGCAGTTACTACTTCAAATCCGTATGCCATTTTAAAAGAGCCTCCTATTTTATTAGAAGATGGCAAAAGCGTAAAGATTTACGATAGTTTAAGTGGCAAAAAAATAAGCCAATTAAATTTAACAAAAGAACAATACTTACCTCTTTATGATCAAAATGGTTTTAATGGAGGATATGCAGTAATTCATGATACTAAAAATGGAGCAAAAATTATTGATATGTATGGAAAAACAACTTTTAAACCAAAGTTAAAGACATATGGTTTAGAAAGTTTAGGTGGAGATTGTTTTGCATATAGCTATTATGTTAACTATGATGAGTATACTTCTTTAATAGATCATACTGGAAAAACAATAATAAAAGGAGGCGTGTATGACTCATATAAAGTAGAAAATCTTTTACTCAATAGGTATAGTAAAGGTACTTTTATAATCGCGGAGAAAAATAATAAAAAAGTTATTCTAAATAATAAAGGAGAAATTCTTTTAAATAAAACATTCTCTTCAATAAACTTAAATCAACAAGAAAGAGACCTAGCCTACATAATCGCTGATGGAGATTTTTATCTATTAGCTCTTGGAAAAAAGGACCCTATAATTTTTGAAAAAGGAATTGTTTACCAACCATATATAGGAAAAGATACTTACAATAATGATTATTACTTTGTAAAAACAGGCGCATCAAATAATTTATTATACATCGTAAAGAATAATAAAGCTACTGTTGTAGGAGAATATCGCTATCAAACTGAATCAAACAAAAGATATGTACTTCTACAAAAGAAAGATGATAGTTATGATTTATACGATACTAAAAATATGAAATTAATTAAAGGTTTAGCATATAATGAATATAATAAGTTATTAACTGCTAATGATGACTCGCCTATAATTGCATATAAGTCTCCAGGTAAAGAAATAAGCGTTGTAACCCCTTTCTTTAATGGTGCTTATAATAACGTTAGTCATATTAGCTTGCTACGTAATGGTTATTATGTTACTAAATCTTATTACAATGACGACAATACCTTTGATTATACAATATATAATGAATTAGGCTCTAAAGTATTAACAATAAATAAATTACATAAACCTCTACATAATGAATATGGTGAACCTTATTTAGCTCTAAAAACTGCAGATGGATTATCTTTTATATGTGGTCAATACGATGATCCCGAATATGATCCACCATTCTTATTGTCAAGCACTGGAAAAGTATTATTAAGTAGCCCTACTATACAACAACTCACAACTATGGGCAACTGTATTGTAGCAACAAATGATAAAGAATTACACTCTTTATATAAAACAAATGGTACTTTAATACTAAAAGATGTTAAGATAGATGGTAGGGTGTTTCAAAAAGTTAATAGTAGTTTTAAGTTGGATGGTTTAGGAAATAACGAATATAATTTTATTACTATAAATAATAAAATGGGGCTATATGATTTTACAAACTTTAAATGGGTTATACAACCAAACTATAAGGATGAATTTTTTATACATGAAGGGTGTATTAAAGCAGTTGATTTTAATAACAAAAATCATTACTTCACAGTCACTGGGATTGAATTAAAATAATAAATAACTATTTAGAATATGTCTAAGTTTTTTTATAAAAGCTTCTATAACATAAAGGTATGAAGTCCGAGATTGGCTTTCATACCTTTTTTACAATAACTAAAAATGCGACTTTTGTTACAGTCTATTTTTCAGCTATATTTATTATGGAAGTCTTCAATCCTTATGCTTCCATAAATTGTACTAATTCCTTGTTGAACCTGTCACGCTGATCATAGAACAGGAAATGACCACATGCTTCAAATGGTACAAGCTTGGAATTTCTGATACTGTTCTTTTGTGCTATAGCCAATGGATATAGACAGACCTGGTCATTTATACCGTGAAGGATTAGCGTTGGAACATTTATTGTTTTCAGATCATTAAACAGCTCTTCTTCACCCAGCCAGGTGTTTGCTATAGCTGCAGTTGACCAGCTGGCTGCCTGCAGCCCCAATTGAAAAATCCAATCTGAAAGCGGGACAGAAACAGGATTATAAAAAATCATATTTCCAAACCCTCTAAGCATATTGGGCCGATCGTTATATGTACCTTGAATGATGTTAATTACAGCCTGTTTTTGCAAGCCATATGGAAAATATGGTCGCTGGACAAGACTAGGAGCCGCTGCGGCAAAAAGAGCAAGTTTAGATACACCATACCCTTTATGTCTTGACATATACCTGACGCAAATGGCTCCACCCGTTGAATGCCCCCCTAGGGTAAAATTATGCAATTTGAGTGCGTCAACCACACTTCTAACATCATCTGACAATCGGTTATAATCGTAACCTGTCCAGGGTCTGTCCGATAAGCCGAACCCCCTGATGTCCATTCCTATACACCTGTACCCCATTTTGGGCAATTGGTTGAATTGATATTCGAATAAATTATGGTTACCCGGCCATCCGTGAATGAACAGGATTGTTTTTGTGCCTGTAGGATTAATATCCTCCACATAAACATTTACCCCTGGTTCAACATTAACATAATATCCCATGTATATACCCCCATTAATAAAATCTGTTATAATATATGGTATTCACTCGAGAATTTTATGTGAGGGGTTCCGCTTTGCCGAGGCAGAATAATGTTGGAAATGAACAAAGGACTAACATTCAATGCTAGTTATACTATTGTTTTTGTAATTTAAGTGTACATATTCATGCACTTACGTTATTATTTAATAGTATTCAATAGCTTAACTGTATATGTATGTCCGAGGTTTAGCTTAGTTAGGACTTTTGTATGTTCGAAATACTATTTGGTTTTACTTCGCATGCTCTGCCGGCAGAGCGCAAGCACGCTAGGTTAGTTCCCGCTCAGGTGAATGCAGGTATAGGCTCAATAAAAATCACCTCCGCATAAATCGGAGGTGATTTTTATTGGAGCCCTCAACCGGAATCGGACCGGTGACCTCATCCTTACCATGGTTGGGGTTTGAGAATTTTTAAAGTTCTATTCAATCCTCAAAAGGCTCTTATATCAGGCGTTTTAAGGATTGACATTTGTAAAAACAAGGCGTTCTTCAAGGAGTAATAACCCATTTAAACCCATTTGGAGTGGGGGCTGGATGTGTGATTTTAAGTAGAAAACTAGCCAATTCGATTTCCTTTACAACTTCTGAAATAGTAATTTTAATGCCAAACTTATGAATACCACTCCTTCATTATTTTAAGATAGCATCACAAATATTAACTACTATAGGAGGAATCACCATAAACCAGAAAAAACTATCGCCCCAGCAAAATAAGTCACTTCAGATGTTTATAATTATCATAAAAATAATAGCAAACTGCAGCTATACAGGACGATACTTGATATTGCAAGACTTACATTAAAATCTGTTTACAGACTGCAAACCTGAAAATATTATATAGTTCCACTTTTCCTTGTAACCCCTTATTCTACAGGGTAAATTGGACTTGAATGGATTCTAATATTATTTGACATTGCTTTATTGCTCAACTGTAGTATTTTGTGTAAAGTCGTTTATTTGAGGTGATTTTTATAAAAATGCTACTTTAAGTCCTATTTAACTAAGTGGCAAACCGCATAGCCTTTGATTTAAGCTGTTTTTTGTATTATATAGCAAACTTCCACTGTGCAAATAGACATGATTAAAAGCGTTTAAAGCATGGCGGTTTGGGCTTTCAGATAAAACAGTAGGGCAGGCTGTTACACCTACCCTTACAGAATGCTTCTTATATCTTGCTAACAAACGAACCTGTGTCATGTATAAACATTTGCTCTAAATGATTCTTTACATCACTTAAATCAAAATCATTTGGAAACAATATCTCGATCTTCTCACCTGTACCAAGAATATTGCCTGTTTTTGAATCAAGTAATATTTCACAGACTCCTTTATCTAGTACTATTTTTTGAATTCCTCCATACTTAGAGTATAATTCGTCTTGATATGTAATATGAACTTTATCAAAACCAAGTTCTTTATCCTGTTCGTTAAATATTAGCGATTTTTGAAGTAACACATAATCCTTCGTTTCAAATTCATCATCAGCAAAGCCAACCATTATTACATCATTTTCAATCTGTGCGTAAAGAAATTTTGCATTTAGCCTTGTAGCCATATTTTCCCTCCTATTTATTTGTTTTTATCTATTGGTTTCCCATTTGTTTGTTTTGCCATTTTGTCTCCACTGATATGATATATCAGCTCCGCTTTCTTCTGCAGCTCTATTCATATAGCCTTTACATGAAGGACATGGTGGTCTCTGACCTGTTATTGTCATTGACTGTCCTTCTGATAATGGTGTGTTAGTAACAGCTCTTGCTTCTGTATGGCTTGCTAAAGTATTTTTAGGAAATCCTAATGCTTTTTCCTCAACAGTCATATTTCCACTAACTACTCTTTCGTGGCTTATTATATTCCCCTCAGCATCTCTAACTAATACATTAGCGTTGTGATGTAGTGGGTCTACACCTTTTGGTCCAGTTCTTGGAACAACATTGGATATCTCTCCAACCTCAGACGCTCCCGCACCAGAATTCCTATTTGCCATTATGGCATTATAATTTATTTGTCTTTGTGTTGGTTCAATATTATTATTTGTCGCCCTACCTGTTCTATAATTTGCACCATAATTTGCACCATTATATGCAAATGCCAGCATATCCATTGGGATATTTCCCCCATTATTATTGTAAACATCTGAACCTAATTTGTATACATCTAATCCTACATCTGGATTGTTCCATAAATAATTTCCTACAGCAGTTGTTGATGCTACTCTATAAGCAGAATATGCTACTCTTGCAACATACGGAGCTGCATATACAGCTGTAGCCACCACGGCTGTTGTCCCTGCAACAACAACTGTTCCTACTGCTATTCTTGCGACAACTTTATCTGATGTTGAACCATATGTATCAATTATATTAAAGGCTTCTTCTGTCTTCTTTGGATTTGTTAAGGCTTTAAAACCTGATGTTGTTTCTGCTATCTCTTTTTTAACCAGTTCTTTTCCTAATTTAGCATACTTCTTTGTATCATTCCATGCACCGACTGTTGTACTTTTTGCTGAGTCTACAAAACTCGACACACCACTTTTTGCCGATTCCCATAAACTCGATACTCCACTCTTTGTGGCATCCCAAGCATCTGAAGTCTTGCTTGCTACATAGCTTGCACCATCAGAAATTTTATCTCCAACATAATCTAATCCCTGTAATGCCTTTGCTTTTAGCTTATCTAACCATTCAGGCCAATGTCCTGTCGGATCGTAGTACATCAATGGATTATTATTTACGTAAGCATACAAATTCAAGCTAAGCGGATCAATTCTATCCCCTCTATATGTATCCTCCTGCAAGAACCTTGCTGTTTTAGGATCATACATTCTAGCATTGAGATAATACAAGCCTGTTTCCTTATCATATTGATAGCCTGCGTAGGTTATGGTGTTGCT